>NZ_JBWKXO010000001.1:0-359965 GCF_059423025.1 Pseudomonas sp. GW704-F2 | reverse complement strand
ATTGCCCGTGAGGCTTGACCATATAACACCCAAGCAATTTGCGAACTCGAAAGAGACCAGATTGCGGTGTGTGAAGACGAAACGAACCGAAAGTTCGACGCTTACAAAACACCGAAAACTATCACATACCCAATTTGCTGAAGCGAGGCCAGCTGGCCACGACTCAGTACCCGAATTTCTTGACGACCATAGAGCATTGGAACCACCTGATCCCATCCCGAACTCAGCAGTGAAACGATGCATCGCCGATGGTAGTGTGGGGTTTCCCCATGTGAGAGTAGGTCATCGTCAAGATTAAATTCCAGAACCCCTGTTTGCTTATGCAGACAGGGGTTTTGTTTTGGGCGGTCGGAAAGGGTCAAGTGGTTCATTGCGACGGCTGTCAGTGCTAAGGCCCGGCCTTTCTATGCAATGACCCTGCGCATGGCTATCATGCGTGCCTCATTGTGAGGCGATACTTGCATGCTGACGTTGTTAAAACTTCTGAAAGATGGTCGATTCCACTCCGGGGAAGCGCTGGGCGCCGCCCTGGGCGTCAGTCGCAGTGCTGTATGGAAGCAGCTTCAGCATCTTGAGGCTGAGTTAAACCTGCCCATCCACAAAGTGCGTGGCAGGGGGTACCAGTTGGCATCGCCGCTGGTGTTCTTGAATGCCGAAGACATCGCGCTGAAGGCGCCTTCCCTGGCGTGGCCTGTCCACATATCCGATTCCATTGACTCCACCAATGCTGAAGCCTTGCGCCTTGTCGATGCGGGGTGCGCGGCACCATTCCTGGTGCTCGCCGAGCAGCAGAGCGCCGGACGAGGTCGACGGGGGCGCAAGTGGGTCAGCCCGTTCGCTCAGAATGTGTATTACAGCCTCGTGCTGCGCATCGAGGGCGGTCTGCGGCAGCTAGAGGGGCTGAGCCTGGTTGTGGGGCTTGCGGTCATGCAGGCCTTGCGCGAGTCGGGCGTGCAAGGAGCTGCCTTGAAATGGCCAAACGATGTCTTGGTGGGGCAGAAGAAAATTGCCGGTATCCTGCTGGAGTTGGTCGGCGATCCTGCTGATATCTGCCACGTTGTGCTCGGGATCGGCATCAACGTAAATATGCAGAAAGTCGCGGCAATCGATCAGCAGTGGACGTCGGTGCAGCTTGAAACGGGCTCTCCCGTAGATCGCAATCTACTGGTGGCGCGGCTGGGGCTGCAGTTGCAACGTTACTTGGAGCGACACGCCGCCTCCGGCTTTGCGGCGCTTCAGGAGGAGTGGGAGCAGAATCACTTATGGCAGGGCAGGGCGGTGTCCCTCATTGCTGGAGTCAATCAGGTTGACGGGGTGGTTCTGGGGGTCGACCGCCAGGGTGCGTTGCGTTTGAGCGTCGATGGTGTTGAAAAAATATACAGCGGTGGTGAGCTAAGCCTGAGGTTGCGTGATGATTCTTGAGCTCGACTGTGGGAATAGCTTTATCAAATGGCGCGTACTTGAATCGGATCAGGCGAAAGCTTGCGCCGAAGGTGTTGTGGGGTCGGACCTCGCATTGATTGAAAGCCTGGCGGCGCTACCAGGCCTGTCGTTGGCGCGTTGCCGATTGGTGAGTGTTCGGGCTTCAGAAGAGACCAATAAGCTGGTCGAGGCTTTGCAAGGGGCTTTCGGTGTTGTCGTCTCCTGTGCTGTCCCCGCGCGTGAGATGGCTGGAGTGCGCAATGGCTATCAAGACTTCGAACGCCTTGGTCTTGATCGCTGGCTGGCGATGCTGGGTGGCTTCAAGTTGGCTTCGGGCGCGTGCCTGGTACTCGATTTTGGTACCGCAGCCACCGCCGATTTCATCGCGGCAGACGGCCAGCACCTGGGCGGCTTCATTTGCCCCGGCATGCCGTTGATGCGCAACCAGTTGCGCACGCACACCCGCAAGATACGCTACGACGACGCGGCGGCTGAGCGTGCCCTGGAGCGGCTCTCCCCCGGGCGCACGACCGCGGAGGCTGTCGAGCGTGGTTGTACGCTGATGCTCAGGGGCTTCGTGTTGACCCAGCTCGAGTTGGCCCGCAGCTACTGGGGTGATGATTTCACCGTATTCCTGACGGGTGGGGATGCTGATCTGGTCTCGGACGCCGTGCCGCAGGCGCGGTTGATCCCGGACCTGGTTTTCGTTGGTCTGGCCATGGCGTGTCCATTGTCCTGAGGTGTTTATGCGTTGGCTGTTTTTACTTTTACTCGTTCTTAATGCCTTCTATTACGTTTGGCATCAGCAAGAGGCGCCGTTGCGCGCCAAGGATGTCACGCCCCTGAGTCTGTATCGTGGCCCTCAGCAGGATATTCGACTGCTAAGCGAGTCCTCGGACTCGGTGTCCCGGCGTGATCGAGCAAAAGCGCCCGAGGCGCAGAATACCTGCTTATACATCGGCGGCTTTGCCGACCAGCGTCAGGCGCAGTCGCTTGAGCAGCGCCTCACGAGCCTGGATATAAAGGTCAAGGTTCAACTGTTGAGCACACCTGAGGCGTCCGGTTACTGGCTTCGTGTGGCCCCTGAAAGCCGGCGTCTGGCTGAGGATCTGCCGTTTGAAAACCTTGCTAAGGAATTCAATGAGTTAAAACATAAAATAATGCTGTGCGAAGGCATTGCAACTCTCGAATAGTTTGCATAGAATGGCGCCCGCTTCGCAGTGAAGACCTTTAAGGCCTACAGTGTGAAGCGAAGGTCAACGCAGCTAACCTCATATTTTTAATGAGAAAATGCTTGACAGAAGGCTGGCATGATGTAGAATGCCGGCTCGCTTAGGAGGGGTTCCCGAGCGGCCAAAGGGATCAGACTGTAAATCTGACGTCTACGACTTCGAAGGTTCGAATCCTTCCCCCTCCACCATTTTTAGCGTGAGCTGCAAGCTCCGCGGGTATAGTTTAGTGGTAGAACCTCAGCCTTCCAAGCTGATGATGCGGGTTCGATTCCCGCTACCCGCTCCAAGTTTGCAGGTTGTGCAGCGTGTTTTGCTCTTGTAGCTCAGTTGGTAGAGCACACCCTTGGTAAGGGTGAGGTCAGCGGTTCAAATCCGCTCAAGAGCTCCATATAACAAGGCAGATATGAAAATATCTGCCTTTGTTTTAACGGCTATCTCGGCTTGATTCTGTTGTAACGGGCGTTTTCGCCGGTTGGTTTCAAGTCTCTAGGGGTTGGCTGTTGTAAAGTCTTTTTCAGGCCTGCATAATGGTCGGCCTGATTTTGTTTTAGGTCAGTAGCTCAATTGGCAGAGCGACGGTCTCCAAAACCGTAGGTTGGGGGTTCGATTCCCTCCTGACCTGCCAGATTCACGTGGTGTATCTGGCTTTCTTTTCACAGGATCTTCATAGATGACTCCTAAGGCTGAAGCTCAAAGCTCTCGTTTCGATCTGATCAAGTGGCTCGCTGTAGTCGCATTGGTGGTCGTAGGCGTTGTTGGCAATCAGTACTATTCTGCTTCGCCGATCCTGTACCGCGTACTCGCTTTGCTCGCCCTCGCTGCTGTAGCTGCCTTTGTAGGCCTGCAGACTGCCAAAGGCAAGTCTTTCGCGGTCCTGGTAAAGGAAGCTCGCACCGAAATTCGTAAAGTCGTTTGGCCGACTCGCCAAGAAACCACGCAGACCACGTTGATTGTTGTGGCTGTTGTTCTGGTTATGGCGTTGCTGTTGTGGGGGCTTGATTCCCTGCTCGGCTGGCTTGTTTCCTTGATTGTTGGCTAAGGGTGTCCCGTGGCTAAGCGTTGGTACGTTGTGCATGCTTACTCGGGTTACGAGAAGCATGTTATGCGCTCTTTGCTGGAGCGCGTAAAGCTGGCAGGCATGGAAGATGGCTTCGGCGAAATTCTGGTTCCCACTGAAGAAGTGGTTGAAATGCGGAATGGGCAGAAGCGCAAGAGTGAACGCAAGTTCTTCCCAGGCTACGTGCTGGTTCAGATGGACATGAATGAAGGTACTTGGCACTTGGTCAAGGATACCCCTCGTGTCATGGGCTTCATTGGCGGTACTGCCGATAAGCCTGCTCCGATCACCGACAAAGAAGCAGAAGCGATTCTGCGTCGTGTTGCTGACGGTAGCGACAAGCCTAAGCCGAAGACGTTGTTCGAGCCGGGTGAGGTTGTTCGTGTCACCGATGGTCCGTTTGCTGATTTCAACGGCACCGTCGAAGAAGTTAACTACGAAAAGAGCCGGATCCAAGTGGCAGTGCTCATTTTCGGACGCTCTACTCCGGTAGAGTTGGAGTTCAGTCAGGTCGAAAAGGTCTAACTGAGCAAGCATCCCAACCCCGCAGCCTAGGCTGTGGGGTTTTGTCGTCACTGGGATAAACGCGCAAGTAACCGGGGAGCCTTTCGAGGCGTTCGAACCCGTAATTGGAGTGCCTCATGGCCAAGAAGATTACCGCTTACATCAAGCTGCAAGTGAAGGCCGCTCAGGCCAACCCTAGCCCACCCGTCGGTCCAGCTCTGGGTCAGCACGGCGTGAACATCATGGAATTCTGCAAGGCCTTCAACGCCCGTACTCAGGGTCTTGAGCCAGGTCTGCCGACTCCAGTGATCATCACTGTATACAGCGACCGTAGCTTCACCTTCGAAACCAAGTCGACCCCGGCTTCGGTTCTGTTGAAGAAAGCTGCTGGTCTGACTAGCGGTTCCGCTCGTCCTAACACCGTTAAGGTTGGCACCGTGACTCGTGCTCAGCTGGAAGAAATCGCGAAAACCAAAAACGCGGATCTGACTGCAGCTGATATGGATGCAGCCGTGCGTACCATCGCCGGTTCTGCTCGTAGCATGGGCCTTAACGTGGAGGGTGTGTAATGGCTAAGCTGACCAAGCGCCAAAAGGCTATCGCCGGCAAAATCGAAGCAGGCAAGGCCTACAACTTTGTAGACGCTGCTGCCCTGCTGACCGAGCTGTCGACTGTCAAGTTCAGCGAGTCGGTTGACGTTGCTGTGAACCTGGGTGTTGACCCACGTAAATCCGACCAGGTCGTTCGTAGCGCTACTGTGCTGCCACACGGTACTGGCAAGACTGTACGTGTTGCTGTCTTCACACAGGGTCCAGCAGCTGAAGCTGCTCTGGCCGCCGGCGCCGATCGCGTTGGCATGGACGACCTGGCTGCCGAAATGAAAGGCGGCGACCTGAACTATGACGTCGTTATTGCTTCCCCGGATGCAATGCGCGTTGTAGGTCAGTTGGGTCAGATCCTTGGTCCACGTGGCCTGATGCCTAACCCAAAAGTCGGCACCGTAACCCCAGACGTCGCTACCGCGGTTAAAAACGCCAAGGCTGGTCAGGTTCGTTATCGCACCGACAAAAACGGCATCATTCACACTTCCGTTGGCAAAGTCGGTTTCGATGCCGTCAAGCTGAAGGAAAACGTTGAAGCCCTGATCGCTGATCTGAAGCGTATCAAACCAGCTTCCTCGAAAGGCATCTACGTCAAGCGCGTTACCCTGAGCACCACTATGGGCCCAGGTCTGGTCATCGACCAAGGCTCGCTGGACGTATAAGACACAAGTTGGCGTGAGCGATCGCGCCAATTGAAAAAATTGGGGTCCCTGCCTGGCGGGGGCTATCCAAGACCGTAGGCGACGCAAGTCTTAAACCTCAAGCCTACGCAGATGGTGCTCCCGGTTCCTTACCGAATCAGACACCAAAACGACATCCGGCTTCGGCCAGATGAAACGGTAACAAGCAGGAGTTAAACCCGTGGCAATTAATCTCGAAGACAAGAAGGCCATCGTCGCTGAAGTCAACGAGGCTGCCAAAGCTGCTCTGTCCGCTGTCGTGGCTGATGCCCGTGGTGTGACAGTAGGCGCTATGACCGGACTCCGTAAAGAGGCTCGTGAAGCTGGCGTATACGTACGTGTTGTACGTAACACCCTGCTCAAGCGCGCTGTTGCTGACACTGAATACAGTGTCCTCAACGACGTGTTCACTGGCCCGACTCTGATCGCGTTCTCCAAAGAACATCCAGGCGCTGCTGCCCGTTTGTTCAAGGAATTCGCCAAGAGTCAGGACAAGTTCGAGATCAAGGCAGCTGCGTTCGAGGGCAAGTTCCTCGCAGCTAACCAAATCGACGTACTGGCAACACTGCCGACCCGTGACGAAGCTATTTCGCAACTGATGAGCGTGATTCAAGGCGCTACCAGCAAGCTGGCTCGTACTCTGGCTGCAGTTCGCGAGCAAAAAGAAGCTGCCGCAGCCTAAGGCTGAGCATTTTCTCTCGCGTATTTTTGTTTATTTCGATGGCCGCGTAGGCCGTCCCCCAATTCAGGAAATACAGTAATGTCTATCTCCCAAGAAGATATCCTCAACGCCGTAGCTGAAATGTCGGTTCTGCAGGTTGTTGAGCTGATCAAAGCTTTCGAAGAAAAATTCGGCGTTTCTGCTGCCGCTGCTTCCGCTGGCCCAGCCGCTGTTGCTGCTGTTGCTGAAGAGCAAACCGAATTCAACGTCATGCTGCTGGAAGCTGGCGAGAAGAAAGTAAACGTGATCAAGGCAGTTCGTGAACTGACCGGTCTGGGCCTGAAAGAAGCCAAGGCTGTAGTTGACGGCGCTCCTGCCATGGTTCTGGAAGCTGTTGCCAAAGACGCAGCTGACAAAGCCAAAGCAACTCTGGAAGAAGCAGGCGCTAAAGTCGAGCTGAAGTAAGCATCGACCTTGCGTCTCCAGCCCAAGCGTTAAGCTGAAGGCTGATGGCTGGTGGCTCTTGCCACCGGCCTTTTTCCGTTCTTGGCTGTCGACTCGGTCGCCGCCATTAACGTGCTGTAGCCACCCGGTGCGGTGGTGCAAACCAAGGGGTTTGCAAGATTTTCTGGCTGCTCCCGTCGGGAGGGCCAAACAAGCAGGTGACCAAGCTGGGGAACGCTGATGGCTTACTCATATACTGAGAAAAAACGTATCCGCAAGGACTTTAGCAAGTTGCCGGACGTCATGGATGTCCCGTACCTTCTGGCTATCCAGCTGGATTCGTATCGTGAATTCTTGCAGGCGGGAGCGACCAAAGATCAGTTCCGCGACGTGGGCCTGCATGCGGCCTTCAAATCCGTTTTCCCGATCATCAGCTACTCCGGCAATGCTGCGCTGGAGTACGTCGGTTATCGCCTGGGCGAACCGGCATTTGATGTCAAAGAATGCGTGTTGCGCGGTGTTACGTACGCCGTACCTTTGCGGGTAAAAGTCCGTCTGATCATTTTCGACAAAGAATCGTCGAACAAAGCGATCAAGGACATCAAAGAGCAAGAAGTCTACATGGGCGAAATCCCACTGATGACTGAAAACGGTACCTTCGTTATCAACGGTACCGAGCGTGTTATCGTTTCCCAGCTGCACCGTTCCCCGGGCGTGTTCTTCGACCACGACCGCGGCAAGACGCACAGCTCCGGTAAGCTCCTGTACTCCGCGCGGATCATTCCGTACCGTGGTTCGTGGTTGGACTTCGAGTTCGACCCGAAAGACTGCGTGTTCGTGCGTATCGACCGTCGTCGCAAGCTGCCGGCCTCGGTACTGCTGCGCGCGCTCGGCTATACCACTGAGCAAGTGCTTGATGCTTTCTACACCACCAACGTGTTCAGCCTGAAGGACGAAACCCTCAGCCTGGAACTGATCGCTTCGCGTCTGCGTGGTGAAATTGCTGTCCTGGATATCCAGGACGAAAATGGCAAGGTCATCGTTGAAGCCGGCCGCCGTATCACTGCGCGCCACATCAACCAGATCGAAAAAGCCGGTATCAAGTCGCTGGAAGTGCCTCTGGACTACGTCCTGGGTCGCACGACCGCCAAGGTCATCGTTCACCCGGCCACAGGCGAAATCCTGGCTGAGTGCAACACCGAGCTGAACACCGAGATCCTGGCAAAAATCGCCAAGGCCCAGGTTGTTCGCATCGAGACCTTGTACACCAACGATATCGACTGCGGTCCGTTCGTCTCCGACACCCTGAAGATCGACTCCACCAGCAACCAATTGGAAGCGCTGGTCGAGATCTATCGCATGATGCGTCCTGGCGAGCCACCGACCAAAGACGCTGCCGAAACCCTGTTCAACAACCTGTTCTTCAGCCCTGAGCGCTATGACCTGTCTGCGGTCGGCCGGATGAAGTTCAACCGTCGTATCGGTCGTACCGAGATCGAAGGTTCGGGCGTGCTGTGCAAGGAAGACATCGTTGCGGTCCTGAAGACTCTGGTCGACATCCGTAACGGCAAAGGCATCGTCGATGACATCGACCACCTGGGTAACCGTCGTGTTCGCTGCGTAGGCGAAATGGCCGAGAACCAGTTCCGCGTTGGCCTGGTACGTGTTGAGCGTGCGGTCAAAGAGCGTCTGTCGATGGCTGAAAGCGAAGGCCTGATGCCGCAAGACTTGATCAACGCCAAGCCAGTGGCTGCGGCGGTGAAAGAGTTCTTCGGTTCCAGCCAGCTCTCGCAGTTCATGGACCAGAACAACCCGCTCTCCGAGATCACCCACAAGCGCCGTGTATCTGCACTGGGCCCGGGCGGTCTGACCCGTGAGCGTGCTGGCTTCGAAGTCCGTGACGTACACCCGACGCACTACGGTCGTGTTTGCCCGATCGAAACGCCGGAAGGTCCGAACATCGGTCTGATCAACTCCCTGGCCGCCTATGCGCGCACCAACCAGTACGGCTTCCTTGAGAGCCCGTACCGTGTGGTGAAAGACGCTCTGGTCACCGACGAGATCGTATTCCTGTCCGCCATCGAAGAAGCCGATCACGTGATCGCTCAGGCTTCGGCCACGATGAACGAGAAGAAAGTCCTGGTCGACGAGCTGGTAGCTGTTCGTCACTTGAACGAGTTCACCGTCAAGGCGCCGGAAGACGTCACCTTGATGGACGTATCGCCCAAGCAGGTAGTTTCGGTCGCCGCGTCGCTGATCCCGTTCCTGGAACACGATGACGCCAACCGTGCGTTGATGGGTTCCAACATGCAGCGTCAAGCTGTACCGACCCTGCGTGCTGACAAGCCGCTGGTAGGTACCGGCATGGAGCGTAACGTAGCCCGTGACTCCGGCGTTTGCGTCGTGGCTCGTCGTGGCGGCGTGATCGACTCCGTTGATGCCAGCCGTATCGTGGTGCGTGTTGCCGATGACGAAGTTGAAACTGGCGAAGCCGGTGTCGACATCTACAACCTGACCAAATACACCCGCTCGAACCAGAACACCTGCATCAACCAGCGTCCGCTGGTGCGTAAGGGTGATCGCGTTCAGCGTAGCGACATCATGGCTGACGGCCCGTCCACCGACATGGGTGAACTGGCACTGGGCCAGAACATGCGTATCGCGTTCATGGCGTGGAACGGCTTCAACTTCGAAGACTCCATCTGCCTGTCCGAGCGTGTGGTTCAAGAAGACCGCTTCACCACGATCCACATCCAGGAACTGACCTGTGTGGCGCGTGATACCAAGCTTGGGCCAGAGGAAATCACTGCAGACATCCCGAACGTGGGTGAAGCTGCACTGAACAAGCTGGACGAAGCCGGTATCGTTTACGTAGGTGCTGAAGTTGGCGCAGGCGACATCCTGGTCGGTAAGGTCACTCCGAAAGGCGAGACCCAACTGACTCCGGAAGAGAAGCTGTTGCGTGCCATCTTCGGTGAAAAAGCCAGCGACGTTAAAGACACCTCCCTGCGCGTACCGACCGGTACCAAAGGTACTGTCATCGACGTACAGGTCTTCACCCGTGACGGCGTTGAGCGTGATGCTCGTGCACTGTCCATCGAGAAGACCCAGCTCGACGAGATCCGCAAGGACCTGAACGAAGAGTTCCGTATCGTTGAAGGCGCGACCTTCGAACGTCTGCGTTCCGCTCTGGTAGGCCACAAGGCCGAAGGCGGCGCGGGCCTGAAGAAAGGTCAGGACATCACCGACGAAGTCCTCGATGGTCTTGAGCACGGCCAGTGGTTCAAACTGCGCATGGCTGAAGACGCTCTGAACGAGCAGCTCGAGAAGGCCCAGGCCTACATCGTCGATCGCCGCCGTCTGCTGGACGACAAGTTCGAAGACAAGAAGCGCAAACTGCAGCAGGGCGATGACCTGGCTCCAGGCGTGCTGAAAATCGTCAAGGTCTACCTGGCAATCCGTCGCCGCATCCAACCGGGCGACAAGATGGCCGGTCGTCACGGTAACAAGGGTGTGGTCTCCGTGATCATGCCGGTTGAAGACATGCCGCACGATGCCAATGGCACCCCGGTCGACGTCGTCCTCAACCCGTTGGGCGTACCTTCGCGTATGAACGTTGGTCAGATCCTCGAAACCCACCTGGGCCTCGCGGCCAAAGGTCTGGGCGAGAAGATCAACCGTATGATCGAAGAGCAGCGCAAGGTTGCTGACCTGCGCAAGTTCCTGCACGAGATCTACAACGAGATCGGCGGCCGCAAAGAAGAGCTGGATACCTTCTCCGACCAGGAAATCCTGGATCTGGCGAAGAACCTGCGCGGCGGCGTTCCAATGGCTACCCCGGTGTTCGACGGTGCCAAGGAAAGCGAAATCAAGGCCATGCTGAAACTGGCAGACCTGCCCGAAAGCGGCCAGATGCAACTGTTCGACGGCCGCACCGGCAACAAGTTCGAGCGCCCGGTTACTGTTGGCTACATGTACATGCTGAAGCTGAACCACTTGGTAGACGACAAGATGCACGCTCGTTCTACCGGTTCGTACAGCCTGGTTACCCAGCAGCCGCTGGGTGGTAAGGCTCAGTTCGGTGGTCAGCGTTTCGGGGAGATGGAGGTCTGGGCACTGGAAGCATACGGTGCTGCTTACACTCTGCAAGAAATGCTCACAGTGAAGTCGGACGATGTGAACGGTCGGACCAAGATGTACAAAAACATCGTGGACGGCGATCACCGTATGGAGCCGGGCATGCCCGAGTCCTTCAACGTGTTGATCAAAGAAATTCGTTCCCTCGGCATCGATATCGATCTGGAAACCGAATAACACGTGACGCGAATCGAGAGCGGGGCTATTTGGCCCGCTCTCTGCTCCGCCAGGAGGAAAGGCCTTGAAAGACCTACTGAATTTGCTGAAAAACCAGGGTCAAGTCGAAGAGTTCGACGCCATCCGTATTGGACTGGCATCGCCTGAGATGATCCGTTCGTGGTCGTTCGGTGAAGTTAAAAAGCCGGAAACCATCAACTACCGTACGTTCAAACCCGAGCGTGACGGCCTGTTCTGCGCCAAGATCTTTGGCCCGGTAAAGGATTACGAGTGCCTGTGCGGTAAGTACAAGCGCTTGAAGCACCGTGGTGTGATCTGCGAGAAGTGCGGCGTTGAAGTTGCACTGGCCAAGGTTCGTCGTGAGCGCATGGCGCACATCGAACTGGCTTCGCCGGTTGCCCATATCTGGTTCCTGAAATCGCTGCCGTCCCGTATCGGCTTGCTGATGGACATGACCCTGCGTGATATCGAACGCGTTCTCTACTTCGAGAGCTATGTCGTTATCGATCCAGGCATGACCACCCTTGAAAAAGGTCAGCTGCTGAACGACGAGCAGTACTTCGAAGCGCTGGAAGAGTTTGGCGACGATTTCGATGCCCGCATGGGTGCCGAAGCTGTCCGCGAACTGCTGCACGCTATCGACCTGGAACACGAGATTGGCCGTCTGCGTGAAGAAATTCCGCAAACCAACTCCGAAACCAAAATCAAGAAGCTGTCCAAGCGTCTGAAGTTGATGGAAGCCTTCCAGGGTTCCGGCAACTTGCCAGAGTGGATGGTGCTGACCGTTCTGCCGGTTCTGCCGCCAGACCTGCGTCCGCTGGTACCGTTGGACGGTGGTCGTTTCGCGACGTCCGACCTCAACGACCTGTACCGCCGCGTGATCAACCGTAACAACCGCTTGAAGCGCCTGCTCGATCTGTCCGCTCCGGACATCATCGTGCGCAACGAAAAGCGTATGTTGCAAGAAGCCGTCGATGCCCTGCTCGACAACGGTCGTCGTGGCCGCGCTATCACCGGTTCGAACAAGCGTCCTCTGAAATCCCTGGCTGACATGATCAAGGGTAAGCAAGGTCGTTTCCGTCAGAACTTGCTCGGTAAGCGTGTTGACTACTCCGGTCGTTCGGTAATTACCGTAGGCCCGACCCTGCGTCTGCACCAGTGCGGTCTGCCTAAGAAGATGGCCCTTGAGCTGTTCAAGCCGTTCATCTTTGGCAAGCTGGAAATGCGCGGTCTCGCGACCACGATCAAAGCGGCCAAGAAAATGGTCGAGCGCGAACTGCCAGAGGTTTGGGACGTTCTCGCTGAAGTGATCCGCGAACACCCGGTTCTCCTCAACCGTGCGCCGACCCTTCACCGTCTGGGTATCCAGGCGTTTGAACCGGTACTGATCGAAGGTAAGGCTATCCAGCTGCACCCTCTGGTCTGTGCTGCGTACAACGCCGACTTCGACGGCGACCAAATGGCCGTGCACGTACCGCTGACACTGGAAGCCCAGTTGGAAGCGCGTGCGTTGATGATGTCGACCAACAACATCCTGTCGCCAGCCAACGGTGAGCCAATCATCGTTCCGTCGCAGGACGTTGTATTGGGTCTGTACTACATGACCCGTGAAGCGATCAACGCCAAGGGCGAAGGTCGTGTGTTCGCTGACCTGCAGGAAGTTGACCGTGTGTTCCGTGCCGGCGAAGCCGCACTGCACGCCAAGGTCAAAGTGCGGATTCACGAAACCGTGAACGACCGTGACGGCGGCAGCGTGAGCAATGTCCGTATCGTCGACACCACTGTCGGCCGTGCGCTGTTGTACCAGGTTGTGCCAAAAGGTTTGTCTTACGACGTCGTCAACCTGCCGATGAAGAAAAAGGCGATCTCCAAGCTGATCAACCAGTGCTACCGCGTGGTTGGTCTGAAAGAGACCGTGATCTTCGCTGACCAGTTGATGTACACCGGTTTTGCCTATTCGACCATTTCCGGCGTTTCCATCGGTGTTAACGACTTCGTTATCCCGGATGAAAAAGCCCGCATCATCAGTGCTGCCACCGATGAAGTGAAAGAGATCGAAAGCCAGTACGCCTCCGGCCTGGTAACCCAGGGCGAGAAGTACAACAAAGTGATCGACCTTTGGTCCAAGGCCAACGACGAAGTGTCGAAGGCGATGATGGCTAACCTCTCGAAAGAGAAGGTTATCGACCGTCATGGCGTAGAAGTCGATCAAGAGTCTTTCAACTCGATGTACATGATGGCCGACTCGGGCGCACGGGGTTCTGCTGCGCAGATCCGTCAGCTCGCCGGTATGCGTGGCCTGATGGCCAAGCCGGACGGTTCCATCATCGAAACGCCGATTACTGCGAACTTCCGTGAAGGTTTGAGCGTACTTCAGTACTTCATCTCTACTCACGGTGCTCGTAAAGGTCTGGCGGATACCGCGTTGAAAACCGCTAACTCCGGTTACCTGACTCGTCGTCTGGTAGACGTTGCACAAGATCTGGTTGTAACCGAGATCGATTGCGGCACCGAGCACGGCCTGCTGATGACACCGCACATTGAAGGCGGTGACGTTGTAGAGCCGCTGGGTGAGCGCGTATTGGGCCGTGTTATTGCCCGTGACGTATTCAAGCCGGGTACCGAGGAAATTATCGTTCCTGCCGGCACCCTGGTTGACGAGAAGTGGGTCGAGTTCATCGAACTCAACAGCATCGACGAAGTGATCGTTCGTTCGCCGATCAGCTGCGAAACCCGCTTCGGCATTTGCGCCAAGTGCTATGGCCGTGACTTGGCTCGTGGTCACCAGGTGAACATCGGTGAAGCGGTCGGCGTTATCGCTGCCCAGTCCATCGGTGAGCCGGGTACCCAGCTGACCATGCGTACATTCCACATCGGTGGTGCGGCAAGCCGGACCTCCGCAGCCGACAGCGTTCAGGTGAAGAATGGCGGTACCGTCCGCCTGCACAACCTCAAGCACGTTGAGCGAGTGGATGGTTGCCTGGTTGCGGTGTCCCGTTCCGGTGAGCTGGCAATCGCTGATGACTACGGTCGTGAGCGTGAGCGCTACAAGCTGCCGTATGGTGCTGTGATTTCGGTTAAAGAAGGTGACAAGGTCGACGCTGGCGCAATCGTGGCCAAGTGGGATCCGCACACTCACCCAATCGTTACCGAAATGAAAGGTACCGTGACCTACGTGGGCATGGAAGAAGGCATCACGATCAAGCGTCAGACTGACGAATTGACCGGTATGACCAACATTGAAGTCCTCGACGCGAAAGATCGTCCAGCTGCCGGTAAAGACATCCGTCCTGCCGTGAAGATGGTCGATGACAACGGCAAGGATCTGTTGCTGCCAGGCACTGACGTAATCGCTCAGTACTTCCTGCCAGCCAACGCCCTGGTCGGTGTAGCGGATGGTGCGAAGATCGCGATCGGTGACGTTATCGCGCGTATCCCGCAAGAGACTTCGAAGACCCGTGACATCACCGGTGGTCTGCCGCGTGTTGCCGACTTGTTCGAAGCTCGTCGTCCGAAAGAAGCGTCGATTCTGGCTGAAGTCAGCGGCACCATCGCGTTCGGTAAAGAGACCAAGGGCAAGCGCCGTCTGGTCATTACCCCGAACGACGGTAGCGATCCGTATGAAGAGCTGATTCCGAAGTGGCGTCACCTGAACGTGTTCGAAGGCGAACAGGTAAACCGCGGCGAAGTTATCTCCGACGGTCCGAGCGATCCACACGACATCCTGCGTCTGCTGGGTGTGAGTGCGCTGGCCAAGTACATCGTTAACGAGATCCAGGACGTTTACCGTCTGCAAGGCGTGAAGATCAACGATAAGCACATCGAGACCATCCTGCGTCAGATGCTGCGTAAAGTTGAAATCGCTGAATCCGGCGATTCCAGTTTCATCAAGGGCGACCAGATGGAACTGACTCACGTACTGGTAGAAAACGAACGTCTGGCAGCCGACGAGAAATTTGTTTCCAAATTTACTCGTGTACTGCTGGGTATCACCAAGGCGTCGTTGTCCACTGAGTCGTTCATCTCGGCGGCCTCCTTCCAGGAGACCACTCGCGTACTGACCGAAGCAGCGGTAACCGGCAAGCGCGATTACCTGCGCGGCCTGAAAGAAAACGTGGTTGTGGGTCGTCTGATCCCAGCCGGTACCGGTTTGGCTTACCACAGCGAGCGCAAGCGCCGCCGTGACGCTGACAAGCCGTTGCGCGTAAGCGCCAGTGAAGTGGAAGCTGCACTGACCGAAGCGCTGAACTCAAGCGGTAACTGAGTTCTGCGATAAATAAGTCTGGGCCCTGGCAGCCCCCATTCGTCGGATCGAGGCAGTTTTGCCCCGGTTCGTTGAGAGGGGAGGTCGGGGCCTTGCCTTGACTGGGGGCAAGATCCTCTTTAGACTCTTGTACCCCTAAATTTGGCGGGAATTCGTTCCTGCCATTTTGCTTTTCTTGCAAGACAATAGCGTCGCAAGACAACAGTGGAGCTAGTAGATGGCAACTATCAACCAGCTGGTACGTCAGCCGCGTAAGCGTATCGTCGAGAAATCCGACGTACCTGCGCTGCAGAACTGCCCGCAACGTCGTGGCGTATGCACTCGCGTGTATACCACTACGCCGAAAAAACCTAACTCGGCACTGCGTAAAGTATGCCGTGTGCGTCTGACCAACGGTTTCGAGGTTTCCTCGTACATCGGCGGTGAAGGCCACAACCTGCAAGAGCACAGCGTGGTACTGATCCGCGGCGGTCGTGTAAAAGACTTGCCAGGTGTTCGTTACCACACCGTACGCGGCTCCTTGGATACTTCCGGCGTTAAAGGTCGTAACCAGGGTCGTTCGAAGTACGGTACCAAGAAGCCTAAGTAGTAGCGGCTTTTTGTAAAACTGAATCATCTTATTTTCTGAGTCGATAAGAGTAAGGTCGGAGGCGTCCCGAAAGGGCACCGATTCCGAGCGAACCTGAAGACCGTTTGAGGGCTTATCCATGCCAAGAAGACGCGTAGCAGCCAAGCGCGAAGTGCTTGACGATCCAAAATACGGAAGCCAAATCCTGGCCAAGTTCATGAACCACGTGATGGAAAGCGGCAAGAAAGCCGTTGCCGAGCGTATCGTTTATGGCGCGCTGGAAAAGGTTAAAGAACGCAAGAACAGCGACCCCCTGGAAATCTTCGAGAAAGCTCTCGACGCCATCGCTCCGCTGGTCGAAGTGAAGTCGCGCCGTGTAGGCGGTGCTACTTACCAGGTTCCGGTTGAAGTTCGTCCGTCCCGTCGTAACGCCCTGGCAATGCGCTGGTTGGTAGACTTCGCCCGTAAGCGTGGCGAGAAGTCTATGGCTCTGCGTTTGGCTGGCGAACTGTTGGACGCTGCTGAAGGTAAAGGCGCTGCTGTTAAGAAGCGTGAAGACGTGCACCGTATGGCTGAAGCTAACAAGGCTTTCTCGCACTACCGCTTCTAAATCCAGCGTCACTCAATTTGCGAGGGCTTTATGGCTCGTACTACACCGATTAATCGCTACCGTAACATTGGTATCGTTGCTCACGTGGATGCTGGTAAAACCACCACCACCGAGCGCGTCCTTTTTTACACCGGCAAAAGTCACAAGATGGGCGAGGTGCATGACGGCGCCGCGACCACAGACTGGATGGTTCAGGAGCAGGAGCGTGGTATTACCATTACTTCTGCTGCTATTACCGCCTTCTGGAAAGGTTCCGAGAAGCAGTACAAAGACGAGCACCGCTTCAACGTTATCGATACCCCAGGCCACGTAGACTTCACCATTGAAGTTGAACGTTCCCTGCGTGTGCTCGACGGCGCTGTCGTTGTGTTCTGCGGTACCTCGGGTGTTGAGCCTCAGTCGGAAACCGTATGGCGTCAAGCCAACAAATACGGCGTTCCACGTCTTGTTTACGTAAACAAGATGGACCGTGCTGGTGCCAACTTCCTGCGCGTGATCGGTCAGATCAAGCAGCGTCTGGGTCACACTCCGGTGCCAATTCAATTGGCAATCGGTTCCGAAGATAACTTCCAGGGCCAGATCGATCTGATCGCCATGGAAGCCGTCTACTGGAATGACGCCGACAAAGGTATGGTTCCTGTTCGTAAGCCTATCCCTGCTGAACTGCAGGAGCTGGCTGACGAGTGGCGTAACAACATGGTTGAGGCTGCTGCCGAAGCCAGCGAAGAGCTGATGAACAAGTACCTCGAAGGTGAAGAACTCACCAACGCGGAAATCAAGGCCGCTCTGCGTCAGCGTACTATCGCTGGTGAGATCGTCTTGGCTGTTTGTGGTTCTTCCTTCAAGAACAAGGGTGTTCCCCTGGTTCTCGACGCCGTTATCGACTACCTGCCTGCTCCAACCGACATTCCTGCTATCAAGGGTACCAACCCTGATAACGAGGAAGAAGAGATGGAGCGTCACGCCGATGACAGCGAGCCGTTCTCGGCTCTGGCGTTCAAGATCGCAACCGACCCATTCGTGGGTACCTTGACTTTCGTCCGCGTTTACTCGGGCGTGTTGGCCTCCGGCGACGGCGTGATCAACTCGGTTAAAGGTAAGAAAGAGCGCGTGGGTCGTATGGTGCAAATGCACGCAAACGCCCGTGAAGAGATCAAGGAAGTGCGCGCTGGTGACATCGCGGCCCTGATCGGCATGAAGGACGTCACCACTGGTGAAACTTTGTGCGACGCTGCTAAGCCAATCATCCTGGTTCGTATGGACTTCCCGGAGCCGGTTATTTCGGTTGCCGTAGAGCCTAAGACCAAGGATGACCAGGAAAAAATGGGTATCGCTCTGGGCAAACTTGCTCAGGAAGATCCATCTTTCCGCGTCAAGACTGATGAAGAGACTGGTCAAACGATCATCTCCGGCATGGGCGAGTTGCACCTGGACATCCTGGTTGACCGGATGCGCCGTGAGTTCAACGTCGAAGCCAACATCGGTAAGCCTCAGGTTTCCTATCGTGAGCGCATCACGAAGAACTGTGAAATCGAAGGCAAGTTCGTTCGTCAGTCCGGCGGTCGTGGTCAGTTCGGTCACTGCTGGATCCGTTTTGCTCCTGCTGACGAAGGTCAGGAAGGTCTGCAATTCGTGAACGAAGTAGTAGGTGGTGTTGTTCCTAAGGAATACATCCCTGCTATCCAGAAGGGTATCGAAGAGCAGATGAAGAACGGTGTTGTCGCCGGCTATCCGCTGATCGGCCTGAAAGCAACCGTTTTTGACGGTTCTTACCACGACGTCGACTCCAACGAGATGGCGTTCAAGGTGGCTGCTTCCATGGCAACCAAGCAACTGGCCCAGAAGGGCGGTGGTGAGTTGCTTGAGCCAATCATGGCGGTAGAAGTTGTTACACCTGAAGACTATATGGGTGATGTCATGGGCGACCTTAACCGTCGTCGCGGCATGATCTTGGGTATGGAAGACACGGTTTCCGGCAAAGTGATTCGCGCCGAGGTTCCGTTGGGTGAGATGTTCGGTTATGCGACCGACGTTCGCTCCATGTCCCAGGGTCGCGCAAGCTACTCTATGGAATTCAAAAAATACAACACAGCTCCGGCGCACATCGCTGAAACTGTATCCAAAAAACAAGGCTGATTCAGTCCTTTAGGCAAGGAGTTAATTGTCGTGGCTAAAGAAAAATTTGATCGTTCCCTACCGCACGTCAACGTTGGCACCATCGGTCACGTTGACCACGGTAAAACCACTCTGACTGCTGCTCTGACTCGCGTTTGCTCCGAAGTATTCGGTTCCGCAATCGTTGATTTCGATAAAATCGACAGCGCACCAGAAGAAAAAGCTCGTGGTATCACCATCAACACCGCGCACGTCGAGTACAACTCGAAGATTCGTCACTACGCTCACGTTGACTGCCCAGGTCACGCTGACTATGTGAAGAACATGATCACTGGTGCTGCCCAGATGGACGGCGCGATCCTGGTTTGCTCGGCCGCTGATGGTCCGATGCCACAAACCCGTGAGCACATCCTGCTGTCCCGTCAGGTAGGCGTTCCGTACATCGTGGTTTTCCTGAACAAGGCTGACCTGGTAGACGACGCTGAGCTGCTGGAACTGGTTGAGATGGAAGTGCGCGATCTGCTGAGCACTTACGACTTCCCAGGCGACGACACTCCGATCATCATCGGTTCTGCTCGTATGGCGCTGGAAGGCAAAGACGACAACGAAATGGGCACCACTGCCGTTCGTAAACTGGTTGAAACTCTGGACAGCTACATCCCAGAACCAGTTCGTCTGACCGACAAGCCATTCCTGATGCCAATCGAAGACGTATTCTCGATCTCGGGTCGCGGTACTGTTGTGACTGGTCGTATCGAACGTGGTATCGTTCGCGTTCAAGACCCACTGGAAATCGTTGGTCTGCGTGACACCACCGTTACCACTTGCACCGGTGTTGAAATGTTCCGCAAGCTGCTCGACGAAGGTCGTGCTGGCGAGAACTGTGGCGTACTGCTGCGCGGCACCAAGCGTGATGACGTTGAACGTGGTCAGGTTCTGGTTAAGCCAGGTACCGTTAAGCCGCACACCAAGTTCACCGCAGAAGTTTACGTTCTGAGCAAGGAAGAAGGCGGTCGTCACACTCCGTTCTTCAAAGGCTACCGTCCACAGTTCTACTTCCGTACTACTGACGTGACTGGTAACTGCGAACTGCCAGAAGGCGTTGAAATGGTAATGCCAGGTGATAACATTCAAATGACTGTTACCCTGATCAAAACCATCGCAATGGAAGACGGTCTGCGCTTCGCTATCCGTGAAGGCGGCCGTACCGTTGGTGCTGGCGTTGTAGCTAAAATCATCGAGTAAGCTCTTTTTTGAGTTAGCTTCGAGGTTTTGAAAAAGCCCCCGCTCAGCGGGGGCTTTTTTTATTGGGTTGACACCTATCTGGGGCGTCTATAGAATTGCGCCTCCTTTTAACGGGCGTATTGCGCTCGCTGGGAATAGCAGCCGGAGTCTGAAATCCAATGCAAAATCAGCAAATCCGTATCAGGTTGAAGGCTTTTGACCATCGCCTGATCGACCAATCCACCCAGGAAATCGTGGAAACCGCGAAACGTACTGGTGCTCAAGTGCGTGGTCCAATTCCACTGCCTACCCGTAAAGAGCGGTTCACCGTTCTGGTCTCCCCGCACGTCAACAAAGACGCGCGTGACCAGTACGAGATCCGTACTCATAAGCGCGTACTGGACATCGTCCAGCCAACGGATAAAACCGTTGATGCACTTATGAAGCTTGATCTGGCGGCCGGTGTGGAAGTACAGATCAGCCTCGGCTAAGACTTGGGTCTTAGTCGTGTAACGCTCTGAAATGGGCGGCCATAGCGGGTGAAAGCCCCGTACACTCATGAGGTTTACAACATGACTATTGGTGTAGTCGGTCGTAAATGCGGTATGACCCGTATTTTCACCGAAGAAGGTGTCTCCATTCCGGTCACGGTCATTGAGATCGAACCGAATCGCGTCACCCAGTTCAAAACTGAAGAAACCGATGGCTATCGTGCAGTGCAAGTCACTGTCGGCGAGCGTCGTGCTTCGCGCGTGACTGCTGCTCAAGCAGGTCACTTCGCTAAAGCAAACGTTGCAGCTGGTCGCACTGTTATGGAGTTCCGTCTTGAAGAAGGCGACTACCAGGCTGGCGATCTGATCAACGCTGAAATCTTCGCCGCTGGTCAACTGGTTGATGTAACCGGTCAGTCCAAGGGTAAAGGCTTCCAGGGTACGATCAAGCGTTGGAATTTCCGTGGCCAAGACAACACTCACGGTAACTCCGTTTCCCACCGCGTCCCGGGCTCTATTGGCCAGTGCCAGACTCCTGGTCGTGTATTCAAGGGCAAAAAAATGTCCGGTCATATGGGCGCTGAGCGCGTGACCGTGCAGTCCCTCGAAGTAGTGCGCGTCGACGCTGAACGCAATCTGTTGTTGGTCAAGGGTGCTGTTCCTGGCGCTACTGGCGGCAACCTGGTTGTACGTCCAGCGGCCAAGGCTCGCGGTTAAGGGGAAGCTGACATGCAATTAAATGTAAATGACGCTCAAGCGATCGAAGTTTCCGAACTGACATTTGGCGGCGAATTCAACGAGACGCTCGTTCACCAAGCAGTCGTGGCCTACATGGCCGGCGGCCGTCAAGGTAGCAAGCAGCAAAAGACCCGTTCCGACGTTCGTGGTGGCGGTAAGCGCCCTTGGCGTCAGAAAGGTACTGGCCGTGCTCGTGCCGGTACTATCCGTAGCCCAATCTGGCGCGGCGGCGGTACCACTTTCGCAGCTCGTCCGCAGGATCACACTCAGAAGCTCAACAAGAAGATGTACCGCGCAGCACTGCGCTCCATCCTTGCTGAACTCGTGCGTACTGATCGTCTGGTCGTGGTTCAGGACTTCGCTGTTGAAGCACCGAAAACCAAAGATCTGCTGAACAAGCTGAACGGCATGGGCCTGACTGACGTCTTGATCGTGTCTGAAGCTGTTGATCAGAACCTGTACCTGGCTGCTCGCAACCTGCCACACGTTGATGTACGTGACGTGCAAGGTTCCGATCCAGTTAGTCTGATCGCATACGACAAGGTGTTGATCACCGTGTCGGCCGTGAAGAAATTCGAGGAGCTGCTGGGATGAACCAGGAACGCGTATTTAAAGTTCTGCTTGGCCCGCACGTTTCCGAAAAGGCTACGGTTCTGGCTGACAAGAAAGGCCAGTTCGTTTTCAAGGTTGCAACTGACGCAACCAAGCTGGAAATCAAGAAGGCCGTCGAAAGCCTGTTCAGCGTGAAAGTAGAGCGTGTTACTACCCTGAATGTTCTGGGTAAGAGCAAGCGCACTGCTCGCGGTCTGGGCAAGCGTAATGACTGGAAGAAGGCAGTTATCTCCCTTCAGCCAGGCCAAGATCTCGATTTCAGCAGCAGTGCTGAGTAAGGAAGGGGTGCATCATGGCAATCGTTAAATGCAAACCGACTTCCCCTGGCCGCCGTTTTGTGGTCAAGGTGGTCAACCAGGAGCTGCATAAAGGCGCTCCTCACGCACCGCTGCTCGAGAAGAAATCGAAGACTGGTGGTCGTAACAACAATGGTCGCATTACCACTCGTCACATCGGTGGTGGCCATAAACAGCATTATCGTCTGGTCGATTTCCGTCGCAACGACAAAGATGGCATCGCTGCCACTGTCGAGCGTATCGAATACGATCCAAACCGTACTGCTCACATCGCTCTGCTGCTGTACGCAGATGGCGAGCGTCGCTACATCATCGCCCCTAAAGGCGTGAGTGCTGGTGACCAGCTGATCGCAGGTGCTCTGGCACCGATCAAGCCGGGCAACGCTCTGCAACTGCGTAACATTCCAGTTGGTAGCACCGTACACGGCATCGAATTGAAGCCAGGTAAAGGCGCGCAAATCGCTCGTTCCGCTGGTGCTTCGGCTCAGCTGATCGCTCGTGAAGGTGTCTACGTGACCCTGCGTCTGCGTTCTGGTGAGATGCGTAAAGTGCTGGCTGAATGCCGCGCGACCCTGGGTGAAGTCTCGAACTCCGAGCACAGCCTGCGTTCGCTGGGTAAAGCTGGTGCCAAACGCTGGCGTGGCGTTCGCCCAACCGTTCGTGGTGTTGCCATGAACCCGGTTGACCACCCACACGGTGGTGGTGAAGGTCGTACCTCTGGTGGTCGTCATCCGGTATCGCCATGGGGCTTCCCGACTAAGGGCGCGAAGACTCGTGGTAATAAGCGTACCGACAAAATGATCGTCCGTCGTCGCAAGTAAATAGAGGGATACGACAGTGCCACGTTCTCTGAAAAAAGGTCCTTTTATTGATCTTCACCTACTGAAGAAGATCGAAGTGGCGGCGGAAAAGAACGATCGCAAACCAGTTAAGACCTGGTCGCGTCGTTCGATGATCCTGCCACAAATGGTCGGTCTGACCATCGCAGTACACAACGGTCGTCAACACGTCCCAGTTCTCGTTAACGAAGACATGGTCGGCCACAAACTAGGCGAGTTTGCCGGTACCCGCACTTATCGTGGGCACGTGGCAGACAAGAAAGCCAAGCGTTAAGGGGTAAGGAAATGGAAGTAGCCGCTAAGTTGTCGGGCGCTCGAATCTCCGCCCAGAAAGCCCGCTTGGTCGCCGACCAGATCCGCGGGAAGAAGGTGGGCGAAGCGCTCAACCTGTTGGCTTTCAGCAGTAAGAAAGCCGCCGAGATCATGAAGAAAGTGCTGGAGTCGGCCGTAGCCAACGCCGAGCATAACGAAGGCGCAGACGTTGATGACCTGAAGGTCAGCACCGTTTTCGTCAACGAAGGGCGTTCGCTGAAGCGTATCATGCCGCGTGCCAAAGGCCGTGCTGATCGCATCGTCAAGCGGTCTTGCCATATCACTGTCAAGGTTGCTGACAAGTAACGGAGTCGAAGAGATGGGTCAGAAAGTACATCCCATTGGCATTCGCCTGGGAATCGTCAAGGAGCACACCTCCGTCTGGTACGCAGACGGTCGGACTTATGCGGACTATTTGTTCGCTGATCTGAAGGTGCGTGAGTATCTCCAAGACAAACTAAAAAGCGCGTCCGTAAGCCGTATCGATATCCATCGTCCGGCACAAACTGCACGTATCACCATCCACACCGCTCGTCCAGGTATCGTTATCGGGAAGAAAGGTGAAGATGTTGAGAAACTGCGTCAGGACCTGACCAAGCAAATGGGTGTGCCTGTGCACATCAATATCGAAGAGATCCGCAAGCCGGAGCTCGACGGTATGCTGGTTGCGCAGAGCGTAGCTCAGCAGCTGGAGCGTCGCGTCATGTTCCGTCGCGCTATGAAGCGCGCCGTACAGAACGCCATGCGTATTGGTGCCAAAGGCATCAAAATCCAAGTGAGCGGTCGTCTCGGCGGTGCTGAAATCGCACGTACTGAATGGTATCGCGAAGGTCGTGTGCCACTGCACACCCTGCGTGCCGACATCGACTATGCCAACTACGAAGCTCACACCACTTATGGTGTGATCGGTGTAAAGGTTTGGATCTTCAAAGGCGAAGTAATTGGTGGTCGCCAAGAAGAACTGAAACCACAAGCACCAGCGCCTCGTAAAAAAGCTGCTAAGTAAGGGGTACGCCAAATGTTGCAACCAAAGCGTACGAAGTTCCGCAAGCAGATGACAGGCCACAACCGTGGTCTGGCTCAGCGCGGTAGCAAAGTCAGCTTCGGCGAATTCGCGCTGAAGTCTGTAGCTCGTGGTCGTCTCACCGCTCGTCAGATCGAGTCAGCGCGTCGTGCTCTGACCCGTCACGTAAAACGTGGCGGCAAGATCTGGATCCGTGTATTCCCGGACAAGCCGATCTCCAAAAAGCCCCTCGAAGTTCGGATGGGTAAAGGTAAGGGTAACGTGGAATACTGGGTAGCCCAGATTCAGCCAGGCAAAGTCCTGTATGAAATCGAGGGTGTAACTGAAGAGCTGGCGCGTGAGGCTTTTGCCCTGGCTGCTGCAAAGCTGCCGCTCGCCACCGCCTTTGTTAAACGGACGGTGATGTGATGAAAGCGAATGAACTTCGTGAAAAATCCGCACAGCAGCTGAACGAGCAACTGCTCGGCCTGCTGCGCGACCAGTTCAATCTGCGCATGCAGAAAGCAACTGGCCAGTTGGGGCAGTCTCATCTGCTCTCGCAAGTTAAGCGTGACATCGCTCGCGTGAAGACTGTGCTCAACCAGCAGGCAGGTAAGTGATCATGGCTGAAGCCGAAAAGACTGTCCGTACGCTGACTGGCCGTGTTGTCAGCGACAAGATGGACAAAACCATCACCGTTTTGATCGAGCGTCGCGTTAAGCACCCGATCTACGGTAAATATGTTAAGCGTTCGACTAAGCTGCACGCGCACGACGAAACCAACCAGTGCCACATCGGCGACAAAGTCACTATTCGTGAAACTCGTCCGCTGGCCAAGACCAAGTCTTGGGCACTGGTTGATGTTCTCGAACGCGCTGTGGAAGTCTAAGGACTAGGGGTCGGAGAAATTATATGATTCAGACTCAATCCATGCTCGATGTGGCCGATAACAGCGGCGCTCGCCGTGTTATGTGCATCAAGGTGCTGGGTGGCTCCCATCGTCGTTACGCTGGTATCGGTGACATCATCAAAGTTACCGTGAAGGAAGCAATTCCTCGCGGTAAAGTGAAAAAAGGCCAAGTGATGACTGCTGTTGTAGTCCGCACTCGTCACGGCGTTCGCCGTGCAGATGGCTCCATTATCCGCTTTGATGGCAACGCTGCTGTTCTTCTGAACAACAAGCAAGAGCCGATCGGCACCCGTATCTTTGGGCCAGTGACCCGTGAACTTCGTACTGAGAAGTTCATGAAGATCGTCTCGCTCGCCCCAGAAGTGCTGTAAGGAGATCCGACATGCAAAAGATTCGTCGTGACGACGAGATCATCGTGATCGCCGGCAAAGACAAAGGTAAGCGCGGTAAGGTGCTGAAGGTTCTCGCTGACGACCGTCTGGTCGTCGGTGGTCTGAACCTGGTCAAGCGTCATACCAAGCCTAACCCTATGTCGGGCGTACAAGGCGGTATCGTCGAGAAAGAAGCGCCACTGCACGCTTCTAACGTCGCCATCTTCAACGGCGAAACCAACAAGGCTGACCGCGTTGGTTTCAAAGTAGAAGACGGTAAGAAAATTCGTGTCTTCAAGTCGACCCAAAAAGCGGTTGATGCTTGAACACTGCTAGGTAGATAAGACCATGGCACGACTACAAGAGATTTACCGGAAGGAAATCGCCCCCAAGCTTAAGGAAGAACTTAAGCTCGGGAACGTGATGGAAGTTCCGCGCGTTACCAAAATCACCCTGAACATGGGTCTGGGCGAAGCGATCGGCGACAAAAAAGTCATCGAGCACGCTGTTGCTGACCTGGAAAAGATCACCGGTCAAAAAGTCGTTGTGACTTACGCTCGGAAATCCATCGCTGGCTTTAAAGTCCGTGAAGGTTGGCCGATCGGCGTCAAAGTGACTCTGCGCCGTGAGCGTATGTATGAATTCCTGGATCGTCTGCTGTCGATCTCCCTGCCTCGGGTCCGCGACTTCCGCGGCCTGAATGCCAAGTCCTTCGATGGTCGTGGTAACTACAGCATGGGCGTGAAAGAGCAGATCATCTTCCCGGAAATCGACTACGACAAGATCGATGCTCTCCGCGGTCTGGACATCACCCTGACCACCACTGCCAAGAACGATGATGAAGGTCGCGCCCTGTTGCGTGCTTTCAAATTCCCGTTCCGCAACTGATTGGAGTAGGACCATGGCCAAGATGAGCATGAAAAACCGCGAGCTGAAACGTCAGCTCACGGTTGCCAAGTACGCCAAGAAGCGTGCAGCACTGAAAGCAATCATCGTTGATCTGAACGCAAGTCCAGAAGCACGTTGGGAAGCCACAGTAGCTCTGCAGAAGCAGCCACGTGACGCAAGCGCCTCGCGCATGCGTAACCGCTGCCGCCTGACCGGTCGTCCACACGGCGTTTACCGCAAGTTCGGCCTCGGCCGTAACAAACTGCGTGAAGCGGCAATGCGTGGTGACGTACCAGGTCTGGTTAAAGCCAGCTGGTAAGTACTTTCAAAGTCCGGACGGTCTGAATCGCAAGATACTGACCGCCGGTACCTTGAATCTGGAACAAGCCCCTTTTGGGGCTTGTTTCATTTCCGGAGTGTGTCTAGAATACCCGGCTCGCCTGAGCCCGTGTTTTCTATGCCCGGAGATACTCAGCGACATATGTAGCCGCAAGGCTAATTTTTTTGTATTAGGAGCGTCTAGCCCATGAGTATGCAGGACCCGTTAGCGGACATGCTAACTCGTATCCGTAATGCCCAGATGGCTGAAAAGTCCGTCGTAAGCATGCCATCTTCCACGTTGAAGGTAGCTGTTGCCAAAGTCCTGAAAGACGAAGGCTACATTGCGGGTTATCAGATCAGCAGCGAAATCAAACCACTGCTGTCCATCGAGCTGAAGTACTTCGAAGGCCGTCCGGTCATCGAGGAAGTGAAGCGCGTTAGCCGTCCAGGCCTGCGTCAGTACAAGTCCGTTGAAGATCTGCCGAAAGTTCGTGGCGGTCTTGGCGTGTCTATCGTCTCCACCAACAAAGGTGTGATGACGGATCGTGCTGCGCGCGCTGCCGGTGTCGGCGGCGAAGTTCTTTGCACTGTGTTCTAAGGGGGGATAAGCATGTCTCGCGTCGCTAAGAACCCCGTTAAGCTGCCAGCCGGTGTCGAAGTAAAATTCGCAGGCCAACAGCTTTCGGTGAAGGGTGCCAAGGGTACTCTTGAACTGAACATCCATTCGTCCGTTGAGATCGTTGAAGAAGCTGGTGAGCTGCGTTTCGCTGCTCGCAATGGCGATCAACAAACTCGCGCAATGGCCGGTACCACGCGTGCGTTGGTAAACAACATGGTCCAAGGCGTAAGCCAAGGCTTCGAGCGTAAGCTCCAGCTGGTCGGTGTTGGTTACAAAGCGCAAGCAAAAGGCACGGTTTTGAACCTGGCCCTTGGCTTCTCGCACCCAGTGGATTACGAACTGCCGGAAGGCATCACCGCTGAGACCCCTAGCCAAACCGATATCCTGATCAAGGGCATCGATAAGCAGCTGGTAGGTCAGGTGGCCGCTGAGATCCGCGACTTCCGTCCACCAGAGCCGTACAAAGGCAAAGGTGTGCGCTACGCGGACGAAGTCGTCCGTCGTAAAGAAGCCAAGAAGAAGTAGGGCATAGCAAATGACCGACAAAAAAGTTACTCGACTGCGTCGCGCTCGCAAAGCACGCCTGAAAATGCACGAACTCGAAGTCGTGCGTCTCTGCGTGTTCCGCTCGTCGCAGCACATCTACGCCCAGGTCATCTCGGCCGACGGCAACAAAGTCCTGGCAAGCGCCTCGACTTTGGATAAAGAACTGCGTGATGGTGCCACCGGCAACATCGACGCGGCCACTAAGGTTGGCCAGCTGGTCGCTACGCGTGCTAAAGCCGCTGGCGTCTCGCAGGTGGCTTTCGACCGCTCTGGCTTCAAGTATCACGGTCGCGTCAAGGCGCTGGCTGATGCTGCTCGTGAAGCTGGGCTGGAGTTCTAAGTTATGTCAAATAACGACCAAAAGCGCGACGAAGGCTACATTGAGAAGCTGGTTCAAGTTAACCGCGTAGCCAAAACCGTTAAAGGCGGCCGTATCTTCACTTTCACCGCGTTGACCGTGGTGGGTGATGGTAAAGGGCGCGTTGGCTTCGGCCGTGGCAAGTCACGTGAAGTGCCTGCTGCGATCCAGAAGGCAATGGAAGCTGCTCGTCGCAACATGATCCAAGTTGATCTGAACGGCACCACTCTGCAGTACGCAATGAAGTCCGCCCATGGCGCTTCGAAGGTGTACATGCAGCCTGCTTCTGAAGGTACCGGTATCATCGCTGGCGGCGCTATGCGTGCTGTCCTCGAAGTTGCTGGCGTTCAGAACGTTCTGGCCAAGTGCTACGGCTCGACTAACCCAGTAAACGTGGTTCACGCCACTTTCAAGGGTTTGAAAGCAATGCAGTCTCCTGAATCCATTGCCGCCAAGCGTGGCAAAAGCGTCAAGGAGATCTTCTGATCATGGCTACCGTTAAAGTAACGCTGATCAAAAGCATGACCGGCCGCATCCCTAACCACAAATTGTGCGTTAAGGGTTTGGGTCTGCGTCGCATCGGTCACACTGTAGAAGTCCAGGATACTCCCGAGAATCGCGGGATGATCAACAAGGCTTACTACATGCTGCGTGTCGAGGGTTAATCGATGAAACTCAATGATCTGAGTCCAGCGCCGGGTTCCCGTCGCGAAAAGCATCGTCCGGGCCGTGGTATCGGTAGCGGTTTGGGTAAGACTGGTGGCCGTGGCCACAAAGGTCAAACCTCCCGCTCCGGTGGCACCATTGCTCCAGGCTTTGAAGGCGGTCAACAGCCGCTGCATCGTCGCCTGCCTAAGTTCGGTTTCGTATCCCTGAAAGCCATGGACCGCGCAGAAGTGCGTCTGTCCGAGCTGGCTAAAGTGGAAGGCGACATCGTTACTGTGCAGACCCTGAAAGATGCCAACGTGATCAACGTCAACGTACAGCGTGTGAAAATCATGCTGTCCGGTGAAGTGACTCGCGCTGTCACTATCGGCAAGGGAATCGGCGCCACCAAAGGTGCGCGTTCGGCTATCGAAGCAGCTGGCGGCAAGTTCGAGGAATAAATGGCTAAGCAAGGTGCTCTCTCAGCGCTCGGCAAAGGCGGTATGTCTGAACTTTGGGCTCGTCTGCGTTTTCTGTTCCTGGCGATTATCGTCTACCGAATAGGCGCACACATCCCGGTTCCAGGTATCAACCCGGACCGACTCGCAGACCTGTTTCGACAGAATGAGGGGACCATTCTTAGCTTGTTCAACATGTTTTCCGGCGGCGCGCTGGAACGGATGAGCATCTTTGCACTGGGGATCATGCCGTACATTTCGGCATCGATCATCATGCAACTGATGACCGCCGTCAGCCCGCAGCTGGAGCAGTTGAAGAAGGAAGGTGAAGCTGGCCGTCGCAAGATTAGCCAGTACACCCGCTACGGCACTGTCATCCTCGCCCTGGTTCAAGCTATCGGCATGTCCGTTGGCCTGGCGGGGCAGGGTGTTGCGTTCACTGGTGACTTTGGCTTCCATTTCGTCGCGGTATCCACGTTTGTGGCTGGTGCGATGTTCATGATGTGGCTGGGTGAGCAGATTACTGAGCGTGGTGTTGGTAACGGTATCTCGATGTTGATTTTCGCAGGTATCGTCGCCGGTCTTCCGAGAGCGATCGGGCAGTCTTTCGAGTCTGCACGTCAGGGTGATATCAACATTTTCGCCCTGGTTGCCATCGGTTTGCTGGCAGTAGCGATTATCGGTTTTGTGGTGTTCATTGAGCGTGGCCAGCGTCGTATTGCTGTTCACTACGCCAAGCGTCAGCAGGGCCGCAAGGTCTTTGCCGCGCAGACCAGCCACTTGCCGCTGAAAGTGAATATGGCCGGTGTTATTCCGGCGATTTTCGCGAGCAGCATCTTGCTGTTTCCGGCTTCGTTGGGTACCTGGTTTGGTCAGTCTGAAAACATGGGCTGGCTGCAGGACCTCTCTCAGTCGATCGCTCCTGGTCAGCCGTTGAATATTCTGCTGTTTAGTGCAGGGATTATTTTCTTCTGCTTCTTCTATACGGCGTTGATGTTCAATCCGAAAGACGTAGCGGAAAACCTGAAGAAGTCCGGTGCCTTTATTCCGGGCATCCGTCCAGGTGAGCAGTCTGCACGCTACATTGATGGCGTTCTGACTCGTTTGACCCTGTTCGGTGCTCTTTATATGACGGCCGTGTGCTTGTTGCCCCAGTTCCTGGTGGTTGCAGCAAACGTTCCGTTCTACCTTGGCGGGACCTCGTTGCTGATCGTGGTCGTGGTTGTGATGGACTTCATGTCCCAAGTACAATCGCACCTCGTTTCGCACCAGTACGAATCCCTGATGAAGAAAGCCAACCTGAAGGGTTACGGCAGCGGCATGTTGCGCTGAGTACCCATAAGGTTCGAGGAGTTGGTGATGAAAGTTCGTGCATCGGTGAAAAAGCTGTGCCGTAACTGCAAGATTATTCGCCGCGAAGGTGTTGTTCGAGTAATTTGCAGCGCGGAACCGCGTCACAAACAGCGCCAAGGCTGAGTGTGATCCGCTTGAAGCCCGGCAGCTAGTGCGCTGCCGGGTTGATTATTTGTTATTACAGCGATATTATCTCGCGCCCTATTTCTTGGCTTCCGGGGCGTAGGTAGCTGTCAATTGGAGTCCCACTGAATGGCCCGTATTGCAGGCGTTAACATTCCAGATAACAAGCACACTGTTATCTCGCTGACCTACATCTATGGTGTTGGTCGCACTACTGCGCAGAAAATTTGCGCGGTCGCTGGGGTAAACCCAGCCGCTAAGATCAAGGATCTGAGCGACGAGCAGGTTGAATTGCTGCGTGGCGAAGTGGCGAAGTTCACCACTGAAGGTGACCTGCGTCGCGAAATCAACATGAAAATCAAGCGTTTGATGGACCTCGGTTGCTATCGCGGTCTGCGTCATCGTCGTGGTCTTCCAGTACGCGGTCAGCGTACCAAGACTAACGCGCGTACCCGTAAAGGTCCGCGTAAGCCGATCCGCAAGTAATCGCCCCCGCGAATCGACAGGAAAATTATCATGGCAAAACCTGCTGCTCGTCCTCGTAAAAAAGTTAAAAAGACAGTGGTTGATGGCATCGCCCACATCCATGCTTCTTTTAACAACACCATCGTGACCATCACCGACCGTCAAGGTAACGCGCTTTCTTGGGCTACCTCCGGTGGTTCGGGTTTCCGCGGTTCCCGCAAGTCCACCCCGTTCGCTGCTCAAGTAGCTGCTGAACGTGCTGGTCAAGCTGCGCTGGAATACGGCCTGAAAAACCTCGACGTTAACGTCAAAGGTCCAGGTCCAGGTCGTGAGTCCGCTGTCCGTGCTTTGAACGGCTGTGGCTATAAGATCGCCAGCATCACCGACGTGACGCCAATCCCGCACAACGGGTGCCGTCCGCCGAAGAAGCGCCGCGTGTAATCCAGGAGATTGTAAAGAATGGCTCGTTACATTGGTCCAAAATGCAAACTCGCTCGTCGCGAAGGCACCGATCTCTTCCTGAAGAGCGGCGTGCGCGCGATCGAATCGAAGTGCAACATTGAAGCAGCACCTGGTATCCACGGCCAACGCCGCGGTCGCCAGTCCGATTACGGCACCCAACTGCGTGAAAAGCAGAAGGTCCGTCGTATCTACGGCGTTCTCGAGCGTCAGTTCAGCGGCTACTACAAAGAAGCTGCTGGCAAGAAAGGTGCAACCGGTGAAAACCTGCTGCAACTGCTCGAATGCCGTCTGGACAACGTTGTATACCGTATGGGCTTTGGTTCTACTCGTGCCGAATCCCGTCAGCTGGTATCGCACAAGTCGATCAGCGTTAACGGCCAGACCGTAAACGTTCCGTCCTACCAGGTTCGTGCTGGTGACGTGGTCGCTGTTCGCGAGAAAGCAAAAAACCAACTTCGCATTGTCCAAGCTCTCGATCTGTGTGCCCAACGTGGCCGCGTAGAATGGGTAGAAGTAGACACTGAGAAGAAGTCGGGCGTTTTCAAGAACGTTCCAGCTCGCAGTGATCTGTCCGCCGACATCAACGAAAGCCTGATTGTCGAGCTCTACTCCAAGTAAGGGCTAGAAAATAGGTGCATCCATGCAGATTTCGGTAAATGAGTTCCTGACACCCCGCCACATTGATGTGCAGGTTGTCAGTCCAACCCGCGCCAAAATCACACTCGAGCCTCTCGAGCGTGGTTTTGGCCACACCCTGGGCAACGCGCTGCGCCGCATCCTGTTGTCCTCAATGCCCGGCTGTGCAGTAGTCGAGGCCGAGATTGACGGTGTGCTCCACGAGTACAGCGCCATCGAAGGTGTACAGGAAGACGTAATTGAAATCCTGTTGAACCTTAAAGGTCTGGCTATCAAGCTGCACGGCCGTGACGAAGTTACGCTGACCTTGTCGAAGAAGGGTTCGGGGGTGGTTACCGCTGCCGATATTCAGCTGGATCATGATGTCGAGATCGTTAACCCCGATCACGTAATCGCTAACCTGGCGTCTAACGGCGCCCTGAACATGAAGCTCACTGTAGCTCGTGGTCGTGGTTATGAACCGGCCGACTCGCGTCAGAGCGATGAAGATGAAAGCCGCAGCATTGGTCGCTTGCAGCTTGACTCTTCGTTCAGCCCGGTTCGCCGCATCGCATACGTGGTGGAAAACGCCCGTGTCGAGCAGCGTACTAACCTGGACAAGCTGGTTATTGATCTGGAAACCAACGGTACTCTGGACCCTGAAGAGGCTATCCGTCGTGCTGCAACCATTCTGCAACAGCAGTTGGCTGCGTTCGTCGACCTCAAAGGCGACAGCGAACCAGTGGTAATCGAGCAGGAAGACGAGATCGATCCGATCCTGCTTCGCCCGGTTGACGATCTGGAACTGACTGTACGTTCGGCTAACTGCCTTAAGGCGGAAAACATTTACTACATCGGCGACCTGATTCAGCGTACCGAAGTAGAACTGTTGAAGACTCCGAACCTGGGCAAGAAATCCTTGACTGAAATCAAGGACGTTCTGGCCTCCCGCGGTCTGTCCCTCGGCATGCGCCTCGACAACTGGCCGCCTGCAAGTCTTAAGAAGGACGACAAGGCGACTGCCTGATCGTCGTAATCACCGAACGTGAGTTTGGTAAGGAATGAACCATGCGTCATCGTAAAAGTGGACGTCACCTGAGCCGTACCAGCTCGCACCGTAAGGCCATGTTCCAAAACATGGCGGTGTCGCTGTTCGAGCACGAGCTGATCAAAACTACACTGCCGAAAGCTAAAGAACTGCGTCGCGTTGCTGAGCCGCTGATCACTTTGGCTAAGACAGACAGCCTGGCTAACCGCCGTCTGGCCTTCGACCGTACTCGTTCGAAAGCTATCGTTGGTAAGCTCTTCAACGACCTGGGCAAGCGTTACGCTACCCGTGAGGGTGGCTACCTGCGCATCCTCAAGTGCGGTTTCCGCGCTGGCGACAACGCGCCTATGGCGTATGTCGAGTTGGTTGATCGTGCTACTGCCGGCGAAGCTGTAAGCGCCGAGTAAGACGACAGTCTGTAACGAAGAACCGGGCCTAGCGCCCGGTTTTTTGTGCGCGTAAGAAAAGCGCCATGGATACAAGCGTGCATCGATCTGGCCGCGGCATTATGGGCGTCGGGTGTATTGGTAGTAATTTTCTATTGATGTCCACAATTTAATGAATTTGTAGACGTCATGTTGATGATCAATACTCACTGCAAGCCGATTAGCCGGCAGTTCCAAGTCCGACCTGAGGAAGATTGAACATGAGCCAGAACAAAATTCTTACCACCGCCAGCGGCGCTCCCGTGGCGGATAACCAGAACTCCCGTTCCGCCGGCCCGCGTGGCCCGTTGTTGCTCGATGATTTTCACCTGATCGAGAAGCTCGCTCACTTCAACCGCGAAAACATCCCTGAGCGTCGCGTACACGCCAAAGGTTCGGGTGCTTACGGCACGTTCACCGTCACCCGGGACATTACTCAGTACACCAGCGCCAAGCTGTTCGAGGCCGTTGGTAAACAAACGCCGACCTTTCTGCGTTTCTCCACGGTTGGTGGCGAACGTGGTTCGGCGGATACCGAGCGCGACCCTCGTGGCTTTGCCTTGAAGTTCTACACCGAAGAAGGCAACTGGGACATCGTCGGTAACAACACCCCGGTGTTCTTCATCCGCGACCCACTCAAGTTCCCTGATTTCATCCACACTCAAAAACGCCTGCCGCAAAGCAATCTGAAAAGCGCGCAGATGATGTGGGATTTCTGGTCGCACTCCCCGGAGGCGCTGCACCAGGTCACCATCCTGTTTTCGGACCGTGGTATCCCTGACGGTTACCGCCACATGCACGGCTTCGGTAGCCACACCTACAGCTTGATCAACGCCAAGGGCGAGCGGCACTGGGTGAAGTGGCACTACAAGACCAAGCAAGGCATCAAGAACCTGGCACCGGCCGAGGCGGCACGTTTGGCCGGTACCGACCCTGATTACGCACAGCGCGATCTGTTTGGTGCGATCGAGCGCGGGGATTTCCCGAAATGGCGCGTCTGCATTCAGATCATGACCGAGGCCCAGGCCAACGCACATTACGAGAACCCCTTTGACGTGACCAAAACCTGGTCGCAGAAGGAGTTCCCGCTGATCGAAGTCGGTGAACTGGAGCTCAACCGTAATCCGCAGAACTACTTCGCCGAAGTGGAACAAGCGGCGTTCGGCCCGAGCAACATGGTCCCGGGTGTTGGCCTGTCGCCGGACCGCATGCTGCAAGGTCGCGTCTTCGCTTACGCAGATGCCCACCGCTACCGTATCGGCACCAACCACCAGCAACTGCCGGTGAATGCCCCGCGTAGCCCGGTCAACAGCTACCAGCGTGATGGCTCGATGGCCTTCGGCAGCAACGGTGGTGCGGCGCCCAACTATGAGCCAAACAGCTACGCCGACGCGCCGAAACAAGCGCCACAGTACGCCGAGCCCGCATTGGCCCTGAGCGGTGCCGCGGATCGTTACGATCACCGCGAAGACACCGACTATTACAGCCACGCCGGTGCGCTGTTCCGCCTGATGAACGATGAGCAGAAAGCCTTGCTCACCGGCAACATCGCAGGCGCCATGGCGGGGGTTTCCAGTGATGTGGTCCAGCGTCAGTTGCAGCACTTCTTCAAAGCCGATCCGGCTTATGGAGAAGCAATCGCAAAGGCGCTGGGTGTATCGATTAACTGACTCTAAACGATAAGCAGAACCGCCCTCATTTGGGCGGTTTTTGCGTTAATTCAGCTGCTTTTCTCAGGAAATCTTCACTTTTCAGCCGTTGGCTCCGTGACCTATGGGTCAGCATGGTTCAAACTAAAGACTTTCAAGCAGGGAGATGTAGGGCGATGCAAGGTCACCCCGACGTAATCGATTACCTCAACACGTTGCTGACGGGCGAACTCGCGGCTCGTGACCAATATTTCATCCATTCGCGTATGTACGAAGACTGGGGCTTTACCGAGCTCTACGAGCGTATCAACCACGAGATGGAAGAAGAGACCCAGCACGCCGACGCACTGATGCGCCGTATCCTGATGCTCGAAGGCACGCCACGCATGCGTCCCGACGACTTGGACGTAGGCACAACGGTGCCTGAGATGCTCGCCGCTGACCTGCGCCTCGAGAACAAGGTCCGTGCCGCGCTGTGCAAGGGCATCGAGCTGTGCGAGCAGCACAACGACTATGTCACCCGTGAAATTCTGCGCGTGCAGTTGGCCGACACCGAAGAAGATCACACCTACTGGCTGGAAAAGCAGCTGGGCCTGATCAAGCTGGTCGGCCTGGAGAATTACCTGCAATCGCAGTTCTGATTCCCGGCTGTAAAAAAGCCCCTGTCACCGTTGAAGTGACAGGGGCTTTTTATTGGGCCGGATAAATCAGGCCCGGTCGCGCGCGAGCAACGGTTTCAAGTAGTAACCCGTGTGCGATTGCGGCATCTCGGAGACCTGCTCCGGCGTACCTACCGCGATGATCTGACCGCCCTTGGAACCGCCTTCCGGCCCGAGGTCGACCAGCCAGTCGGCGGTCTTGATCACATCCAGGTTGTGCTCGATCACCACCACGGTGTTGCCGTGGTCACGCAGACGGTGCAACACATCCAGCAATTGCTGAATGTCCGCGAAGTGCAGGCCCGTGGTCGGCTCATCGAGGATATACAGGGTTTTACCGGTGTCGCGCTTGGACAGCTCGCGAGACAGCTTGACCCGTTGCGCTTCACCACCGGACAGCGTGGTCGCCGATTGCCCCAGCTTGATGTACGACAAGCCCACATCCATCAGCGTCTGCAGCTTGCGCGCCAACGCCGGAACCGCGTCGAAGAACACCCGCGCTTCCTCGATGGTCATCTCCAGGGTTTCGTGGATGTTCTTGCCCTTGTATTTGATCTCAAGGGTTTCGCGGTTGTAGCGCTTGCTCTTGCACACATCGCACGGCACGTAGATGTCCGGCAGGAAGTGCATCTCCACCTTGATCAAGCCATCGCCCTGGCACGCTTCGCAGCGCCCTCCCTTGACGTTGAACGAGAACCGGCCCGGCCCGTAGCCCCGCGAGCGGGATTCCGGCACGCCGGCGAACAACTCGCGAATGGGCGTGAACAGCCCGGTATAGGTCGCCGGGTTGGAGCGGGGAGTACGGCCAATCGGGCTCTGGTCGATATCGACCACTTTGTCGAGGAGCTCCAGGCCCTTGATGCTGTCATGCGCAGCCGCTTCCAGCGTGGTCGCGCCGTTCAGGGCGGTGGCGCTCAAGGGGAACAGCGTGTTGTTGATCAGCGTCGACTTGCCCGAGCCGGAAACACCCGTCACGCAGGTCAACAGACCCAGCGGAATTTCCAGGTCGACATTGCGCAGGTTGTTGCCGCGCGCGCCCTTGAGGTGCAACGCCATCTTCTTGTTGCGTGGCGTGCGCTTGGACGGCACTTCAATCCTCACGCGCCCGGACAGGTACTTGCCGGTCAGCGAGTCTGGATGAGCCATCACCTCGGCAGGCGTGCCTTGGGCGACGATATGCCCACCATGCACGCCGGCCCCCGGGCCGATATCGACCACATAATCGGCCAGGCGAATCGCGTCTTCGTCGTGCTCGACCACGATCACCGTGTTGCCGATGTCCCGCAGGTGTTTCAGCGTGCCCAGGAGGCGATCGTTATCGCGCTGGTGCAAGCCAATCGACGGCTCATCAAGGATATACAACACGCCCACCAGGCCGGCGCCGATCTGGCTGGCCAGGCGGATGCGCTGGGCTTCACCGCCCGACAAGGTATCGGCGCTACGGTCCAGCGACAGGTAATCCAGGCCGACGTTGACCAGGAACTGCAGGCGCTCGCGAATCTCCTTGAGGATCTTGTCGGCAATCTCCCCACGGCGTCCGGTCAGCTTGAGTACGCCGAAATATTCACAGGCGTCGCCAATCGGCAGGTTGGTCACCGCCGGCAGGGTCTTCTCGCCAACCCATACGTGCCGCGCCTCACGGCGCAGGCGGGTGCCTCGGCAATCCGGGCAGGGCTGGGTGCTGAGGAACTTGGCCAGTTCTTCCCGCACGCTCGCCGACTCGGTCTCGCGGTAGCGGCGTTCGAGGTTGGGCACGATGCCTTCGAACGGATGCGAGCGTTTGACGATATCGCCACGGTCGTTGAGGTATTTGAAGTCGACGTTCTGCGAGCCGCTGCCGTTGAGAATGACCTTCTGCTGATCCGCCGGCAGTTGGTTGAACGGTACTTCCAGGCTGAACTTATAGTGCGAGGCCAATGAGCCGAGCATCTGGAAGTAATAGACGTTACGCCTGTCCCAGCCGCGTATCGCGCCTTCCGCCAGCGTCAGCTCGCCATTGACCAGGCGCTTGATGTCGAAGAACTGCTTCACGCCCAGGCCATCGCAGGTCGGGCACGCGCCGGCCGGGTTGTTGAAGGAAAACAGCTTGGGTTCCAGCTCGCTGATGGCGTGGCCACAGATCGGGCAGGCAAAGCGTGCGGAGAAGATGATCTCTTCGCCCGGTTCGTCGTCCATCGGCGCGACCAGGGCGATACCGTCCGCCAGCTTCAGGGCTGTCTCGAAGGACTCCGCCAGGCGCTGCTGCAAGTCGGCGCGGACTTTGAAGCGGTCGACCACGACATCGATCGAGTGCTTCTTCTGCTTGTCGAGCTTCGGCGCTTCGTCCAGCTCGTACAGCTTGCCGTTGATCCGCGCACGCACGAAACCTTGCGCACGCAGTTCTTCAAACACTGAAAGGTGTTCACCCTTGCGCTCGCGAATCACCGGCGCCAGCAGCATCAGCTTGGCGCCTTCCGGCTGGGCCAGCACCAGGTCGACCATCTGGCTGACGGTCTGGGCTTCCAGCGGGATGTCGTGGTCCGGGCAGCGCGGGATACCGACGCGCGCATACAGCAGGCGCAGGTAGTCGTAGATCTCGGTGATGGTGCCCACGGTGGAGCGCGGGTTGTGGGAAGTCGACTTCTGCTCGATGGAAATTGCCGGCGACAGGCCTTCGATGGTGTCGACGTCGGGTTTTTCCATCATCGACAGAAACTGGCGGGCATAGGCCGACAGCGACTCGACATAGCGCCGCTGGCCTTCGGCGTACAGCGTGTCGAACGCCAGCGACGATTTGCCGGACCCGGACAAACCGGTGATGACGATCAGTTTGTCCCGGGGCAGGGTCAGGTCGATGTTCTTCAGGTTGTGGGTTCTAGCCCCACGAATCAGGATCTTGTCCAAGATGGCCTCGCACGGCGGGCGTAAATAATGCCGGAGTATACGGCTAAAGACTGGATGAATATACACTGTCAAGGTGCCAGGTGCAGCCTTACATGAAACCTGCGCGGCAAACCGCCGCATATACCCTCTCAATCGATGGGACTGGTAGAATCGCCGCCGGTTCACACGAGGTTTTTCCATGCACGATCCCCACAGCGAACGCATGAGTAGCGGCGAGACCCGAGCAGCAAGCGGTCTGGCCCTGGTGTTCGCCTTCCGTATGCTTGGCATGTTCATGGTGTTGCCGGTGCTGGCGACCTACGGGATGGATCTCGCAGGCGCGACCCCCGCCCTGATCGGCCTGGCCATTGGCGCTTATGGCCTGACCCAGGCGATTTTCCAGATTCCGTTCGGGATCATTTCCGACCGCATTGGCCGCCGCCCGGTGATCTACCTCGGGTTGATCGTGTTTGCCCTCGGCAGCGTACTCGCGGCCCAGTCCGATTCGATCTGGGGCGTGATCGCCGGGCGTGTCCTACAGGGCGCTGGCGCGATTTCCGCAGCGGTCATGGCCTTGCTGTCGGACCTGACCCGCGAACAACACCGCACCAAGGCCATGGCCATGATCGGCATGACCATCGGCCTGTCGTTCGCCGTCGCGATGGTGGTCGGCCCGTTGCTGACCCGCGCCTTCGGTTTGCACGGGCTGTTCCTGGCCACCGGCGGCATGGCGTTGTTCGGTATCGTGATCGTGGCCTTCATGGTGCCGCGTTCCACCGGCACTCTGCAGCACCGTGAATCCGGCGTCGCGCGCCAGGCGCTGCTGCCGACCCTCAAACACCCGGACCTGCTGCGCCTGGATTTAGGTATCTTTGTATTGCACGCGATGCTGATGAGCAGCTTCGTTGCCTTGCCCCTGGCCCTGGTGGAAAAAGCCGGGCTGCCCAAGGAACAGCACTGGTGGGTCTATCTGACCGCGCTGCTGATTTCATTCTTCGCCATGATCCCGTTCATCATCTATGGCGAGAAGAAACGCAAAATGAAACGAGTTTTACTCGGCGCCGTCGTGACGCTGATGCTCACTGAGCTATTCTTCTGGCAGTTCGGCGACAGCCTGCGGGCGCTGGTAATCGGTACGGTGGTGTTCTTCACCGCGTTCAACCTGCTGGAGGCTTCGCTGCCTTCGCTGATCAGTAAAGTTTCACCGGCCGGCGGCAAGGGCACGGCGATGGGGGTGTATTCCACCAGCCAGTTCCTGGGCTCTGCACTGGGCGGCATCATGGGTGGCTGGATGTTCCAGCACGGCGGTTTGTCGGTTGTGTTCCTCGGATGCGCAGGTCTGGCTGCCCTCTGGCTAGCCTTTGCTGTTACCATGCGCGAACCTCCCTATGTGACGAGTCTGCGCTTGCCGTTATCGCCTGAAGCGATACGCGAAGCTGGCTTGGCCGAGCGTCTTAAGGCCGTTACAGGGGTTACCGATGCTGTGGTTATTGCTGAAGAAGCCGCCATCTACATCAAATTGGACACCGAATTATTGGATCGCGCGACGCTCGAGCAACTGGTCAACCCAGTGCCGACAGCGCGCCCAGCTTAGGAGAACGTTATGGCCCGTGGGGTTAACAAAGTCATATTGGTCGGTACATGCGGCCAGGATCCCGAAGTTCGCTACTTGCCTAACGGTAACGCCGTGACCAACCTGAGTCTGGCGACCAGCGAACAGTGGACCGACAAGCAGACCGGCCAGAAGGTCGAGAAAACCGAATGGCACCGTGTGTCGATGTTCGGCAAAGTGGCAGAGATCGCCGGTGAATACCTGCGCAAAGGTTCGCAGGTCTACATCGAAGGCAAACTGCAGACCCGCGAGTGGGAAAAAGACGGCATCAAGCGTTACACCACTGAAATCGTGGTCGACATGCAAGGCACCATGCAACTGCTCGGCGGCCGTCCACAGGGCGACCAACAGGGCCAGGGCGGCATGTCCAACTCGGCACCGCGTCCACAGCAGTCGCGTCCGCAGCCAAGCCAGCAACCACAGCGTGAGTCGCGCCCAGCGCCACAGCAGGCCGCTCCGCAACCGGCTGCAGATTTTGATAGCTTTGATGACGATATTCCGTTCTAGCGCATACCGCAGCAAAACAGTTACATACTAAAAGAACCGCACGACCTTGAAGGTCGTGCGGTTTATGTACAGTACCCAGCCTAGAGCATTGCGAAACGCAACATATCTTCATTGGCTCGTTGCTTGTGCGTGTCGGTCAACCCATGCGGAGCGCCCGTATAGACCAGCAACTGGGCATGCGGGATTAGGCGCTTGCTTTCCAGTGCCGAAGATTGGATCGGCACGATTTGATCGTCATCACCATGAATGATGAGGGTGGGAATACTGAAACGCCTCAAGTCCGCTCGAAAGTCTGTCTCCGAAAATGCCTTGATGCTGTCAAAAGTATTTTTGTGCCCTCCCATTACACCCTGCATCCAGAATGAATTGATCAAGCCTTGCGAGGGTTCGACGCCTACCCGGTTGAATCCATAGAAAGGGCCGCTGGCCAGATCGAGGTAGAGCTGCGAACGGTTGGCGATGGAGTCGGCACGCATCCCGTCAAAAACTTCGATCGGTGTCCCTTGGGGGTTGCTGGGGGTTCTCAGCATCAGCGGCGTTACCGCGCAGATCAAGCCGGCCTTGGCCACGCGCGAAGTGCCATGGCGAGCGATATAGCGTGCAACTTCACCGCCTCCGGTGGAGAAACCGAAGAGGATCACGTTGGTCAGATCCAGGTGCTCGATCAGTTCCGCCAGGTCGTCCGCGTAGTGGTCCATGTCATTGCCGCCCCACGGCTGGCTTGAGCGGCCATGCCCGCGGCGGTCATGCGCGATGGCGCGAAAACCGTTGTTGGCGAAATGCAGCATTTGCGATTCCCAGCTGTCGCTGTTCAGTGGCCAGCCGTGGCAGAACATAACAGGCTGGCCGCTGCCCCAGTCTTTATAATAAAGCTCGTTGCCTTCGCGAGTTGTCAGATAAGTCATGGCGTAGCTCCATTGACGTGAACAGACTTGGCGGTGGAGACCAGAAAGCCGTCCGTGGACACTACGCTGGCATTGGTATTAACGATTCGCAGAGGATTTGGCTCGTGCAGGTCTAACCTAATCTTAGTTCGGGTTTGCGCACGCTGCGCAGGGTGTGCAGGCATCTTCCGATGGTGAGGTGATCCCTGGCGTTTGTTCTCATGGCTCACACGATTTAGGCTGTGGCCAACCTTTAAACACAAGGAACGCCGCGATGACCTGGTCCGCCAAGCAATACACGCTGTTCGAACAACAGCGCACACGCCCCGTCCGTGATCTGGTCGCGGCCATTCCCAATACCGCGGTGCAAACCGCCGTCGACCTGGGCTGCGGCCCCGGTAATTCCACGCAAGTGTTGGCCGAGCGTTTTCCGCAGGCTCGCGTCACCGGCATGGACAGCTCCGACGACATGCTGGCCGACGCCCGCAAGCGCCTGCCGACGCTGAACTTCGAACGGGCGGATATCGGCGCCTGGAGCCCGGCGCAACCGTTCGATGTGATCCTGGCGAATGCTTCCCTGCAATGGCTGCCGGACCACGCCACGCTCTACCCGCATCTGGTCAGCCAGTTGACCCTCGGCGGAACCCTGGCGGTGCAAACCCCGGACAACCTCGACGAGCCCGCCCATCGGCTGGCGCGTGAAGTCGCCGCCGATGGCCCATGGTCCGCCAGGATCGGCGCGGTCAAACACAATGAACGGCACACGGCGAGCTATTACTACGAACTGCTGAGCAAACACTGCAGCGCCGTCGATGTGTGGCGCACCACCTACCTGCACCCGCTGGCGGATCACGCGGCTGTGGTGGAGTGGTTCAAGGCCTCGGCATTGCGGCCGTTCCTCGCACCGTTGAGTGACGACGAAAAAGCCGCTTTCCTGCAGGACTATCAGGCGCGAATTACCCAGGCTTATCCGGCCCTGGCTGATGGCACCGTGCTGCTGCCTTTCCCGCGCCTGTTCATTATCGCAACCCGCTAGCCCCACGCCCGCATGTGGCGGTCAGGCCGCCGCCGCTTGCGCCTGCAAGTATTCCTGCGTCGACACCACGCTCGCATACCCAAATGCCAACGATGCCATATACGCCCCATGCACCTGCGCCGCCGGAATCACTTGCCCGTTGAACTCCTGATCCCGCGTGGCGCAGGCGTCATGGAGCACGGTGACCTTGTAACCGAGGTCCGCCGCCGCCCGTACCACGGCGTCGATGCACATATGGCTCATGCTGCCGACCACCACCAGGTCAGTGATGCTGCGTTGTTCCAGCACCGTGCGCAGTTGGGTTTCGCGAAACGCATTTACGAAATGTTTAAGCACCACCGGCTCACTGCCTTCGTTCAGCACCTTGGGGTGCAGATGCGCGCCTTCGGAGTCTGGGGTGAAGAACGGTGCATCTTCCGAGGTGAACTCATGGCGCACATGAATCACCGCATCGCCCGCCTGGCGAAATGCCTGCAGCGCCTGCGCGGCCTTGTCTGCCGCGGCTTCCACGCCGTCGAGTGGCCACTTGCCGTGGGGGAAGTAGTCATTCTGGATATCGATTAGGATGAGCGCTTGCTTGGCCATGTGTGTTGCCTCGTGATGGGTTGATGGGCGCCAGTATCTTAGCTGGCGCACCGACCGGGGATTGGCTGCACCGACAATAGCAGGGGGAAAACTGACAATGGCCGTGGAACGCTCGATCATCGAGTTGGGTGTGTTGATCTATCAGGGCGCGCAACTGGCGGCGGTGCATGGCCTGACCGATCTGTTCGGGGTGGCCAACCGGATCGCCGCCGCGCACCAATCCGCGCAATTGCCGCTGCTGCGGGTCAGCCATTGGCAGGTGGCGGCAGATGGTACGCCCGCGCGCGTATTCGCCAGCCATCCCGGCCCCGGCCAACCGCTGATGGCCGTGCTGGTGCCACCGTCGATTGGCGAATTCACCGAGCAACAGACGCCACCCGCGTTGTTGCAATGGCTACGCCAACAACACGCGGCGGGCACCGTGCTCGGTGGCGTGTGCATCGGCTCGATCATGCTGGCGCGCAGTGGTTTGCTGGACGGGCGCAGCGCCACCACCCATTGGTCTTCCGCCAGTACGTTCGCAGAGCATTACCCCGCGGTGCGTCTGGAAGCGGATAAGCCGATCGTCGATGACGGCGACCTGATCACCACCGCCGGGCTGATGGCGTGGTCCGAACTGGGCCTGCGCCTGGTCGACCGCCTCATGGGGCCGAGCGTTGCGGCGGACACGGCGCGCTTTCTGGTGATCGAACACAGCGACAGCGCCAGCCAGTGCGGCAGTAACTTTGCGCCGATTCTCGGGCATGGCGACGGCGCGATCCTGAAAGTGCAGCACTGGTTGCAAGCCAGTGGCGCGGTGGATGTCTCGGTGGCGGCGATGGCGCAGGAGGCCGGCCTCGAAGAACGCACGTTCCTGCGGCGCTTTCGCGGCGCGACGGGTTTGAAACCCACCGAATACTGCCAGCACCTGCGAGTGGGCAAAGCCCGGCAAATGCTCGAGTTCACCAACGGCACCATCGACCATATCGCCTGGACCGTGGGCTATCAGGACCCCAGCGCGTTTCGCGCCACCTTCAAGAAAATCACCGGCCTGGCCCCCAGCGAGTATCGCAGCCGGTTTGGTGTGTGAAGAATGTTTCGTCGTCACCGCCCGCGCTCGCCTCGTCAGCTTCCTATAGGCCTGATGATGTTCTGGCCTCATCGGGGGCAAGCCCCCTCCCACATTTGATTGTGTTCACAGATCAACGTGTGGGAGGGGGCTTGCCCCCGATGAGGCCTTCAAAGTCACCCTGACTCAATGCCTGATCAGCCTCTCCTGCACCGCCTGCTGATCCACATCCAGCAGTATCTGTTGCTTGCCAGCCACCCTCACCGCCGCCGGCAACCCATCGCGATACACAATCCGGTTACCACTCACCGCCGGCACTTTGCTGCCCGGCAATAGCGTGCCCACCAGGTTCAGCGGATCAGCCCCGCACACCGCGATCAGGCTTCCATCATGGGCCCGCCGCCGCACCTCACGCAGCAGCGGGATCGCTTCCGGCAAGGCGAACTGTTCGCCCGCCAACCCGCTGACGAACCGCCCGCCGCGAATCTCCCCGCGTGCCTCCAGGCGGTGAAAGGTGCGCAGCAATTCGCGCCAGCTTGGCAGCCAATCCGCCTCGCGCTCCAGCAGTCGCCAGAACACCACGCCGTAGCGGCGCAGCAAGGTCATCGCCACATGCTCCAGGGTTTCGGCCGAGTGCGGGCCGGCGGCGGTCGACGGGCGCCGGATCAGCGCCCAGCGCCCGGCATCGTCCATGCCGCCGACAAATGCACCGCGCCCGCGCCGGCTGCTGCGCGCCTGGCGTTTACTCGCGGGCGTGGTCAGCGCACGCAGCCCGGCAAAGCTGTCGGCGTTCACCAGGCCGGCGCCGACCAGTTCCTGCAGCGCCGTTTCCAGCTCGCTGCGCAGCAGATGGGCTTCGTGGGCCAGCTCATCGAAAAACAACGCGCCGTGTTCGCGCAGGGTCTGCTGGACTTTCTGCGCCTTGGGCGACAACGTCGTGCTGTCGGTTTGTTCGGTCAGCCCGCTCCACAGCGGCACCTGGCTGCGCGGCAGCAGCACCACGGGCGTGCTGCGCAGGGCGGTGGCGCCGGGCTTGTTGCTCAGGCGTGTCCACACCAGCTTGCCGCTGCGGCACAGGTCGTCGAGCCAGGTTGATGTGTAATCCTTGAGCCGCGCGCTGAGCAAGTCACTGTCCCAGGCCGAGGTGGCCGCCGCGTAGCCTTCGAACTGGGCGACGATCTGCGGCAACATCGCGCTGCCCTGGCCACGCGTACCGTCGGACAGGTGCTGCCAATCGAACAGAAAGCGCATGAAGTCCTGCAACGCCACCGGCTCGATTTCCCGGCGCAGGCGCTTGACCGTGTAGCGATGAATCCGCGCCAGCAGGTGCCGTTCGCACCATTGCTCCTCGCGGGCGCCGGGGCTGAAACGCCCGCGCAACACATAGCCTTCCTGCTCCAGGCGGGCCAGGGCCTGGGCGATGTCGGTCACCGGCAGCCCAAGGGGCGCGGCGATTTCGATCAGGCTCAGCGGGCCGAACCCCCCGAGGCGCGCGCGCAGTACTTCCACCAGCGCGTCATCGAAGGTCCAGGGCTCATCGAAGCCGGGCAACAGCGGCAGGTCGTTGGGGTAAATCGCCCGCAAGCAACTCAGGCGTTCCACCGCCACCCACTGGCCTTGGGGCAGATGACAGGCGCGTCCGCCCTTGGCCAGCGTTTGCAACCACTGCCGCCATTGCGGCGTAACCTCGCTGTCGACGATGCACGCCAGGCTCATCAACGCTTCATGCATTTCATCCAGGCCATGGGGCGCCGGCCAGGCCTCTTCGCGCACGCCGGCGATGGCGTCGGCGTCCAGCGCGCCAAGGTCGTCGGTGCTCTGCGGGTCGCTCCAGCGCCGGTTGAGCACGGCCTGGGTGCGGCGTTCTTCCAGCGGCGCGTCGTCGAGAAAGGTGTAGGGCCGCGCGCTGAGAATTTCCGCGGCCATGGGCGAGGGCGCCGGCAGGTCGCGGCTGATCAGGCGTACCTCGCCGCGCTCGATGCGCCGCAACAGGGCCAGCCAGCCGTCGCTGTCCATCGCTTCGTGCAGGCAGTCATCCAGGGTTTGTTCGACCAGCGGGTGGTCGGGTACTTCGCGCTCGCCGGCGAGGTTTTCCAGGCACGCGATCTGGTCGGGAAACACGCTGGCGATCAGGTCTTCGCTTTTCATCCGCTGGATCTGCGGCGCCACCTTGCGCCCGCCGGTAAAACGCGGCAACGCCAGGGCCACCCCGGCGTTCCAGCGCCAGCGCACGCCGAACAACGGCGCGTCGAGTACGGCCTGGATCAGCAGGTGCTCGGCGGTCTGGCTGTTGAGATAACGCCACACCTCATCCAGCGCGAAACTGTGGCTGGTGGACAGCGACAGCACGATCGCATTCTCGCTGGCCGCCGCTTGCAGTTCGAAGTTGAAGGTGCGGCAGAAACGCTTGCGCAGCGCCAGGCCCCAGGCGCGGTTGATGCGGCTGCCGAACGGCGTGTGGATGATCAGTTGGGTGCCGCCGGATTCGTCGAAAAACCGCTCCATGATCAGCGTGTCCTGGGACGGCAACGCGCTGAGCGCCAGGCGCGCGCGGGCCAGGTAATCCACGATCTGCTCGGCGCTGGCGCGGTTCAGGCCCAGGGTGTCGGTGAGCCAGGCGAGGGTGGGGTGCAGATCGCCGGGCGTAGCGCCGAGCAGTTCGTCCAACTGGCCCTGCAAACGCGCGACCGCCGCCGACAGTTCGCGGCTGCGCCCCGGCGCTTCGCCGAGCCAGAACGGGATGGTCGGCGGCTGGCCATGGGCGTCCTCGACCCGCACCTTGCCGGCTTCGACCCGCAAGATCCGGTAGGACGTATTACCGAGCTGGAAGACATCCCCGGCGATACTTTCCACCGCGAAGTCTTCGTTGACGCTGCCGATGTTCAGGCCCTGAGGCTCAAGCAACACGCTGTAGTCGGCGTTGTCGGGGATGGTGCCGCCGCTGGTCACGGCGGTCAGCCTGGCGCCCCGACGGCCGCGCAGGGTGCCGGTCACGGCGTCGCGGTGCAGGTAGGCGCTGCGGATGCCCTGGCGGCCGTTGTAGCCGTCGCAGAGCATCTGCACCAGCGCCTGGTAATGGCGTTCATCCAGCTTGGCATAGGGCGCGGCGCGGTGGATAAGTTCGAGCAGCGCCTGCTCCGGCCATTCCCGTGCGCTGACTTCGGCGACGATTTGCTGGGCCAGCACGTCCAGCGGCGCGACCGGGATGTGCAAGGTGTCCAACTCGCCCCGGCGCACGCAGTCGAGCAGGGCGGCGCATTCGATCAGGTCATCGCGGGTGGTAGCGAACAGGCGCCCCTTGGGCGTGCCGCCGACCTGGTGCCCGGAGCGGCCGACTCTTTGCAGAAACCCATTGATGGACCCGGGCGAGCCGATCTGGCACACCAGGTCGACCTCGCCGATATCGATCCCCAACTCCAGGGATGCGGTGGCGATCAGCACTTGCAGCGCGCCGGCCTTGAGCCGTTGTTCGGCGTCCAGGCGCAACTCCTTGGCCAGGCTGCCGTGGTGCGCGGCCACGGCGGACTTGCCCAGGCGCTCGCTCAAATGCCGCGCCAGGCGTTCGGCCAGGCGCCGGGTGTTGACGAAAATCAGCGTGGTGCGGTGTTCGCGGGCGAGGGCGGCGAGGCGGTCGTAGACCAATTCCCACACGTCGTTGGCCATTACCGCTGACAGCGGCACCGGCGGCACTTCGATATCCAGGTCACGCGGGCGCGCATGGCCGATGTCGACGATCGCGCACGGACGTGCCGTGCCCACCAGAAAACGCGACACCGCCTCGATGGGTTTTTGCGTGGCCGACAGACCGATGCGTATCAACGGCTCGGCGCACAAGCCTTGCAGGCGTTCGAGGCTCAGGGCCAGGTGACTGCCGCGTTTGCTCGCCGCGATCGCATGGATCTCATCGACGATCACCGTGCGCGTGCTGGCGAGCATCTGCCGGCCGGAGTCCGAGCCCAGCAGCACGTAGAGCGATTCCGGCGTGGTCACCAGGATATGTGGCGCACGCTTGCGCATCAGCACGCGGTCTTTTTGCGGCGTGTCGCCGGTACGCACGGCGGTGCGGATCGCCAGCGGTGGTAGGCCCAACTGCTGTAAATGCGCGGTGATCCCGGTCAGCGGGGTTTGCAGGTTGATCTGGATGTCGTTGGACAGCGCCTTGAGCGGCGACACATACACCACCTGGGTTTCATCCGGCAGTTGCCCGCCGTTGGCCAGGCCTTGATGAACCAGGTCATCGAGCACCGCGAGGAAGGCCGTCAGCGTCTTGCCGGAGCCGGTGGGCGCGGCGATCAGCGTCGAGCGGCGCTGGCGGATCAGCGGCCACGCCTGGGCCTGGGCGTGGGTCACCGAGGGGAAGGTGCTGCGGAACCAGGCGCTGACGGCGGGGTGAAAGCCGTTCAAGACCGTATCGGTTGTTTCAGGAAGGTTCATGATCCCTATATGCAACCGCCCGGGCCAAGTTGCAAGCCCGCACTTTGTCCGTGACGGTTGCGCTACAAACCCGCAAAATGCAACGATTCTGGCAAATACCCACGGCAAGGCTCAAACGCCTGTCGATACTAACCATCGTTCCAAACAGACCGGGCCAGCTCAATCTATGCGAATGCGCCTTATGTTGTTGGGCGGCGGGAATGCCCTCGGGCAGGCGCTGATTCGCCTCGGTGCAGAGGAAGACATCGGTTTCCTCGCCCCCAAACCGCCCCAAGACGGCTGGGATGCCGCGAGCCTTACCCAATTGCTCGACGACACCCGTCCCGATGCGTTGATCAACCTCGCCTACTATTTCGATTGGTTCCAGGCCGAAACGGTCAGCGAAAGCCGTCTGGCCGCCCAGGAGTCGGCGATCGAACGCCTGGCCGAACTGTGTCAGCACCACAGCATCACCTTGCTGCAACCGTCCAGCTACCGCGTGTTCGATGGCTCCCGCGCCACTGCCTACAGCGAAAAGGACGAGCCGGTGCCCCTGGGCCTGCGCGGCCAGGCGTTGTGGCGTATCGAACAGAGCGTGCGCGCCACCTGCCCGCAGCATGTGTTGCTGCGCTTTGGCTGGCTGCTGGATGACAGTGTCGACGGCACCCTCGGGCGTTTCCTGGCGCGGGCCGAGCAGACTGAAGAACTGCTGATGGCGGACGACCGTCGCGGCAACCCGACGCCGGTGGACGATGCGGCACGGGTGATCATCTCCGTGCTCAAGCAACTCGATTGCGCGGCACCGCTGTGGGGCACTTATCACTACGCCGGTCACGAGGCGACCACGCCGTTGGCGCTGGGCCAGGCGATCCTCACCGAAGCGCGCAGTTTCCGTGCGCTGGTGATCGAAGCCCCCACCGCCCAGGCCCATGCGGCTCGGCCGGATGCCGGTGAAGAACCGCAACACGCGGTGCTGGCCTGCAAGAAAATCCTCCACACCTTCGGCATCAAGCCGCGGGCGTGGCGAGCGGGGTTGCCGGCGTTGCTGGATCGGTTCTACCGCCGTAGCTGAAACACCCCAAAGCAAAATGTGGGAGGGTGCTTGCCCCCGATAGCGGTGGCTCAGTCAATGAATCTGTTGACTGACGCCGCGCTATCGGGGGCAAGCCCCCTCCCACATTGGTTTTGCGGTGTTTGTTAAATATCGCTTAGAACTTGTAGCCGATACCAACCATGTAAACGAATGGATCAACGTCAACATTGACCTTGGCGCGAGTGCCAGGCACGTTGTTGTAGTTCACTGTGGCCTTGGTGTTGATGTCGATGTAGCGCGCCTGGGCGTTGATCATCCACTTGTCGTTGATCATGTAGTCGGCGCCGATCTGCGCGGCCCAGCCCCAGGAGTTTTCGGCCTTGAAGTTGCTGAAACCGTTTTGTTTCGCGCTGCCGCTGACGCTCTCGTCATAGATCCAGGTGTAGTTGATACCAGCACCCACATACGGTTGGAACGCCGATTTGCTGTCCAGCGGGTAGTACACGACGCTCAGGGTTGGCGGCAGTTGTTTCAGGGAGCCGAGTTTACCGTTGGCTGGGCTCAAGCCGGTATTCTTGAGCTTCACGTCATGCGAGAACGGTGTGGCCGCCAGCAGTTCGATACCCCAGTGGCTGGTGAACATGTAGGCGAAGTTCAAACCCAGTTGCGTGTCGCTGCTCAAGGTCGCTTTGCCGCCCAGGTTCGTGCCGGCCAATGGGCCCTGGTCAACTTTGACGCTGCCGCTGTCGGTATTCGGGTTCACGGTGATTGCACCTGCGCGAACCAGAATGTCACCGGCCTCGTGAGCGTGGGCAACGGGGGCGGCGAGGGCGAGCGCGAAGAGTGACGCGCCGAGCAGAGACTTATTGTTCATGGGAGCTCCAGAGGACGTTTAAAGGTTGTACATCCAATGGTAAAGATCGTTCCGTTCGGTCTTTTGACGCAGCTCAATGAATGGGTGATAAGCGCTATTCCGGCAATTCGTAGACGTAAATCTTCTCGGCATCCATCTGATAGCCGGCGTCGGCCAACTCACTGGAGGACGGTTTGACCTGCATCACGCCCTCGATCCAATACGGCTGATACAGCTCGTCGAGCTTCACGCCGACTTCGCTTTTCACATGCACGATCTGGTTCGACGGCGGCGGCGGTACGTGAATGCACGCGCCGAAATACGGCACCAACAGGAACTCGGTGGTACGGCCTTCTTCACTGACTTCCAGCGGCACGATGTAGCCCGGCAGGCGGATATGCCGGCCATCGAGGCTTGGCACCACCGGTGCGTTGGGCAAGTCCTGCTTGGCCGCTGGCGCGGCCTCCACCGACAACGCATCGGCCATTTTCGACAGGTCGTGCAGCGGTTTCATATTGGGGATTTCCGGCGGCGCGTCCGCCGGGATCATCTCCTGCCAGGACAAATCCTTGGGCTGATCCTCCGCCCAGGCGGGCGCGGCCAGCAGCAACAACAGGGCAAACAGGGCACGACGCATCGAAGCCTTCCTCATAAACGTATGGACAGGCCATCGGCCAAGGATTGTCGATAGGCCCGCCACGCCGGCACGCTGCCCATCAACAGCGCCGCCGCGAGGATACCGGCGAGCAAGCTCCATTCATACTCGCTGGGCCAGGCCATCGGCAGGTCCAGGCCGTAGTTGGCCTGCAGGTACCCGCGTGAAGCGGCGATGCACACGTACAGCAGACCCACGCCGGCGATCACACCGGACAGCGCCAGGGCAAAGGCTTCGAAGATCAGCAACGTCGCGATATGCCACGGCCGCGCGCCCACCGAACGCAGGATCGCCATTTCGCGACGGCGCTCGTTGAGGCTGGTGAGGATCGCGGTGAGCATGCCGATCAAACCGGTCAGCACCACGAACAGCGAGATCACGAACAGCGCTTTTTCCGCGGTGCCCATCATGCTCCACAGCTCTTGCAGCGCCACGCCGGGCAGGATCGCCAGCATCGGTTCGCCACGGAATTCATTGATCTCGCGTTGCAGGGCGAAGGTGGAGATCTTGTTGTTCAAGCCGAGCATGAAGGCGGTGATCGCCTGCGGGGTCAGGTCCATGTTGCGTGCCTGATCGGCACTGATGCGACCTTTGCCCTGGGCCGGCACGCCGTTGTGCCAGTCGATATGGATCGCCTCCATGCCGCCGAGGCTGATATGCAGTGTGCGGTCCACCGGGGTGCCGGTGCGCTTGAGGATGCCGACCACGGTGAACGGTTTGTCATCGTGCTTGACCAGGCTCACCACCGCCACGCCATGGGCCAGCACCAACTGGTCGCCGAGCTTGTAGTGCAGCGCTTCGGCCACTTCGGCGCCGAGTACCACTTCGAACGGATCGGTGGCGAAGGCGCGGCCGCTGGCCAGTTCGAGGTGTTGCTTGCGGCCGTACTGGTAGTGCTCGAAATAGGATTCGTTGGTGCCCATCACCCGGTAGCCGCGATGGGAGTCGCCGAGGGAGATCGGAATCGCCCATTTCACCTGCGGGTTGGCGGCGAAGTGTTCGTAGCTGTCCCAACGGATATTGTTGGTGGCGTTGCCGATACGGAACACCGAATACAGCAGCAGGTTGACTGAGCCGGAACGCGCGCCGACGATCAGGTCGGTGCCGCTGATGGTGCTGGCGAAACTGTTGCGCGCTTCAACGCGCACCCGCTCCACCGCCAGCAGCAGGCACACCGAGAGGGCGATGGCGAAGGCGGTGAGGATCGCGGTAAAGCGGCGGTTAGCCAGGCTGGCCATGGCTAGACGGAACAGATACATCTCAAACCTCTGCGGGCGTGGCGGCGCGATTGAGTTCGGCCAGCGACAGGTGACGGTCGAACAGCGGGGCCAGGCTCTGGTCATGGCTGACAAACAACAGGCTGGCGCCGGCCTCGCGGCATTCGGCGAACAACAGTTGCAGGAAGGCTTCGCGGGCGTCGTAGTCCAGCGCCGAGGTGGGCTCGTCGGCGATCACCAGCTCCGGCTGGCCGATCAGCGCACGGGCGGCGGCCACCCGTTGTTGCTGGCCGATCGACAGCGAGTCGGCGCGGCGCTCCAGCAGGGCGCTGTCCTTCAACCCCAGGTGCGCCAGCAACGCCGCGGCGGCCTGGTCGACACTGCCGTGGCGCTGTTTGGCCCGCTGCGCGCGCAGCTTGGAAAAGTGGCACGGCAACTCGACGTTTTCGCGCACCGACAGGAACGGCAGCAGGTTGAACTGCTGGAAGATGTAGCCGGTATGGTCGACGCGAAAACGGTCGCGGGCACTGGCCGAGAGTTCGGTCAGTTCCTGGCCGAGCAGACGGATGCTGCCCCGGCCGGGTGTCTGCACGCCGCCCAGCAGGCCGAGCAGGGTGGTCTTGCCACTGCCGCTGGGGCCCTTGAGAAACAGGGTCTCCCCCGGTTCCAGGCGGAACGCGGGGATGTCCAGCAACGGCGGGTGTCCGGGCCAGTTGAAGCCCAGGTCGGACAGTTCGATCAATGCGTGGCTCATGGCTACTCAGAACTTCAGGGTGGCTGCTGTGACCGTCGCTTCCACACCTTGCTGGCCGCTCGGGCCGATCAGTTGTACCTGAATTTTCTGGGTGGCGGGGAAGGTCTTGAACACCTGGCTCAGGTCGAGGTTGCTCAAGGCCGTCGGCGTGGCGCAGGTAAATTGGTAGTGGGCGTGGATTTCGCTGTGGTCGTGATGATGCTCGTGGGCGGCCGCGCCTTTGCTGTCGGTGGCGTGGTCGTCATCGTCGTCATCATGCTCGGCTTCGGGCTTGTCGCCGAACAGCGGGCTGTTGAGTTCCTGGGTGCTGACCACGCAACCGGCGGCCTTGGGCAGATTGAACAGGACGGCTGGGTTTTCCAGCTGTTTGCGCACGGCGGCGACCTTGGCTTTGTCGGCGGCGCTGGTGGCCGGGTGTTCGAACCCCACCAGGTTCATCGCCGGGCTGTCCAGCTCAAGCTCCAGGGCCTGGCCGTCGAGCACCGCGTTGAGACGGCCGACCCCGTGTTCATGGGCTCCCAGGCTGGCATGCTCATGATCATGCTCGTCAGCGGCGTGGGCGATAGCCAGTGGCAGCAGGGCAAACGGCAAAGCAAGCAGCAGACGGCGCATGGGGAAGCTCCAGAACATGAAATTTATGTTATGTGATCTTATAACAATAGTGTCGAGAGTTTGACCGTCCGCTTGGCGTTGCGCAAGCCGCATGGGAGCATGCCCGTCGGAAAAAATGCAGGAGTAGGGACGATGTTGCGGATTCGTGGAACTGTCGGCGACCTGCCGGTGGACTTGACCCTGGAGCTGGATGACGCTGATTGGGCACGCCTGCGCGCGCAGTTGCAGACGACGCCGGTGGCCAGCGCCACCGCTGCGCCGGCCGTTGCGGTCAAGCAGAACGATGACCTGTGGCAGAACGCCCAGGACCTGTTGCGCGCCGCCGGCCAGCTCAACGGGCTGGAATTGCTCGATCAACTGGAAGGACTGGCTGGCGACGCCGCAGCGGGCAAGCGCCTGCTGGTGCGCCTGCGCCATAGCGGCCAGGTCAAGGTCAGCAGCGGCGGTGATACGCCGCTCTATACCTGGATTGACCCGTTGTAGGCGCGAGCTTGCTTGCGAAGAGCGTCAACCACAACGCGCCCATCCTGAATGAATGCGGTGTCCTTGAGTGTTTCGCGAGCAAGCTCGCTCCTACAGGGCGATTAGTACAGCGCGGCGAACAGCTTGCGGCGGTACGCGGTCACCAGCGGGTGATCGTTGCCCAGCAGTTCGAACACCTGCAGCAAGGTCTTGTGCGGCAAGCCTTCGCTGTAGCTGCGGTTGCGGATGAACAGTTTGAGCAAGCCTTCCAGCGCGGCATCGTACTGCTGGCGTGCCAGTTGCTGAATGGCCAACTGATAGGCCGCTTCGTCGTCCTGCGGGTTTTGCGCCAGGCGGCTTTTCAGGTCGGCGGGGTCGGGCAGGTCGGCGGCCTGGCGCAGGAAGGTGATTTGCGCCTTGGCGCCGGCGAGGGCGGCCTTGTGCTCGTCGCTCTTGACGGCGTCTAGAACGGCCTGGGCTTCGCCCAATTCACCGCGTTCGGCCAGGCAGCGCGCGTACAGAATCAGCGCGCCGGCGTTGCTGTTGTCTTCGCCCAGCAGCGTGACCAGCACGGCTTCGGCTTCACTGATACGGCCCTCGGCAAACAGCGCCTGAGCCTGCTCCAGCGGGTCCGCCGCAGCCGGCGGCGGCATCTGCACGTGAGGTTCGAGCATCGCCCGCACCGCCGACTCCGGCTGCGCCCCGGCAAACCCGTCCACCGGTTGGCCGTCCTTGAACAGCACCACCGTCGGCAGGTTGCGAATACCAAAGCGCGCAACGATGTCCTGCTCGGCCTCGCAATCGACCTTGGCCAGCAGCAATTGGCCCTGATAACTCTCGGCGATCTGCGCCAGCATCGGCATCAACGCCTTGCACGGCGCGCACCACTCGGCCCAGAAGTCCACGAGCACGGGCTTTTCGAAGGAGTTCTGGATCACCGCCTGGTCGAACGTAGCGGTGGTGGCGTCGAAGATATACGGCGTGGGCTCACTCATGGGGCGTCTCGAATAAAGCGGGAATGGGGCAACTATAAGGGCTGGCGCAGGCTATCGGAAGCCGCATGGCGCTTCGCCGCGAGACATATGCCAAAAAGGGTCCTGATACCAGTCGCGAGGAAACCCCATCGCTTGCAAGCTGACGTCGGGAAACTCTCTGAGCAAGTGATACAGGCGCTCTCCCCAACGAGTGTGAGGGCTCACCTGATGCATCAGATGATTAAGAATGCACAGTACTGAAAAAATACGGGCATGCGGTCCTGGTTGAACCAGATGTGTGGGCCACGGAAAAATGGCTTTCTTCGGCAGCTCGGGACGAATCCCCAGTTCTCGATTCCACATTCGCGAATGATGGGCGCAGATGTTTCGGATAGTGGTCAGTGTGTGCAGCCAGGATTGCATCAGTGGTGCCGCCAGCCCAAGGCGCCTGGCGATGGCCTTTTTATCCATGTCTTTGGCCAGCCCTTTATATAAATGGGATAAATCACCCAACGTCAGCTCTTCCAGCATGGCCCAGCCCGGCATAAGAGCAGGATGGGCATAAGTTGTCGGGTAGTGACGGGCATAACTTTCCTTTGCCCTCTGGCGTTTAAGGAGGCTCTTTCTCTGGGCGTCTGCGCGCGATCTATCGATGCGCTCGCATTCGCGCTGGAAGTCACGTATTGCGGCGGACTGTTTGATGGACAGCGTCGTCAGCAGCCGCTGATGATCGAACGCCTGGTGGAACATCAATGGGTTGATATACCAGTGACTGCCATGGGTAGGGCCCATGTGGTTGCTGATGACAGCGCGTGATGCAATTTCGACTCTCTCAAGGGCATCTATGGTCAGTAAACGAAGCCGTCGATCAAAGTCGTAGAGGCGGGTTAACTGGCGAAATTGGATACCTGTGCGAAAGCAATGGTTGATATCTTCCGGTTGCTGGAAGGGCCGCATATAAGGGCTTAATCGGAAGAAACTGACCGATCGCAAAAAAAGCTCGGCACGAGCCTCATCCTGAATCGTCAACCCGCGGCGCTTGAGTAGTTCCAATTGGGCAGGAACGTCAATGGCGGGCTTGCTGAACCGCCTCATGCCCAAAAAGTACCGGTCATAAAAAACCCGCACAATTTGTGCTTGGCTACTGACGCAACCAGAGGCATGGCGGGTGTATTGCGGCGAAGGTTAGGTAGCCGCCCGACTTTTTGCAAGACTTTTGCATGGCCAGCAATGAATGGAATTGTTTGGAAAAGCATGCAGGTCGATTGTCCAAGCCGCGTGCGAAAGGAGGGCATTTTCCATGCCTCGCCTTTTGCTGTCTCAACCAATCCATTGCTGAAAATGTGTAACGCAGAGGTTTAACGCCGCGAATGGTACAGGCTCACCTTGCGAAACTCCCAAGGCTCGGCCAAGTCCGGCAATGTCAGGGCATCGAGTATCGCCAGGCGCTGATAATCCGGATGCTGAAAGTCCCGCACCCGCGAGTCCGCCACCAGTGCTTCACGCCCGCGCGTGAGGAACTGGTCGAGCAGCGGCAGGTTGGCGCGGTCGTAGAGCACGTCGGCCACCAGGATCAGGTCGAAGCGGTCGGCCTCGGCGAAAAAGTCCGTCGAATAGCCCAGTTCAACCCCGTTGAGTTCGGCATTCGCACGGCAGGACGCCAATGCCAGTGGGTCCAGGTCGCAGGCCACCACTTCCAGCGCGCCGGCTTTGGCGGCGGCAATCCCGGCGACGCCGGAGCCGGCGCCGAAATCCAGCACGCGCTTGCCCGCGACCCATTCCGGGTTCGCCGCCAGGTAGCGTGCGAGTGCCAGGCCGCTGGCCCAGCAAAAACTCCAGTAGGGCGGCTCATGCAGGATGCGCCGGGTTTCTTCGGGGCTGAAGGCGCGGTCCATGTTGTCGGCGTCGAGCAGCCACAACGCCAGGTCGGTGCCCGGCAACGGGCAGGGCACCAGCTGTGCGTCGCCGATCAGGGCGCTCAGCGCCCGTTGCAGGTCGAGCGGTGGCGTCATGGTGCCTTGACGAGTTGCAGGGGGCCGGTGGTCTGGGTGATCGCCTGGGTGATGCGTACTGCGGGCAGGTGCAGGATCAGTTGGCCGGACTGGCTGGCGCGCCCGCGCAGTTCGACCCGCGCACCGGCCGGGAACGCGTCGGGGCTGAAGCGCAGGCGGAAGGCCAGGGGCTTGCCGTTGCCGCTCAGCACGCTGCTGGCGAGCAGTTGTTGCGGGCGGCTGCGGTCGTCGATCACCAACAGCGCCATTTCGACTTCGGCGCCGGCGGGCACGTTGGTCAGGCTGCCGTTGATCTCACGCTGGTAGGCCGGCAGCGGGCCGAGGTCTTCGATGCCGGGGACTTTTTTCTCTTGCGCCGGCTGAGGCTGCGGCGTCGAAGGTTTTGGGGCTTCGCTGCTGCAGGCGACCAGAAAACCGAACAAGGTGAGTAAAACGAGTGGTCGTAACTGCATGTACGGCTCCAGAAAGGACAAAATCCGTGGCTTAAAAAACACGAAACATAATCGTCAGCCTATATACCGTAAAGGCTATGGCTTGTCTTGCCACGGGGATGCGCTACCATGGCCCTCCCTTTTTTTGTTGCCTGCCACCATGCACTGTCCCTTCTGCGGTGCCAACGACACCAAGGTCATTGACTCGCGTCTGGTCGCCGAGGGCGATCAAGTGCGTCGCCGGCGCGAATGCCTGGCCTGCGGTGAACGTTTCACCACCTTCGAAACCGCCGAACTGGTATTGCCGCGCCTGATCAAATCCGACGGCAGCCGCCAGCCTTTCGACGAAGACAAATTACGCGCCGGTATGCAGCGCGCCCTGGAAAAACGCCCGGTGAGTGTCGAGCGGCTGGAGGCGGCGCTGGCGCATATCAAGCACAAGTTGCGCGCGACCGGCGAGCGCGAGGTCAAGTCCCTGGTGGTTGGAGAGCTGGTGATGGGCGAGCTGCAAAAGCTCGACGAAGTCGCCTATATCCGTTTCGCTTCGGTGTATCGACGTTTCCAGGACCTCAATGAGTTCCGCGAAGAGATCGACCGCCTGGCCCGTGAGCCGATCAAAAAATGAACCCACCGTCTGCTGAACAGGCCATCCTCGACGCCCATTACATGGCCCGCGCCCTCGAACTGGCGCGCAACGGCCTGTACACCACCCATCCCAACCCGCGTGTGGGTTGCGTGATTGTGCGCGATGGGCAGATCGTCGGCGAAGGTTGGCATGTACGTACCGGCGAGCCCCATGCGGAAGTGCATGCCTTGCGCGCGGCCGCTGACAAAGCCCGTGGCGCCACGGCCTACGTCACCCTGGAACCCTGCAGCCATTACGGCCATACCCCGCCGTGCGCCGATGCGCTGGTGAGTGCCGGGGTGGCGCGGGTGGTCGCGGCGATGCAGGACCCCAACCCGGACGTCGCCGGGCGCGGTATGCAGCGCTTGGCCCAGGCCGGCATCGAAGTGCGCAGCGGTGTGCTCGAAGTGGAAGCGCGGGCGCTCAATAAAGGTTTCCTCAAGCGCATGGAACACGGCCTGCCGTTTGTGCGGGTCAAGCTGGCGATGAGCCTGGACGGCCGCACCGCGATGGCCAGCGGCGAGAGCCAATGGATCACCGGCCCTGCCGCCCGCGCCGCCGTGCAGCGCCTGCGCGCCGAGGCCAGCGTAGTGCTGACCGGCGCCGACACCGTGCTGGCCGATGGTGCGCGCCTGACCGTGCGCGCCGCCGAACTCGGCCTGGACGCAGAAACCACCGCGCTGGCCATGTCGCGTCCGCCGCTGCGCGTATTGATCGACGGCCGCCTGCGGGTGCCGCTCAATGCGCCGTTCTTCAAGGCCGGCCCGGCGCTGGTCATCACCTGTGTCACTGCGGAAAACCAGTTCCCCCGTGGCCCCGAGTGCCTGGTGGTGCCCGGTGTCGATGGTCAGGTCGACCTGCGCTCGGCGCTGGTGGCGTTGGCGGCCCGTGGCGTCAACGACGTGCTGGTGGAAGCCGGGCCAAGCCTGGCGGGCGCGTTCGCCCAGCAGGGCCTGGTGGACGAATACGTGATTTTCGTCGCCGGCAAGTTCCTCGGCTCCGCAGCCCGGCCTTTGCTGGACTGGCCGCTTGAGAAACTGGCCGACGCGCCCCAACTCAAGATCACTGAAATGCGCGCTGTGGGCGATGACTGGCGAGTCACTGCCATCCCTGTGCCAGCAGCGAGCGTATAATTCTGACCGGGCGATCAAACGCCCGCACCGTTTTCCAGGAGAAGGCCATGTTCACCGGCATTATCGAATCCATCGGCAGTATCCGTGCCATGACCCCCAAGGGCGGCGACGTGCGCCTGCTGGTTGACACCGGCAAGCTCGACCTGGGCGACGTCAAGCTGGGCGACAGCATCGCCGTCAGCGGCGTGTGCCTGACCGTCGTCGACTTGCCGGGCAACGGCTTTGCCGCCGATGTCAGCCGGGAAACCCTGGACTGCACGGCGATGAGCGACCTCAAGGCCGGCAGCCCGGTCAACCTGGAAAAAGCCCTGACCCCAACCACGCGCCTGGGCGGTCATCTGGTCAGCGGCCATGTCGACGGCGTCGGCGAAGTAGTGGCGCGCAGCGAAAACGCCCGCGCCGTGGAGTTCCGCATCCGCGCGCCCAAGGAGTTGGCCAAATACATCGCCCACAAAGGCTCGATCACCGTCGATGGCACCAGCCTGACCGTGAACGCCGTGGATGGCGCCGAATTCGCACTGACCATCATTCCCCACACCCTGAGCGAAACCATCATGGCGTCGTACCAGCCAGGTCGCCGGGTGAACCTGGAAGTCGACTTGCTTGCCCGTTACCTGGAGCGCCTGCTTATGGGCGATAAGGCCGCAGAGTCTGACTCTCGACAAAAGCCTGCCAGCAACATCACCGAAAGTTTTCTGGCCGCTAACGGCTACCTGAAATCCTGACCAAGGGGGTGCCCTGTGGCGCTCAATAGCATCGAAGAACTGGTTGAAGATATCCGCCAAGGCAAGATGGTCATCCTGATGGATGACGAAGACCGTGAGAACGAAGGCGACATCATCATGGCCGCCGAGGCGTGCAAGCCGGAGCACATCAACTTCATGGCCAAGCACGCCCGTGGGTTGATCTGCATGCCCATGAGCCGCGAACGCTGCGAGTTGCTCAAGCTGCCGCTGATGGCGCCGCGCAACGGTTCCGGGTTTGGCACCAAGTTCACCGTATCGATCGAGGCCACCACCGGCGTGACCACCGGGATCTCCGCCGCCGACCGTGCGCGCACCGTGCAAGCGGCCGCCGCGAAAGACGCCAAGGCCGAAGACATCGTCAGCCCGGGCCACATCTTCCCGCTGATGGCCCAGCCGGGCGGCACCCTGGCCCGCGCCGGCCACACCGAAGCCGCCTGCGACCTGGCGCGCATGGCCGGTTTCGAGCCGAGCGGGGTGATCTGCGAAGTGATGAACGACGACGGCACCATGGCCCGTCGTAGCGAACTCGAAACCTTTGCCGCCCAACACAACCTCAAGATCGGCACGATTGCCGACCTGATTCACTACCGGATGATCCACGAACGTACCGTTCAGCGGATTGCCGAGCAGCCGCTGGACAGCGAACTGGGCCAATTCAACCTGGTGACCTACCGTGATTCGGTGGAAGGCGACGTTCACATGGCGCTGACCCTGGGCACCATCTGCGCCGACGAACCGACCCTGGTGCGCGTGCATAACATGGACCCGCTGCGCGACCTGTTGATGGTCAAGCAACCCGGGCGCTGGAGCCTGCGCGCCGCGATGGCTGCGGTGTCCGAGGCCGGCAGTGGGGTGGTGCTGCTGCTGGGCAACCCGGTGGATGGCGACGTCTTGCTCGCGCATATTCGTGAGTCCGCCGAGCAAACCCAGGTCAAAACGCCGACCACCTACAGCATCGTCGGCGCCGGTTCGCAGATCCTGCGCGACCTTGGCGTGCGCAAAATGCGCCTGATGAGCGCACCGATGAAATTTAATGCGATATCCGGTTTCGACCTGGAAGTTGTAGAATACGTGCCCTCCGAATAAAGGCTGGCGATTTTCGCCCCTTGTTCGCGGTTAAATCATCACTGAAGGACGCACTTTTCGCGTCCCGGCTCTTTAAGAGATTTGTCGAATGACCCTGAAGACCATCGAAGGTACCTTCATCGCCCCCAAAGGCCGCTACGCCCTGGTGGTTGGCCGCTTCAACAGCTTCGTGGTTGAAAGCCTGGTAAGCGGTGCCGTGGACGCCCTGGTTCGCCACGGTGTGAGCGAGAGCGACATCACCATCATCCGTGCCCCTGGCGCCTTCGAAATTCCACTGGTTGCGCAAAAAGTTGCGCAACGGGGTGAATACGCGGCGATCGTCGCCCTGGGCGCGGTCATTCGTGGCGGTACGCCGCACTTCGAATACGTGGCTGGCGAATGCACCAAGGGCCTGGCCCAGGTGTCCATGGAGTTCGGCGTACCGGTTGCATTCGGCGTGCTGACCGTGGATTCGATCGAACAAGCCATCGAACGTTCCGGCACCAAGGCCGGTAACAAAGGTGCTGAAGCTGCCCTGTCCGCCCTGGAAATGGTCAGCCTGCTGGCGCAGTTGGAGGCCAAGTGATTTCCGACGAGAGCGATCGTTTCAACCCGCGCGACCCACGCCCAGCCGACGCCGGCAAGCCGTCCAAGAGCGTCAAGCGTCGCGAAGCGCGTCAGCTTGCGACCCAGGCGCTGTATCAGTGGCACATGGCGAAAACCTCGCTGAACGAAATCGAAGCGCAATTTCGCGTCGACAACGATTTCAGCGACGTCGATGCCAGCTACTTCCACGACATCCTGCACGGCGTCCCGGCCAATAAGACCGAGATCGACATCGCGCTGGCACCGTGCCTGGACCTGACCCTCGACGAGCTGGACCCGGTTGAACTGGCCGTACTGCGCCTGTCCACCTGGGAACTGCTCAAGCGCGTCGACGTGCCGTACCGCGTGGTGATCAACGAAGGTATCGAACTGGCGAAAGTCTACGGTTCGACCGACGGTCACAAGTTCGTCAACGGCGTGCTCGACAAGCTGGCCCCGCGCCTGCGCGAAGCCGAAGTGAAGGAACACAAGCGCTGATCCGCGCTTGAGTTCCCGATGGGCGAGTTTGAGCTGATCCGCAAATACTTCGCCGCCGCGCCTTGTGCGCAGGGCGGCGAGGGCATTGCCCTGGGGATCGGCGATGACTGCGCCTTGCTGGCGCTCCCCGCCGGGGAGCAGTTGGCAATCTCCACCGATACCTTGGTGGCCGGCGTGCATTTCGCCGACCCCTGTGATCCGTTCCTGCTCGGCCAGCGCTCGCTGGCCGTGGCGGTGAGCGATCTGGCCGCCATGGGCGCCGACCCTATAGCGTTTACCCTGGCCCTCACAACCCCCACCGTCGATGCCGATTGGCTGCAACGCTATGCCCAGGGTTTGAACGCCATGGCGCAGAGCTGCCGCGTGGGCCTGGTCGGCGGCGACACCACGCGCGGGCCGCTGAGCCTGACCATGACCGTGTTCGGCCGTGTGCCGGCCGGGCAAGCGTTGACCCGCAGCGGTGCGCGGCCGGGTGACTTGCTGTGTGTGGGCGGGGAATTGGGCAACGCGGCGGGAGCGCTGCCGTTGGTGCTGGGCCAGCGCAGCGCCGAGGCCAGCATCGCCGACCCGCTGCTGGCGCATTACTGGTCGCCGCAACCGCAGTTGGCCCTGGGCGTTGCCCTTCGGGGCAAGGCGACGTCTGCAATGGATATTTCCGACGGGCTCCTGGCCGATTGTGGGCATATCGCCAAGGCATCGGCTGTCAGCCTGCTGGTCGAGCGCCAGCGACTGCCGTTATCCAAAGCCTTGCTCGCATTTGTCGGCGATGACGCGGCGCGGGTGGCGGCCTTGAGTGGCGGCGACGACTATGTGTTGGTGTTCACCCTGCCACCGGCCGCGCTGGCACCGTTGCTGGCGGGCGGCTGGCCGGTGCATGTGATCGGCCGGGTCGAGGCGGGGCAGGGGGTGACGCTGCTCGACGCGAACGGGCGCGACATCACCCCGGCCGTTCGCGGTTATCAACATTTTCGCGAGACGCCCTGAGTCAGCATTCAGACCTGCATAGAACCGAGACGAAGGCCAATCGAGCCGATTGATCTTTATCAACGATAATTCAGCTTAAGCGTCTGTAGGAACGTGCTGTTACAATGCCCGCCTCTGTGAAATCTGAAATCAGGAGCACACGGTGCCCGTCGTTTTCGTCGCTGCTTCCAAGCTGCCTACCCCTTTTGCCATGTTCACCATGCATGGCTTCCTCGAAGAAGCCAACGGGCGCGAGCACGTCGTGCTCAGCCTGGGCGATATCGCCGATGGCGCGCCGGTACTGGGCCGCATCCACTCCGAGTGCCTGACCGGCGACGCGCTGTTCAGCCAGCGCTGCGACTGTGGTTCGCAACTGGAAGCGGCGATGCGCGCCATTGCCCATGAAGGCCGCGGCATCTTGCTGTACTTGCGCCAGGAAGGTCGTGGCATTGGCCTGCTGAATAAAATCCGCGCCTACGAGTTGCAGGACGGCGGCGCCGACACCGTTGAAGCCAACGAGCGCCTGGGCTTTGCCGCCGACCAGCGTGATTACGGCATCTGCCTGCCGATGCTGGAGCACCTGGGCGTGAAATCCCTGCGCCTGATGACCAACAACCCGCGCAAGGTCAAAGCCTTGACCGAGATGGGCATCACCGTCGCCGAGCGCGTGCCGCTGCACACCGGGCACAACCCGCACAACAAGCTCTACCTGGCGACCAAAGCCAGCAAGCTCGACCACATGATGGGCAACGAACACCAGGGCGAGGTCGACCGCGCGTGACTCGAGGCCAGGTGAAACGGCGACTGTCCTTCAATTGGTGGCAGTACCTGGCGCTGGCGTTGCTGCCATTGTTCGTGATCAACCTGGTGTTCGCTCAGGCCGAACCCCTGTTGCCGGTGCTGGCCATGCCGTTCTTCATTGCCGGCGTGGCCTCGATGTTTCTCAGCCTGCGCTATTTTCATGGCTATAAACATGCGTTGATCGCCACCTCTAAAGCCCTCGACACCGCAGAAGAGCCGGCGGCCTGGATCACCCTCGCCGCCCGTCGGCGCACGGCGTTGCTGATTGCCTCCGTGCCCGCCTGGATCGGTGCGCTGGCGGTATTCGTCGGCCTGGAAGCGGTGCCGTTGTTCCTGCTGGCGTTGTCGACCCTGGTGTTGTTTTACCTCTACCGCATCCCGCGTCAATTGGGATGAAGCCTCGCTGGCTGGCGCTCCTGCTGCTGGCGTTCGCTGCCCAGGCCCTGGCGGTCGAGCGGGTGGTCAGCCTGGCGCCGTCGCTGTCGGAAATCGTGGTTGAACTGGGCGCTGCCGACCTGTTGGTGGGCGTGCTCGACGGCGGCGAACGGCCAGCGGCGCTGGCGAAGGTCGCGTCAGTCGGGCGCTATGGGCAATTGAACATCGAGCGCTTGCTCAGCCTCAAGCCCGACCTGATCCTGCTCTGGCCCGGCAGCATCGGCCCGGCCCAGCGTGAACAGTTGCAGCGCCTGAATATCCCGGTCTACGTCGCCGAACCCCATAACCTCGAACAACTGACCCAGCAGGTCCAGGCCATCGCCGAGCAACTGGGGCGCGCCGACGCCGGCCGGCAATTGTCTGCGCAGTTGCGCCAGCGCCTGGCCGGGTTGCGCCAGCGCTATCAGCGTGCCGAACCCTTGCGGGTGTTTTACCAAGTGTGGAGCCCGCCTTTGTACACCGTGGGCGGTGGGCAGATCATCAGCGATGCGCTGAGTGTGTGCGGCGCGCGCAATGTGTTCGACGACCTCACGCTGCCCGCGCCGCAGGTCAGCGTCGAGGCGGTGCTGCAGCGCAACCCCGAGGTGATTCTGGCGGCGGATCAACCGCAGTTGGATGCCTGGAAAGCCTGGCCGCAGCTGGCGGCGGTGGCGCAGGGGCGTTTGCTGTTGGTGCCGGACAAAGGCCTGGAACGGCCGAGCGGGCAGATGTTGGAAGCCTTGGCGCGGTTGTGTCAGGTGATTGCGCCGAACCGCTGACGCAATCGCAGGCACGCCGACGTTTCTATCAGAGCGTCGGCGTCCAAGTCACGCCAACCCTCCACACCCGACCTTCTTCCCGATAGTCCTGATTGTTCAGGAACGCCGGATCGTCATAGCTGTAACGTGCCCGAGCGTAAGTCTTGTCCAGCACGTTATCGACTTTCAGCGACAACGCCACTTCCCGGCTGAGCGCCCAACTGCTGCGCAGCCCGAGCAAGGCATAACCGCTCAGGCGATTGCGATTGGCTTCGTCGTCGTAGCTGCTGCTGATCGCCTGCCAGCTCGCACCGACGCCGAGTTGATCGAATTGCCGATCCAGGTCCAGGTTCAGGGTGCGCCGCGCACGGCGGGCGAGGGTGTGGCCGCTGTCGCGGTCGCGCGGGTCGATCAGCGAAACGCCCAGGTTGCCCTGCCAGCCGAACAGCTCGTGCTTGAGCGCGGCTTCAAAACCATTGATCCGCGCCGAGGCGACGTTCTGCGGTTTGCCGCCGTCGAGAATGATCGCGTCGCTCAAGTCGGTGCGGTACAGCGAGGTTTCCAGGCGCGTGTGGTCGCCGAGCTGGCTGCGCCATTGCAGCTCGTAACTCTTGGAGGTCTCGGGCTGAAGATTCGGGTTGCTGTACTGCGTGTCCGGGTAATAGAGGTCATTGAAGGTCGGCGCACGGAAGCCTTCGCTGTAGCTGAGCAGCACATCGTTGTCGGGGTTGATCGGCACGGTGAGGGTGCCGCTCCAGCTGTTCTGGCTGCCAAACTGTTGGTTCTGGTCATGGCGCAGGCCCAGTTCGGTGGAAAACCACTCGCTACGGAAACGATGCTGGACAAAGGCGGCACGGTTCCAGCGGCTGTTTTCGGTAAACGTGGTGGAGCCGTGGAAGCGGTCTTCGTACCAGTCGCCGCCGAGGATCAAGCTGTTGCGCTCATTCAGGGTCAGGTCGTTCTGCCAGTTGACAGAGTCGCGGTAGGTGTTGAACACGCTGAAGTCATCGCTGAGGGTGTCGCGCTTGGTGTCGCGGTTCTCGCTGTGGCCCAGTTCCAGGCGCGATTGCCAGCGTTCGCTGAGGCGGGCGTCGGCATAGCCGCTGGCGCTGCTCACGGCGTAGTCGGTGTAGGGTTTCTGGCCGACGCTCTGCCCGGTGGCGACGTCGTAGCGGCCGAAGCTGTTGTCGTACTCCGACTTGCCGCGGCTATCCAACAGGTTGAAACCGGCTTCCAACGCGTCACTGAAACTGTGGCTGAGGTTCAGGCTGACGGACTGGTTGCGGTAGGCATCATGGTCGCCATCGCTGGGAAACGAGGTGTGTGTCGAGTTGATGCCGGCGCTTTCATCCAGGCTCGCGCCCAGGTTGAAGCGCGTGTGTTCGTCGCCGCCGGACAGCCCGAAGCTGCGCTCCCAGCTCTGGTGGCTGCCGAAGCCCAGCCGCAGGCGCGGTTGCAGGCCCTGTTCGGCGTTGCGCCGGGTAAACACCTGGATCACCCCGCCAATCGCATCGCTGCCGTAGATCACCGAGCGCGAGCCGCGCAGCACTTCGACGCGCTCGATCTGGTCCACATTCAGGTATTGCAGGCCGCTGTCGCCGGAGGTGGCGTTGGCGATGCGCTGGCCGTCCACCAGCACCAGGCTTTGCGCGGACTTGGTGCCGCGCAGGTAGATGCCCGGCAAACTGCCACGGCCGCCGGTGGGCGCCACTTGCACGCCGGGCACGCGGCTGAGCAGGTCGGTCAGGCTGGTGGGTTGCAGGCGGTCGATGTCGTCGCGGGTGAAGACGGTGTTGGCGGCACTGCTGTCGTTGCGCGCCTGGACCTGGCGGTTGGCGCTGATGACCACGTCGGGGAGTTTCAGCGCGGCGTCGCGGGTGTCGGCGAGCAGGTCGTGGGCTGGCAGAAGCAGCAAGGGCAGGGCAAGGCGCAGGTGATTCATAGAGCGGTCCATAGCTTTTTGTAGGAGCGAGCTTGCTCGCGAAAAACCTGAGGACGCCGCGTGCATACAGAGTACATGCGTCATCGTTGACGTTTTTCGCGAGCAAGCTCGCTCCTACAGAAGTCTCGGGGGGTTATAAACCCAGGAGTGTCATGCGTTCGCGGACCGACGCCTCGATACCCGCCTCGTCGAGCCCGCACTCGGCGAGCATCTGCGCCGGCTTGGCGTGTTCGACGTACACATCCGGCAAGCCCAGGTGCAGCACCGACTTGAGGATGTTCTCGCGCGCCAGGAACTCGCTGACCGCCGCACCGGCACCGCCCATGATGGCGTTTTCTTCGACCGTCACCAGCAGTTCGTGGCCGGCGGCGATCTCGCGCACCAGCGCTTCATCCAGCGGTTTGACGAAACGCATGTCGACCACGGTGGCGTCGATCTTCTCGGCGACTTTCAGGGCTTCGGCCAGTTGCACGCCGAACACCAGGAACGCGGTCTTGCTGCCTTGACGTCGCACAACGCCCTTGCCGATTTCGATCGGCGCCAGGTCTTTTTCGATCACCGCGTTCGGGCCGGTGCCGCGCGGGTAGCGCACGGCGGCCGGGCCGTTGTAGAGGTGGCCGGTGCTGAGCATCTTGCGCAGTTCGTTTTCGTCGCTCGGCGTCATCACCAGCATGCCGGGGATGCAACGCAGGTAGGACAGGTCGAAGCTGCCGGCGTGGGTCGGGCCGTCTTCGCCGACCAGGCCGGCGCGGTCGATGGCGAACAGCACGTCGAGGTGCTGCACCGCGACGTCGTGCACCAACTGGTCATAAGCGCGCTGCAAGAAGGTGGAGTAGATCGCCACCACCGGCTTGGCGCCTTCGCAGGCCATGCCTGCGGCGAATGTCACCGCGTGCTGCTCAGCGATGGCGACGTCGAAGTAGCGCAGCGGGAAACGCTCGCTGAACGCCACCAGGTCGGAACCTTCCTTCATCGCCGGGGTAATTCCCACCAGGCGCGGGTCGGCGGCGGCCATGTCGCACAGCCATTCGCCGAACACACCGGAATACTTTGGCCCGCTGGCTTTTTTCGGCGCGGCGGCGGGGGCGTCCAGGGGGTCGAGCTTGGTGATCGCGTGGTAACCGATCGGGTCGACTTCCGCCGGGGCGAAGCCTTTGCCTTTCTTGGTGACGATGTGCAGGAACTGCGGGCCTTTGAGGTCACGCATGTTGCGCAGCGTGGCGATCAGGGTCGGCAGGTCGTGGCCGTCGATGGGGCCGATGTAGTTCCAGCCCAGCTCTTCGAACAGCGTGCCGGGCACCAGCATGCCTTTGGCATATTCTTCGGTGCGGCGGGCGATTTCCCACGCGCCGGGCAAGCGCGACAGCACTTTCTTACTGCCTTCGCGCATGCTGGCGTAGGTCCGGCTGGAAAGGATCTTCGCCAGGTAGTTGGACAGGCCGCCGACATTGCGCGAGATCGACATGTCGTTGTCGTTGAGGATCACCAGCATGTTGGCGTCCACTTCCGGCGCATGGTTCAGCGCTTCGAAAGCCATGCCGGCGGTCAGCGCGCCGTCACCGATCACCGCAATCGCCTTGCGATCGCTGCCTTGCAGGCGCGAGGCAATCGCCATGCCCAGCGCGGCACTGATCGAGGTGCTGGAGTGGCCGACGCCAAAGGTGTCGTACTCGCTCTCCGAGCGACGCGGGAAGGCGGCGATGCCGTCCTTCTGGCGCAGGGTGCTCATGCGCTCGCGACGGCCGGTGAGGATTTTATGCGGATACGCCTGATGGCCCACGTCCCACACCAGCCGGTCGTCCGGGGTGTCGAACACGTAATGCAGCGCGATGGTCAGCTCGATGACGCCCAGGCCGGCACCGAAATGCCCACCGGTCTGGCCGACCGTGTAGAGCAATTCCAGGCGCAATTCATCGGCCAGGGTTACCAGCTCGGCTTCACCCAGACGACGCAGGCCGTCCGGCGTGACAGCACGGTCGAGCAGAGGCGTGGACGGGCGTTTGCGGGGAATCTCTTGAAACGTCGTGGGCATCAGGCGAATCGTTATAGGTATAGAAGAGGCGGCAGTTTACCTCAAGCATCGCAAACTGCCCACGCAGAGCACCGAACTTGACCGATATGTGGCTGTAATGGCCGCGGTTATCAGTGACGACGTTCGACGATGTACCGCGCCAGGTCTCGCAGGGGCTCGGCTGCTGCGTCGAAAGGTCGCAGGGCGGCCAGGGCCTGGTCGCGCAGTTCCAGGGCATAGGCCTTGGCGGCATCCAGCCCGAGCAGCGCAGGATAAGTCGGTTTGTCCCGTGCGATATCGGCGCCCTGACGTTTGCCCAGGGTGGCGGTGTCACTTTCTACGTCGAGAATGTCGTCCTGCACCTGGAACGCCAGGCCGATGGCCCCGGAGTAAACCTGCAAAGCCGCCAATTGCGCGGCTTCGGCACGCCCACTGGCCAGTGCGCCCAGGTGGACGGCGGCTTCGATCAGGGCGCCGGTCTTGTGCCGATGCATGTGTTCGAGGGCCTGTTGATCGAGCTTCTGGCCCACCGAGCCGAGATCGATGGCCTGGCCACCGACCATCCCGGCGGGGCCTGCGGCGACCGCCAGGGTGGTGACCATGCGCAAGCGGATCTCGGCATTCACGCTGCTCAAACTCGGGTCGAGCAATGCGCTGAACGCCAGGCTTTGCAGGCCATCGCCGGCGAGGATCGCGCAGGCTTCGTCAAAGGCTTTATGGGTGGTCGGCTGGCCGCGACGCAGGTCATCGTCGTCCATCGCCGGCAAATCGTCATGCACCAGGGAATAGGCGTGAATCAACTCCACCGCGCAGGCCGCGCCGTTGGCCTGTTCGGCAGGCGCGCCGAGGGCTTCGCATGCCGCATAGGCCAGCAACGGGCGCACCCGCTTGCCGCCATTCATCACGCTGTAGCGCATGGCCTCGTAGAGCCGTTTCATTTCCGGGCTTGGCGCAACAAACAAGGGCTCCAGCGCCGCATTGACCCGGGCTTGGCTACTGGCCTGATACGCGTCGATCATTCGGGCTGTTCCGCATCGAAAGGTTCTTCGGCCAACTCCCCGTCGCGTTCGAGCAACACCTGGACCTTCTGCTCCGCCTGCGCCAACGCGCTCTGGCAGTCGCGGGTCAGGCCGATGCCTTGTTCAAACGCCGTCAGCGAGTCTTCCAGCGACAACTCGCCGTTCTCCAGACGCTCGACCAGGGTTTGCAGGTCGGCGAGGGATTGTTCGAAATCGAGTGCAACTTTTTTGCGGGCCATGGCGGCTATTCCGGTAGACGGTAAACCGGCGCGACACTAGCAGACATGGGGGATGGGGGCAAATGAACGGGGCGACTGAGCCGATTGCGCGGTCGCCTGTTACTGCGCCGCCGCGGCGCGCAAATAGTTATACACACTGGCCCGGGAAATCTTGAAGTAGTCGCCGACGTAGTCGACAAAGTTACGCACATCCAGCAAGCCGTGTTCCCGCGCCTGCACCAGCACCTGGATGATTTCGCTACGGCCGAAATCGGCGGGTTTCAAATGATTTTCGGCGGCGAGGGTTTCGATGATCTCATTGAGTTTTTCCCGCCAATCGCCGCTGAACAGCGATTCTGGGCGCCCCTGGGACTGCTGGCCTACGGCAAAGCCGCTGATCAGTTTCTGCACTTGGGCCAGGGCGGTCACATCGAAGTTCAGGCACAGCAAGGCGCAGGGTTCACCGTTGGCGGCACGGGCGACGAGGGAGATCGAACGCAACTGACGGCTGTTGATCCCGGTCTTTTCATACGGCCCGACGGTGTCGGGTCCGGCAGCCAACTCAGCCAGGTCAGTGATCAGCGATTCATCCCCGACCTGACGTCGGGAAAAGCCATTGGCGATGTGGGCAATACGCCCGGTGTGCAGGTCGTGTACCACGGCTTCCAGGTCCGGATAGAGCAGGGCGGCGATGCCGTCGGCGGTTGCCTTGATGAATGCGATATCGACCATGGGTTAACCGGGCACTGGAAAAAGGAACGGTGATTGTACGCAGGCGTCCGAACAGTTGTCAGTCCACGGCCTGCATGCGCTGCACCGCGAGGGTCGCCAGTGCGATGTCCTGAGCGGCCAGGCCGGTCAGGTCGGCGATGGTCAGGTCATCGTCGCGGAAACGCCCGCGTGCCTTACCGGCCAGCACATGGCCGAGGGAAACGTCGGCCTGGTCGCTGATCAAATGGGCCCGTACTGCGTGGCTCATTTCGCCATGGTCCAGGCATTGGGCCCGGTCATCGGTCATGAGCACCCGTGCCCTCTGCAGCAGCAACGGGTCCAGTTCCTGTTTGCCTGGGCTGTCTGCGCCCAGGGCGACAATATGAGTGCCTTTACGCACCACGTCGGCCGGTACGATTGCCTGGGTCGACGGCGTGCAGGTAATCACCAGATTGCACTGTGCGAAAACAGCCTCAACGCTGTCGGCTGCTTGGGCTTTCAACCCAGCTTGCTGCAGCGCGTTGGCGAGGTGTTGTGCCCGCTCGGGAGCGCGTCCCCAGATCACCACACGCTCGATTCCGAGCAGTTCGCAGGCCCAGCGCGCCTGCAGTTGCGCCTGATGCCCGCTGCCGAGAATGCCTAACGCGCTCACCCGTGCGGGCGCCCCGGCCCGTGCGGCCAAGGCACCGGCGGCGGCAGTGCGGCAACTGGTCAGCCAGCCTTCGTCGTTGAGGATGGCGCGGGTCTTGCCGGTGTGAGAATCGAACACCAGCACCAGGCCATTATTGGTCTCCAGGCCGCGGGAAGGATTCTCATAAAAGCCCATGGCCAGCTTGACCACAAACACCGAACCGTCTTTCGCGTAGCCGGACTTGATATGACAGTCCCCCGGCGGGTTTTCAAACAACAACACCCCCGGCGGCGGGGCCACGATGCGGCCGTCGGCGTGACTGATCAATGCCTGTTCCACCGCGTGCAGCATGTCTTGGCGCGACAGCGTGGCGCGCAATGCACTGAGTTCGTAAACCGCCAGTGGCACCGCGCTCATCACGCACGCTCCTGCAGGGGAACGCAGGTTTTAAGCTTGAAGTCCGAGAGTGTGGTCATGGCGCGCTCCTGAATATCAACGGGACGAAAGCGCGACACTAACCTGTTTTGTATTTATTGTCTAATTTGTACTTATAGTGCAATTCTGGTTTGAGTGTTTAAGCATCGCGTCAAACTCGACCAGCCCGGCCTGCATCTTCTGCAGTGCCGCCATCTGCAGCGCCAGCTCCTCCTGCTTGCGGGCAATCGCCTGGCTCGCGCGCGCCCAGGGCAGCGCGTCGCCCTGGTGCCCGTGCAAAATGGCCTGTAACTCCTTGAGCTTGAAACCCAGTTGCTGAGCACACTTGATCAACATCAGCAGCTCGACACTCTGCGCCGAATAGACCCGATACCGCCCCGCTCTCTGCGGGCTGGGAAGCAGGCCGATCGCTTCATAGTGACGAATCGCCCTGATGGTCGTGCCCGACAGTTGCGCCGCTTTGCCGATGAACATGAAAACGCCCTTTTCCAAATAATCCGCCGGCCCGCGTCAGCCAACGAGCGCGTTGCGCGGGCGTGGAACCCAGCACCGGCCCGAGCAACAAGGTCTTGGTCACCGTTATGCCGCAAAACGCCAGCGTCGTCTTGCGCATCTGATGAATACCCGGCATGCGGTAGAACCAGCGGTAATACCATGGCGGCGTATCGAGCGTCACCAGCAAGTGCGCGGTTCGGCCATGCAGCAGTTTGTCAGGAAATGCCTTGCCTGCACGGTACTTGAAGGCGAAGCCGGGTAGGAAAACTCTATCGATAAAGCCCTTCATCAACGCCGGAATACCACCCCACCAAATCGGCAAGACAAACGCCAAATGGGTGGCCCACAGGATATCTGCCTGGGCACCGAGCAAATCGGCTTCCAGGGCTTGAATGTCGGTGTAACCGTGATGCAGCACCGGGTCGAAAGCCAGCGTGCCCAGCCGTAGGACGCGTACTTCATGGTCGGCGTTTTTGGCCGATTGGATGTAGGTGTCCGCCAGTGCCGAACAGAAACTGGTGCTGGAGGGATGGCCGAGGATGACCAGAATGCGCTGAGCCATGGGGATGAGTCCTGAAACGGGGTTGCAGGGTAGGGGCTGCCGTATAGGGGAGAGTCAAGGGCAATAGCACGATGCGGCTTGCCCCACGTTTTGCCCCGTTACTCATAAACCCCCGGTCTCAAGTGCTTGAGATTCGTCACCGATGAACAGCGGCTGGAACGTTTTGCTTGGCACGTAGCCGGTTATTTTTTTGTCATGTGTAAGGTTTTGAGGCGCATGTTCGGTGATGTGCATATTGATGTCGTTGGCGGCCTGCCGGCTTTTGCTACCAACGCTCTGGATCAAGTGCCCCGTGGTCTGCCGGCCCTCCTGCCGGGCGACAATCTCGATCAAGCAGTGGCGAAGTGCCAGGTCTCAGCAAACCTGTTCAATGCAATGCATGCGTTCCATCCCCTCGTGACGTGTGCGAATACTTTACCTGTATAAGTCTACATTCTAGACCTGTCGTCTATTGCTACATATCGTGTGGCTGTCGTTTAAACAAATTGGGTATACGCAAGGAAGTACGCATGACTATGGCAGAAGCAGTGTCGACAGGGGCATTGGTAGTGTTGGGGAGCATCCTGCTGGTGCTCCTGCTGCAATACTTGAGGCTGCGTGAACTCTGGAAAATGGCGCTTACCTGCCGCCGGAACGCGCGCTGGGGGCGGATCTATGAGGCTGAGAACCGGGAGTTGCGTTCTGCGCTGCGCGCTGAGAAGGCGCATATCAAGCAGTTGCAGACGAAGGTGGGGATTTTGCAGGGGGTGATTGCGCAGGAAGAGTAGCCTGGGAACGTCTTAGCCGGACCGCCGCTAATTGGATCTTGCAGTGTACTGCCGATCAACTTGACACCGATGATGGCAAAATGCAACTTGTCCACCTGAAGCGTAGTACACCTGGATACATTATTAAGGGACGATATGAGTAAGGCTCAGGATTTCTCCAAGCTGTATGCGCGTGTGGCGAGTGATATCGCCACTGCACTGGAAGACGTTTCCAGGCTTGATGTCAGTAACGACAAGGGCAATGCCCACCTCGCCAGCGTTAAAGAAAAACTCGGCGAAATGAAGTTGCGGTTCGACTCCGAGATTACCTATCTCGAGAAACATGCCGAGTGGGACAACTTCACCATCGCCTTCTTCGGCGAAACAAACGCTGGGAAAAGCACGATCATTGAAAGCCTGCGCATTCTGTTTGAAGAAAAGAAACGCCAGGCGCTGATCAAAAGAAACCAGGCCACCGTCAGTGATATCCAGGCGGTGTTCTCGGAGAAAAGCGACGCGCTTATTGACGAACTCAGTACGCGTTATGTCAGCTTCTGCGAAGACGTTGCCGCGCTGGGGGACGACATTGGCGCCCTGGTCAACCAGACCCAGCGCGACCTGTTAAGCACCCGCCAGCAACTCGAGCATACCCAGCAGGATTACACCTTCTGCAAAGAGCGGCTTAATCATGCCCAGAGCGATTTGGATAACACGCGCCAAGCGCTGCAAGGCACCGAAACGCGCCTGAGTGAAAGCCAGAGCATGCTGGGCCAGGTCCGGGGTGAACTGCAACAGGTTGGTCAGCAGTTACAAGGCGCACGCAGCGACTGCCAGCGCAGTCAGCAGCAACTGACGGAGCAAAGTACTCAGTTGCAAGCCAGCCAATCGCAATTGCTCGAAAGTCAGCGCCAGGCTGAGGTTGCGCGCATTGCTTCAGAGCGGCGTGCAACAGTGAAACTGGTGATCGGTCTGGCCGTGGGTTTGGCGTTCGGTGTCATCGCGGGAGTCTTGGGTTACGCCCAATTGCTTTAAGGTCGGCGTCTTTTTGCCCGGCACTTATTTCTCATTCGTCGACTCCCGGACACCACCATGCGCGAACAACATTCCTTGAGCGAGTTGGTCAGCGACAGGCTGCCGACCCTGCTGAAACAGCAGAAAGAACTGGAGCGCCTGCAGCGCTGTGCCGAACAGATCGACGGTGAAATCGTCGGGACTGGTCGTGCGGATTTCACCCAGGATAATGTGATCTACGAGTTCAACCATCAGGGCAAGAGCTTCCACCTGATCGACGTTCCCGGTATCGAGGGTAACGAAAGCAAGTATGAAAAGATGGTCCAGGCGGCTATCGCCAAGGCCCACCTGGTGTTTTACGTCAACGGTACCAACAAGAAACCGGAGGCCGAGACGGCCCAAAAGATCAAACACTACCTCAACCGTGACGCCAAGGTTTACGCCATCTGCAACCTGCGCGGCAAGGCGGACTCCTATGAGTTCGACACCGATCGCGAGTCGCTGGAGCGTACCCACAAGGACGCACTCGCAACCCGCCAGCAGACCCGCGAGGTGCTCGAAGACATTCTCGGCGCCGAATTGGTCAGTGGTTGCCAGAGTCTGCAAGGGTTGCTCGGCCTGACCGGCGTAGCATTTGATGAGCGCGGCCTGACCAGTATCCACCCCAGCCGTACTGACCTGCTGAAGTCGCAACGAGCCTATCAGCAGGACTTCTCCAGCCGCCAAGCTATGCGCAGTTTCAGCCAGTTGGACCAGTTGCACGAAGTCATCGGCCAGGCGTGCGCCAACTTTGAGGTTGATATCGTTGAAAGCAACAAGCGCAAAGTGCTGCGTTTGCTGCAAGACACCGTGAATGATCTGAAGAAACAACGGGATGAGCACCAGGCATTTTCCGACAAGATCAGTGCGGAAATCCTAGAGTGTCAGAAATCCATTCGGCTCAGTTTTGAAGAGCTGAAAACCAGCTTCACCAAACGCCGCAGCAATGCCCTCGGTATTTTTTTCAATGACCTGAGTAGTGCCGCACGTGTAGCGGTCGAAGAGCACTTCAGTGATAAGGATGAAGTAGAGCGGGTGATCCAGGTACACGTCAGTGCGGGCCAAGAACAGCTTGCCAAACGTCTGGAAGAGAGCCAGGAAGAGGTTCTGCAGCAACTGTCACAAAATATTGAGCGGGCACTCAAGCGTCTGCAAGAGAACGCGGAGCGGGTTAGTTTTCAACAACGCTTGAACACCGCGGCCAGTAGTTCAATTTCGCTATCCAGCGCGATGGATGCAATCGACTTCAACTTTTCCGACTTCGGCGGTTTCCTACTGAGTATCGGAGGGTATGCCGCGAGTGGTTTCACGATCGGTACGTTCTTCTTCCCTGGGGTGGGTAACATCATTGGCGCCGTGATCGGCGGTGTCGTCGGAATCTTTGCCGCAGGGTTGAGTTACCTCTTCGGCGGACGCAACAAGAAGATCGCCGAAGCACAAGCCAATATCACCGAAGCCATCAAGAAAGAACGCGTTGCGAGCGAAAAGACGTTCGAACGGGATACCCAAGCCATGCTGGAGCAAATCAAGACCCAGATTGAAGGCTCAACCCTGAGCCCGCTGGATGATGAGCGCCGCAAAATGGCTGACGTCGGTGCCTTGTTCGACGAAAAAATTGCCTCTATCCAGGCGTTGAAAAATCAAGTGGAAGCTAAGCCCCATGGAACAATTTAAGCAGTTCAACGCCAGCAAGACCGAGGTGATTCACTCGCTCGACAACCTCCAGAACCTGGTAGGTGAGCTGGAGAAACTGGGGTTGGACGTGGCCCAGGATATCGACAAGATCAAAAAAGCCATTGGTGATGTCCAGGCCGATACGCTGCGCATCGCCCTGCTGGGCGCGTTCTCCGATGGCAAGACCAGTGTAGTTGCCGGCTGGTTGGGCCAGGTGATGAAGGACATGAAGATCGACACAAACGAGTCTTCGGACGCGCTCGCGATCTACCGGCCCGAAAACCTGCAAGACCGCTGCGAAATCGTCGATACCCCCGGTCTTTTTGGTGACAAGGAAAAAACCGCGGAAAACGGTGCTCTTATCCAGTACGGCGATATCACCAAGAACTACATTTCCGAAGCACATCTGATTTTCTACGTGGTCGATGCGACGAACCCACTCAAGGAAAGCCACCAGGACATCGTCCGCTGGGTATTGCGTGACCTCAATAAATTGAGCTCGACGATCTTCATCATTAATAAGATGGATGAAGTGGCCGACCTGCGCGACGCTGAAGAGTTTCAGCAGCAAAGCACCATCAAGAAGACCAACCTACTCGACAAACTACAGCGTTTTGTTGACCTGACACCCGCCGAGCGCAAAGCTGTCAACGTGGTCTGCGTCGCGTCAAACCCCAACAGTCGTGGTCTGGAGTTTTGGCTGGAACAAAAGGATCTGTATGACCAGCGTTCGCGGATCAACGAGCTTAAACGAGTGACCCAACACGTTCTTGACGGCAGCGGGCGTGAAACCCTGATCAAGAAAACCGGAATCGATGTGGTCCGTGATGTGCTGGGCAAAAAAATCAGTGTCGCCAAGGATGAACTGATCAGGTTCGAACTTCTTGCTGCCAACCAGCGTCGTGACTCGGCACGTATTCAGGAAGATATTGACGAAGGCAAACGCAAAGTCCTGGCCACCGTCGGTAATCTTTACCAGGAACTCAGTAACCTGGAAAAAGACCTGCTCAACAGCATTCGCACCTTGCCGCGTGATCAGGTTCATGCCTTTCTTGAAGCGGAAATCGGCTTCACCAAGAACGACATCGGAGAGAAGTTGCGATTCCGCATCGACCTCCTGTTCAGCACTGCATTCAACCAGTCCTCGACCATCATGAATGGCATCAGTGCCAGCATCGAACATCAGTTGGACTGCTCGTCGGACTTTGCCGACAGCATCACTGCATCGGCCTTATCTGCCTCTAGCAGGGCGTTGAGTGCTGTCTCGAAGATCCCGGTCGAAAGCATTAAGAACGGCGTGTTCCTTGCCCGTGAAACCCTCAAGAACCTCACCGGATATGTCTACAAGTTCAAACCCTGGGAAGCCACTAAACTGGCCGCCAACATCAGCCGCTGGGCGGGGCCCATCGGCGCGGGCATCCAGGTACTGACCGACGTCATCAGCGTTGCCCAGCAGCAGCGCGCGGAAACCGAACTCAAACAACTGCAGAATGACCTTGCCGAAGTGGTCAAGAGCCACTTCGCTGAACCCATGAAACTGCTCAAAGACCACGACAAGGTGATGGAAATCTTTGCACCGCAGATCAAGGGGTTCGAGAAGATTCTAGTGGAACAAGAAGGCAACCTTGAGCATTTGCGCAAACGTCAAGCGCAACTGACAGAGGTGGAAACGCACCTGAGCCAAGCGTTTGGTTCAAGTGAGGTGATTGAAGGGGAGTATCGGGTGATTTGACGACATGAGCCTGGCCAGCGGTGCTGGTCAGGCTTGTCCTGACAGGCGGCCTTACTGAGCCTGCTGCGCTGTCAGCGCCGCATAACCATTCATCAAGTTGCGATAGTTCGGAATACGCTGGGACAACAGATTGCCCAGGCCTTCGATATCGTTGCGCCAGTCGCGATGCAGCTCACACGCCACCGAAAACCAGTTCATCATCTGCGCACCGGCCTGCGTCATCCGGCTCCACGCCGCCTGTTGCACCGTGGTATTGAAGGTGCCCGACGCATCCGTCACCACAAATACATCAAACCCCTCCGCCAGCGCCGACAACGTCGGGAACGCCACGCACACATCCGTCACCACACCGGCAATGATGATCTGCTTACGCCCGGTGGCCTTGATCGCCTTGACGAAGTCTTCGTTGTCCCACGCATTGATCTGGCCAGGGCGAGCGATGTACGGCGCGTCCGGGAACATCTCCTTCAACTCCGGCACCAGCGGGCCGTTAGGGCCTTGCTCGAAGCTGGTGGTGAGGATCGTCGGCAGGTTGAAGAACTTGGCCAGGTCCGCCAGGGCCAGCACGTTGTTCTTGAACTCGTTGGGCGAGAAGTCCTGCACCAGGGAGATCAGACCGGTCTGGTGGTCGACCAGCAGGACTACGGCGTCGTCTTTGTTCAAGCGGTTGTAGGTTGGCGTGCTCATGGTTGAATCCTTTTTTGTTTAAGTGGGTTGGGCGTTGCGTTCAACATGGGCACAGATTAATGGGTGGGACGTGGGGGATAAATCGGCTGGGAGGCGTCTTACTGTCAACTTGGAAAGGACAATGGATTTGAACGGCCAGCAGTCTCGATCCCTTTCATTTGCAGGACGTTTCCTAGAGAATCCCAGCCGCTTGCGCCAGCGAAATTCCGTGACTAGGCTGCGGTCCGTCACTGCAAATTCAGTGATCGGGTTTAGTCGCCCGAATTCGATTGGCGTATGAGCAACTCATGAGTCAGGCCCCCCTTCGCCTGCCTCTTATGGTGGCTGTACGCAGGGCACCTTCGGGTGCGCCGGGTTCCAATCGACCGGTCGACTAACCTGCGTACAGCTGCCGCCTTTCGTTTAGTCGCGGAAAGTGGCAGCTCCAAATTATCGATTGGAGTTTTGCTATGGATAACGTTGTTTCGGATTCACCGTCATCGCCTGCGGCCAACCCCTTTACTGTCAATGAAGAACTGAGCTTCGAGGATGCCTGGGTGCGCGTGGCTGAGTTGCTGCAATGTGCGGTGGCGACATCGCAGGAACTCGGGGAGCCGCTGGCTGCGCCGCAGAGGGCGGTGATGCATTTGGTGGAGATGGCGAAGCTGGTAGCGGATCGGGCGGTGGAGTGTTTGAAGCCTAGGTGACGTTATATTGGGCATTTGGTCAGCAGGTTGCTGACCAAATGCTGTACTGGCCTGCGTGTTCGATTTCGCGCTCATATGCCTCACGGGCAACATCGAGAAAGTCGAAGACATAGGGAGCTTTCAGAGTCTGCTGGGTCATGTCCGAGCCGGGTGCGGGTAACTGAATAGCAAAGTTGCTTTGCGCTTTGCCTTCACGCACCAACAAACGAGTTTCGATGTGCATGCCGAGTATGCTGCGTGACCATCCATATTCTACGGCTCTTTGCGCACAGGCCTGGCGTTGCTGGGGATCTTTCTTTGGCAAGCAACAACAGATTATGTCCCCAAGGCAAATGTCCAACAGCCTGTTGGACAATTTCAGCGTCCGGCCTAGAGGAAGGTAGGTAGGGGGTAGGGCCTCTAGAGGTCACCCCGCGGATCCATCAGTCGTTGTTGTGTTCGGCAAGCCTGCTTGCAAAGTATTGTGCGGTCTCCGGATCGGTACAGTACAGTACAGGAAGCAGCCTTTCATCCCACGGGTCATCAGTGTTCGATACGTGTTTTTGATGATCCGGTCTGTCTCCTGATGCGCCAGAGCAGGTTGCTCCTTCATCAATTTTTTCCAGCCACGAATCGATTTGTCGTGCTTGTCTCGCTCATGCGGCGACGTCACCACCTGCCCATCACGCACGGCCAAATCCGGTCCGATAATCACTCCAATATAATCCACTTCCAGCCCTTGGCAGGTGTGGATGCAACCGACCTGTTCAATGGAGTTTTCAGCGATGATCCACAAGCTGCCATCCTGATCCAGGTTCCATTGGCGTGCGTAGTCATCGCCGATAACGATGTCAGTGGCCTTGGAGTTTTTCTTGCTGAGCCAAGGCCAGCAGTAACCCGCGACAACGCGAGCCTTGTTTCCGTGGTTTTTTTGCTCGATAGCCGCGTGCATCGCCTGAGGAGAGTCGAACACCTTGAACTCATATTCGCTGGTATCGAGCAGCGGGTTGGCTGTCGCGTGAATCCCCAGTACGTCATCCAACCATGCCAGGTAACCATCAGAACCACTGCAACGGAACTGGGAAGACAGTATGTATTCCTCCACGGTTGCGCCTTTGGCTTTGGCAAAGGCGCGGATAGCCTGCTTGCTACCAATGTCGTTCAAGGTCACGCGCTGGTCTTCATCGATGAAAAAAATCGAGCATTTTGCTGACTCGATCAGCTCCTTGATTTGGTTTTCTCCCAGGTTTCCATAAAGCCCGCTTTTCTCATTGAGCCTGTGGGCTTCGTCAACGATGAGCGCGTCATACGTATTGGGTTCGGTATCGATGAAGGCTCCCGAACCGGAAAAAAGTTGGAGAAGTGGCTACGTTTGACGGTGCCAACCAACTTGCTCTCGTACACCTTGCGTGGCGCAGCATTTTTTGAGACGTACTTGCTCAACAGCTTCAAGGCGGTGAGCCTCACCAGCAAGTTGATCGCTAATACTGTTTTTCCGGTACCCGGACCGCCTTCGATGATCAGCACCTTTGGCGCTTCAATAGAGGCCTCACTTGCCGCAGCGAGCGCCGACTCGAAGATTGACTTTTGATCATCAATCAATACGAACTCAGGCTTGCCTTTCATTAGCCCGCTCAGCGCCTCAGCCAGAGCTTTGGACGGGCGAATCTTCCCGTTGTCGAGTTCGTAAAGACCTGACTTAGGCAAGATTAGTCAGGTGGACGACTACGTTTCGTCGTAGAACAGGGTTGTGCTTTTGAGACCCAACTGATAAATGTTTGCTCGCAAGGCATTTTGATATCAATTGGAGAAACAGGGATGAGCGACAAGAACTTTCGCGTAACGTTTACTCGTGGCACGAACTCTTCGGTAATCACTACCAGTGTGCGGGCGAGCAGTGCGAGTCAAGCGAAGGAAAAAATCAAAGAGCGGGAACGGGGGCAGGCAAAAATCATTTCTGCAGTAGAGACCTGATACCAACACATTGCATGTATAGCAAGCTCATCTCATTGCTATGAGCTTGCTTACCTGAGGAAAGAGCGTATGGACGATGAGATTCAGGAAAAAAGCAGACCTTCCTTCAGTGAGTCGCTGGATAAGATGATGGGTGATGCGTGGAACGAAGTTAAGGATGACTTTTCCCATGGTACGGGTGTGGCCCGGGCTGCTTCGGCGGCAAAGCTGGTCGGCAAAGGATCGTTTTATCTAGGCGTGAAATTTATTCAGAATCTGCCTGATGCCCTCGAAAAATTGAAAGAGAAGCAAGCGAAGTAGCGCTGAGTCCTTCTCGGTCCAGGGGCGCTTGATAGATCCGCGCGCTGTCGATGGGCGGGGCACCATCATCCAGGTAGCGAGTCACCGCCACACCGCGTTTCAACCTTTAATCCAGTTACTTAGCCTGGCTGACCCTTACCGCCTATATAAGGAAACTTGCCTAAAGGGCATCGTTATTTCGTACAGTTGAGTGGTAACGTCTAGCGGTCAGCTGAGGTCAAGCTCAGTTCCTAGGCGCGAAGGAGTTTTAATGAGCTTTGAATGGACTTACCCCGGTGCTCGCTGGTGGAAGTTTGACTTCCATACCCATACTCCCGCGTCCAAGGATACCGATGCTTGGCAGCGTGCAAAGGGTACCGCTGACGAGCTTACGGCTGAGCAATGGCTTCTTAAATACATGTCGGCTGGTATCGACTGCGTTGCGGTCACTGATCACAACAGTGGGGCCTGGGTCGACAAGCTAAAGACCGCTTACGCGAGCATGCGGATCGATCCCCCTGAAGGCTTTCGCGAGCTACATCTGTTTCCAGGGGTGGAGCTTTCTGTTAACGGTGGTTTTCATCTGCTAGCAGTTTTTAATATCGATGCAACCAGCAGTGATATTGACTCTCTCTTGGGCAAGGTCGATTACAGTGGTACGAAGGGGGATAGTGACGGCGTAACCCGGCGTAGTGCAGCCGACGTGGTACAGGCGGTGCTAGACGCTGGCGCTCTGCCAATTCCAGCGCATGCCGATGCTAGTAAGGGGTTGCTCCAACTCAAGACAGAAGGTTCGACTCAGTCTGCTCTCGATCATCAAACGATAGAACTCCTACTGAGCAATCCTGGCGTGCTTGCTATGGAAGTGTTGACCCCGGCGACCCCCAAGCCTTCTGCATACACCCAAGCAAAATTGAACTGGGCCGAAGTGATTGGTTCTGACTGTCACACCTTCCGAGGGCCTGCTGTACCTGGCTCACGATATACGTGGATCAAGATGGCTAAACCGTCGCTGGAAGGTCTGAGGTTGGCGCTGTTGGATGGCCAAGGTATTTCAGTTCGCCGAAGTGATGATGTCGAACCCTTTTCACCATTTGATAGACCAGAACACTTTGTTGAAGCTATCGAAGTAGCTGATGCTCGTTTCATGGGGCGTAGCGGTAAACCTACCAGATTAGAGTTCAACCCATATTTCAACGCGGTAGTTGGCGGTCGAGGCACGGGCAAGTCCACAGTGGTGCATTCGTTGCGACTTGCGTTTAGGCGTGAGCGTGAACTTGATGCGAGCGGCGACCCAAGTGAAACGTTTACCCGCTTTAACAGAGTTGCCAAGAGTCGTAACGAATTGGGAGGTTTGCTCGCAGCTACTAATATCAAAATTACACTCAGTCGGGATGGCATTCGCCATCGTTTGTTGTGGCAACAAGATGGCCAAGGACAAAATGTCGAAGACTGGGTAGAGGGTGAATGGATAAACTCTGAGAATCAGGCTGTTACAGAACAGAGGTTTCCCATAAAGCTATTCAGTCAGGGACAAATTGCCGCGTTAGCTGGTGAAAGTCAGCAAACTTTGTTGAAAGTAATTGACGACGCGGCCGAAACTGCTGGTGCTAAGGATTTACTAGAAAGCGCAGCTAGTGGGTTTTTCAGTACTTGTGCAAAATTGCGAGAACTAAGTGTCAGTCTAAAAGGACGTGATGCACTTAATCAGTCATTGCAAGATGTGCAGCGAAAATTGGCGCGCTTTGAGTCCAGTGGTCATGCGGAAATACTAAAGTCTTATCAGCGAACTAGCCGGCAATCTAGAGAGCTGGATAAGCAATTTGAAAGTGTTGATGAACTGGCAGAAAATATACGTGAGGTTGCCAAAGGGCTATTTACGGATGATTTGCCTGTTGGTGGGTTCGACCCGATCATTGATGCGGATGCATTAGGTGTTGTCAGCGAATTAGCGGCATCCGTTATGCAGGCCCATGCACAGTTAGAGGCTATCGCTCAGCAATTGGATGATGATAATGGTGCTTTGAGAGAGCAGCTTTCGCAGAGTGGATGGCAAGTAAGAGTTGAAAAGGCAAAAGAAGAATATGACGCGTTAAAAACAGATTTGCAGAGCCAAGGCGTTAACGATCCTAGTGAGTACGGCCGTCTAGTACAGGAGCGACAACGACTTGATGCAGAAGCTAGTCGCTTAAATGAGCTGAAAAAGCAGTTTGACGACTTGAAGGCACGTGCAAAAGTCCAGATTGATGAGGTATGGAGCGCGAGACGTGCGGTTAGCGATAAACGAGCTCAGTTTTTACAGGACACACTGGCAGATAATCGATTTGTTAGAATAAAGCTAATTCCATATAGTCGTGACCCTTTAGCAATAGATCGTTCGTTGCGCGATTTACTTGGGGTGCCAGATAGGTTTAAAGATGATATTTACGCTGAGTCTCAAGGTGGGTCGGCGGCAAAAGGAATTGTCGCTGATCTGCTGCTCGCTGCTCATCTCCTTGATACACCGATGACTCCAGCTACACAGCAAATTGAAGATGCAGTTAGACAAGTGCAAAGCCGTTTGATCTCAGCCTGTCGTGGTAAGGATGAATTTAGCGGGTGGTTTAATAAGTACTTAACAGGCGAGATTGCAAAGCGGCCCGAGATTATTAATCATATTTCGTGCTGGTTTCCTGAGGACGGTTTGCAGGTAGAGTATAGTCGAAAAGGCAACGGGAAGGACTTCCAGTCGATTGGACAGGCATCGGCTGGTCAGAGAGCCGCAGCAATGCTCGCATTTTTGTTAGCCCATGGTGATGAGCCATTGATCCTAGATCAGCCTGAAGACGACTTAGATAACCATTTGATTTATGAGTTGGTGGTACAACAAATTCGCGCTAACAAGCAGCGTCGACAATTGATAATTGTCACGCATAATCCGAATATTGTGGTAAATGGTGATGCTGAAATGATTCATGTGCTTGACTTTAATCATCAATGTTTTGTTAGTCAGGCAGGCTCTTTGCAAGATAAACCAATGCGAGAAGAGATCTGTAAAGTTATGGAGGGGGGAGAGGACGCGTTTCAGCGGAGATATCTACGTTTAAGAAAAATTGAGTAGTTTTTTGTGCATAATCGGATGGGATAGGATTATTTCGGACAATTAAAAAGCCGGCTTGTGGCCGGCTTCTCGGGGACCGCCTCAGCTTGTTTTTGACAAACCTCACCAGCCTTCAAATCGCTCAGCCAACATCGCGTCTGGCTGAATAGTCAGGGCATCCGCGGGCGTTTTTCCGCATCGCCTGGCAGGGTGAATGGCCTAAAACCAGCCCCTGCCAAATGTGCGGCGCATGATACCCATATTCACCTCAGTTGCCCACCTCCGTATCCGATTTAGAGCCTTCCCAGCCCAGCAGGTGTTCATCCAGCGGCACGGGTGGGCGGCGGTTGTTGAGGGTGGACCACCAGAACACCCAGCCGACGATCTGGAAGTTCTGTTCGAAGCGTTGATCGAAGGTCAGGTATTCGTCGGGGTGTTCGCCGGCGTTGTGGCTGCGCATGCGCAGGCCGCCGCCGGGGCGGTTGTAGAGGTATTTGATGCGCAACATGTCGTCGTGTTCGACGGCGTAGATTTCGCCGTCGACGATTTGGGTGCGGCCGCGGTCGATGGCGAGGGTGGCGCCTTGTTGGATGATGTCGACCATGCTGTTATCGACCATGTAGGCGCCGAGGGCGCGGTCGGGGTTTACGTTTAAGGTGTCGAGGGTGTGACGGGAGAGGCGGATACGTTCGGTTGAGGTGAAGGACGGATGGAGGGCGATCTCCACATCGATTGTTTCCGGGGAACGGGCGGGGCCTGTGAGGTATTTGCCGCTTTCTTCGCGGGTGGGCAATGCTTTCCTTGCATCTTGAGCGTCCAACAGGAAGTTGGCCGGTGGGTGTTTAGGGCCTACACCGGCGTGCAGCCAGCGGCTGGAGACGCACAGCAGTTCTGCGATTTCGTTGAGTCGGCCCATGGGAACACCGCGTTTGAACCAGTTGTTCACGTGCTGAGGCGTGACGCCGCGGTTCTTGGCGAAGTCGGAAGCGGAAAGATGAACTTCCCGTAATAGCGCTTTTAAGCGATCACCTGATGTATTCATAAACGCTGAGTTTACTGGCCGGGAAAATAGATCAAATAAACTATGCGTTCAATTGCCGGTGTAGGTTTTTACTTAGTTGTAGCCTGATCTTTCGTTGGTGCTGCTTAGTTCAACATAGAGTGTTAATAATTGAACTTGGTGTTTAAATTTTTCCACAAAAAAAGCCCCGAATGATCGAGGCTTTTTGATTGCCGCAGCAATGAGGAGCCGGTATCAGCCTTTGTAGGCGGCGACCGACTTCATGATCTCGGCGCGGGCGGCGTCTGCGTTGCCCCAACCGTCGATCTTCACCCATTTGCCTTTTTCGAGGTCTTTGTAGTTCTCGAAGAAGTGCTTGATCTGTTCCAGCAGCAGTGGCGGCAGATCGGTGTATTCCTTCACGTCCACGTACAGCTGGGACAGCTTGTCGTGGGGCACTGCGATGACTTTGGCATCGCCGCCGCCGTCGTCGGTCATGTTCAGGATGCCGACTGGACGCGCGCGGATAACCGAGCCTGGGGTAACCGGGTAAGGGGTTACGACCAGCACGTCGAGGGGGTCGCCGTCGTCAGCCAGGGTGTTGGGGATGAAACCGTAGTTGGCCGGGTAGAACATCGGGGTGGCCATGAACCGGTCAACGAACAGGCAGTCGCTGTCTTTGTCGATTTCGTATTTGATCGGCGCGTGGTTGGCCGGAATCTCGATGGCGACGTAGATGTCGTTCGGCAGGTCTTTGCCAGCCGGAATCTTGCTGTAGCTCATTGGGCGTTGCCCCCGTAGTTGGCCATGTACATGGCCGGATTGGCCTAAAAGTGGCGGCGATTATAGGCATATTCTGACGCCGATGCCATGCACCAGACGTCGTACAGTCATTCGCCTTGTGGCTGATAACGCGGGTCGTGCGCTTGCAGCTGCGCGAGGCGGGCCAGAGGGTCCTGGCGGTAAAAATGACTGAGTTGGGCGTACACCTGTGGATAACTTTCCACCAATAAATCTGGCGCGCTGAAAAAATATTCGCTGGTGACCGCGAAAAATTCCGCCGGGTTTTCGGCGGCGTAGGGGTCGATGGCGGTTTCGGCGTCGGGGTTGGCGTCCAACTGGCGGTTAAGCTCATCGTAGGCGCCTTGCATCACGCGGGCCCAGTCTTGCACGCGCATGTCGTGGTGCAGGGGCGGCAGGCCGTTGGCGTCGCCGTTGAGCATGTCGAGCTTGTGCGCCAGTTCATGGATCACCAGGTTGTAGCCTTCCCAGTTGCCGCTGGCCAGCACGCCGGGCCAGGCGAGGATCACCGGGCCTTGTTGCCAGGCTTCGCCGCTGTGCTCGCCGTCCCACTCATGCTCGACGCCACTGGCATCGCGATGACGTTGCGGGCTGAGGAAGTCGTCGGGGTACAGCACGATCTCGTGGAAGCCCTGATACCAGTCGAGGTCGCCGAGGTTCATCAGTGGCAGTTGCGCCTGGGCGGCGAGCAGCAGGCGTTGTTCCTGGTGCAGCTCGACGCCGGGCAGGGCGGTGAGGTGTTTTTCGGCGAGAAACACCACGCAGGCTTCGCGCAGCCACTGGTCTTGCTCGGCGCTGATGCCGTCGAGGAAGGTCAGGTGCTCGCGCACCCGCAGCCAGGTGTCATCGGCAATCGGGTGCCTGGCCAACAGGCGCCGGCGACGCCAGGCGCTGAGGGACCACATCGCAGGTTACTGCGACTTGGCTTCGGTGGACGTGCGACCAAAGCGGCTGCGGAACACGCTGATGATCATCGGCACCAGCGACAGCAGGATGATGAACACCACCAGCAGCGAGAGGTTTTTCTTGATGAACGGCACGTTGCCGAAGAAGTAGCCCAGGGTTACCAGGCCGCCGACCCAGAAGACGGTGCCCAGCACGCTGAAGCCGAAGAAGCGCGGGTAGGGCATTTTCGCGATACCGGCAACGAACGGCGCAAAGGTGCGCAGGATCGGCAGGAAGCGCGCCAGGGTCACGGTTTTGCCGCCGTGCTTGTCGTAGAAGTCGTGGGTTTTTTGCAGGTAGTCGCGGCGGAAGATTTTCGAGTTCGGGTTGCTGAACAAGCGTTCGCCGGCTGTTCGCCCGATCACATAGTTGGTGCTATCGCCGAGGATCGCCGCCAACATCAATAGACCGGCGAGCAAGACCGGGTCCATGCCGCCACCCGCCGCCACCGCGCCGGCAATGAACAGTAATGAATCACCCGGCAGGAACGGCATGACCACCAGGCCGGTTTCGCAAAAGATTACAAGGAACAGAATGGCGTAGATCCACAGACCGTAATTTTTTACCAGCAGGTCGAGGTAGACGTCGAGATGCAGGATAAGGTCAAGCGGGTTGAAATCCATGGATGGCACCTGTGTGAATGGCCCGACTCAGCAGGCCTGTGCGGAGGCTCGGGTAATAAGGCTACAAGTATTTGTCGCGCTTCTTACAATCCTGAAAGGTCGGCATTATACGGATTGAGAAGTGAAAAGAGTGTGTGGGTTTTGTAGCGGGTGATGTCATGGCACTCGGCTCCCAGAGCACCACAGAACCAAATGTGGGAGGGGGCTTGCCCCCGATCGGGTCGTGCCAGTTATAAATAGTCTGACGGGGCCACCGCTATCGGGAGCAAGCCCCTCCCACAGGGATTTTGGCGGGCTTGGGGATGGGGTCAGTCTTCGCTGATCGGCAACACGTAGTTCTTGAACTCGCTGTCTTCGCGAAAACCCATCGACTCATACGTCTTCTGCGCCACGTTATTGTTGCTGCTGGTCGACACCCGCAGCCGCACCGCATGGGTTTCCTTGGCCATCTTCTTCGCCGCGCGCATCAGGTTGTCCGCCACCAGTTGCCGGCGCGCGTCTTCGGCGACGTAGATGTCGTTGAGGATCCACACCCGTTTGAGCGACAACGAAGAAAAGCTCGGGTACAGCTGACAGAACCCGAGCAAGCGCTTGTCGTCGTCATCGGCCAGGGCCAGGTAGATCACCGATTCCTTGCGGCGCAGGCGTTTTTCCAGGAAGGCCCGCGAAGAGTCCGGGAACGGCAGCGCCCCGTAGAACTCGCGGTATTTGACGAATAACGGGGTCAACAGGTCCAGGTGTTCCAGGGTCGCTTGAGTGATCCGCATGCCAGGCCTCAACTTCCAGATGGTATATGACCACGCGAGCGGCCGTGACTCGATGCTGCCTAAAGACGTGAAAAAGCGCAATCGTGCGGGGATCAGTCGGTGGGCGGGCTGAGCAGGAAATTGCCTTTCACCAAGTCCGGGTCATCTGACTCGATGGTCTGAACCTGCGCTTCATCCTTGAGGTTGACCCCCGACAACTGCCGACGGCAGGCCTCCCGCATCAAGTACAGCAGGCGATGGGCCGCCATGCCATAACTCAAACCCTCCAGGCGCACGTTGGAGATGCAGTTGCGGTACGCATCGGTGAGGCCAACCTTGGGGTTGTAGGTGAAGTACAGGCCCAGGCTGTCCGGCGAACTGAGCCCCGGTCGTTCACCGATGAGGATCACCACCATCTTGGCGCCGAGTAGCTGGCCAATCTCATCGGCCACCGCGACGCGGCCCTGTTCCACCAGGATCACCGGTGACAAGGACCAGCCTTCGGCGTGGGTCTGTTCCTCCATGCGCGTGAGAAACGGCAACGTGTGTTTATGTACCGCCAGCGCCGACAGACCATCGGCCACCACCACGGCCAGGTCGATACCGCCGGGGTTGGCCGCCGCATGGTCGCGCAGCGCCTGGGCCGACTCATCGCTCAGGCGCCGCCCCAGGTCCGGGCGTTGCAGGTAGCTGTGGCGGTCGACGGCGGCGCTGTGCAGCAACAGGCTGTCACGCCCGCGTTCGGCGAGCTGAGTGCTGAGGCCGACATGGTCGAAGGGCAGGTGGACCGCGTCCCGCGCCTGGGCGTGGGCGAATTGGAAGTCCAACTGTGCGCTGGTGGGGATGCTGGTGCCAGTACGGCCCAGGGCGATGCGCGCCGGGGTCAGGCGACGCAGTTCCAGCCACGGGTTTTCGGGTAAGTCTGGTTGCACGGGCGGCTCCTTCATCCCAATTGCGCCAAGGCATGGCGAAACGCCGGTGGCAGGCTGTTGCCGAAGCGCACTTTGCCGTCGGCTTGCGTGAAAATGCCCATGTTCGCCAGCCACTGTTCAAACTCCGGCGCCGGCTTTAAACCCAATGTCTGGCGGGCGTACAGGGCGTCGTGGAACGAGGTGGTCTGGTAGTTGAGCATGATGTCGTCGGAACCGGGAATGCCCATGATGAAGTTGATCCCGGCCACGCCCAGCAGGGTCAGCAGGGTGTCCATGTCGTCCTGGTCGGCTTCGGCGTGGTTGGTGTAGCAGATGTCGCAACCCATCGGCACCCCCAGCAGCTTGCCGCAGAAGTGGTCTTCGAGGCCGGCGCGGATGATCTGTTTGCCGTTGTACAGGTACTCGGGGCCGATAAAACCGACCACGGTGTTCACCAGGAACGGCTTGAAGTGCCGGGCCACGGCGTAGGCGCGGGTTTCACAGGTTTGCTGGTCGACGCCGAAGTGCGCGTTGGCCGACAAGGCGCTGCCCTGGCCGGTTTCGAAATACATCAGGTTTTGCCCGAGGGTGCCACGGTTCAGGCTCAGGCCTGCTTCGTAGCCCTCCTGCAGCACGCTCAGGCTGATGCCGAAACTGGCGTTGGCCGCCTCGGTGCCGGCGATCGACTGGAACACCAGGTCCAGCGGCACGCCACGGTTGATGGCTTCGATGGAGGTGGTGACGTGGGTCAGCACGCAGGCCTGGGTGGGGATTTCGTAACGCTGGATGATCGCGTCGAGCATCTCCAGCATCGCGCAGATCGAGGCGATGCTGTCGGTGGCCGGGTTGATGCCGATCATGGCGTCGCCGTTGCCGTACAACAGGCCGTCGAGAATGCTCGCCGCGATGCCCGCCGGTTCGTCGGTGGGGTGGTTGGGTTGCAGGCGGGTCGACAAGCGGCCGCGCAGGCCCATAGTGCCGCGAAACCGGGTGACCACGCGGATCTTCTGCGCGACCAGCACCAGGTCTTGCACGCGCATGATCTTCGACACGGCGGCGGCCATTTCTGGTGTCAGCCCTGGCGCCAAGGCGCGTAGGGATTGTTCATCGGCTGCGTCACTGAGCAGCCAGTCGCGCAGGCCGCCGACGGTCAGGTGGCTGACGGCGGTAAACGCCTGTTTATCGTGGGTGTCGATGATCAGCCGGGTGACTTCGTCGCTTTCATAGGGAATCAGCGCCTCTTGCAGGAAGTGCTTCAGCGGGATATTCGCCAAGGCCATTTGCGCCGCCACCCGCTCGCCATCGTTCTGTGCGGCGACGCCAGCGAGGAAGTCGCCTGAACGGGCGGGGCTGGCCTTGGCCATCACGTCCTTGAGGCTGTCGAAGCGGTAGGTCGATGCGCCCACCGCGTGGGAAAAACTTGCCATACAGTGTCTCCTTGATGACGCGGGCAAATATGGGTAAGGCGCCCGCGTCGAGGTTTACGGCAGTCAGTGCAAGGCGGCCTCTGCGGCCTGGATCGCCGCGAACTCTTCTTCCGGCGTGCCTGCTACCAAGTGATGCCGGCTGTAGAAAGCAAAGTAAGCAATTAATACTCCATAGATGATTGCAGCGCCAATCACCACTCGCGGGTCGACCAGAAAGCCCGCCACCACGGCCACGCAGGCCAGTACCAGGGCCACGCCGGAGGTAAAGATGCCGCCCGGCGTGCGGTACGGGCGATCCATTTTGGGGCGACGGATGCGCAGCGTGATGTGCGCGGCCATCATCAGCACGTAGGAAATGGTCGCGCCAAACACCGCCACCAGAATCAGCAGGTCGCCCTGGCCGGTCAGCGACAGGCCGAAACCGATAATGCCGGGGATCACCAGCGCCAGGACCGGCGCCTTGCTTTTGTTGGTCTGGGACAGTTTGCGCGGCAGGTAGCCGGCGCGGGACAACGCGAAGATCTGCCGCGAATAGGCGTAGATAATCGAGAAAAAGCTGGCGATCAAGCCCGCCAGGCCGACCAGGTTGACGAAGCTGCCCATCCACGTCGAGCCGCCGTAAGACAGCGCCAACGCTTCAACCAGCGGGTTGCCGGACTTGATCAGCGCGTAGGTGCCGGCGCCGCCCGGTGCAATCACTAGGATCAGCAGGGCAAAACTGGTCAGCACCACAATGGCGCCGATCAGGCCGCGGGGCAGGTCGCGCTTCGGGTTCTTGGTTTCTTCGGCCGCCAACGGTACGCCTTCGACCGCCAGGAAGAACCAGATCGCATAGGGAATCGCTGCCCACACGCCGACGTAGCCGAATGGCAGGAAGGTGCTGGCGCCCTTGGCGTCGGTCACCGGGATGTCGAGCAGGTTGGCGACGTTGAAGTGCGGCACCATCGACACCAGGAACACGCCCAGTGCAATGGCGGCGACGGCGGTGATGACAAACATCAGCTTCAAGGCTTCACCCACGCCAAAGATATGGATGCCGATGAAGATGATGTAGAACGCCAGGTAAATCATCCAGCCGCCGATGCCGAACAACGACTCGCAATAGGCGCCGATGAACACCGCGATGGCGGCGGGGGCGATGGCGTATTCGATCAGGATCGCGGTGCCCGTCAGGAACCCGCCCCAAGGGCCAAAGGCGCTGCGGGCAAAACCGTAGCCACCGCCAGCAGTAGGAATCATGGAAGACAGTTCGGCCAGGGAAAAGCACATGCACAGGTACATGGTGGCCATCAGCAATGTGGCGAGGAACATGCCGCCCCAGCCACCCTGGGCCAGGCCGAAGTTCCAGCCGGCGTAGTCGCCGGAGATCACGTAGGCAACGCCAAGGCCGACCAGCAGCACCCAGCCGGCGGCGCCTTTTTTCAGTTCGCGTTGTTGGAAGTATTGGGAATCGACTTTTTCGAAGTCGACGGAGGATCCAGTGGGTTCGCTAGGCATGGGAAAGTACCTTTCATTCTTATTGTTTTGGTCCCGACAAGTTGTCGCCGGGTAATGTAGGAGCGAGCTTGCTCGCGAAAAACTTCAGAGCACCGCGCAGAGCCAGGCTATCCGCGTAATCGTTGAGGTTCTTCGCGAGCAAGCTCGCTCCTACGGGGGCGGTTATCGCCCCGGCGGTGTTGGGTTAGAAGAAGCCCAATGGATTGATGTCGTAGCTCACCAGCAGGTTCTTGGTCTGCTGGTAGTGATCCAACATCATCTTGTGGGTTTCACGACCGACGCCGGACTTCTTGTAACCGCCAAACGCGGCATGTGCCGGGTACAGGTGGTAGCAGTTGGTCCACACGCGGCCCGCCTTGATCGCCCGGCCCATGCGGTAGGCGCGGTTGATGTCGCGGGTCCACAGGCCGGCGCCGAGGCCGAACTCGGTGTCGTTGGCGATCGCCAGGGCTTCGGCTTCATCCTTGAAGGTGGTGATGCTCACCACCGGGCCGAAAATTTCTTCCTGGAACACCCGCATCTTGTTGGTGCCCTTGAGCAGGGTCGGCTGGATGTAATAGCCGGTGGCCAGATCACCTGTCAGCTTCTCGACCTTGCCGCCGGCCAGCAACTCGGCGCCTTCGCCCTTGGCGATTTCCAGGTACGACAGGATCTTGTCGAACTGCTGCTCGGACGCCTGGGCGCCGACCATGGTGTCGGTGTCCAGCGGGTCGCCACGCTTGATCGACGCGACCTTCTTCATCACCACTTTCATGAAGTCGTCGTAGATCGACTCTTCCACCAGCGCGCGGGATGGGCAGGTACACACTTCGCCCTGGTTGAAGAACGCCAGCACCAAGCCTTCGGCGGCTTTCTCGATGAATTGCGGTTCGGCTTTCATGATGTCGGCGAAGAAGATGTTCGGCGACTTGCCACCCAGTTCAACGGTGGACGGAATGATGTTCTCGGCGGCGCAATGCATGATGTGCGCGCCCACCGGGGTAGAGCCGGTGAAGGCGATCTTGGCGATGCGCTTGCTGGTGGCCAGGGCTTCGCCGGCTTCTTTGCCGAAACCGTGTACCACGTTCAGCACGCCCGGCGGCAGCAGGTCGCCGATGACTTCCATCAGCACGTTGATGCCCAGCGGGGTTTGCTCGGCCGGCTTGAGCACCACGCAGTTGCCGGCGGCCAGGGCTGGGGCGAGTTTCCAGGCGGCCATCAGCAGCGGGAAGTTCCACGGGATGATCTGGCCGACCACGCCCAGGGGCTCATGGAAGTGATAAGCGGCGGTGTGTTCGTTGATTTCGGCGCTGCTGCCTTCCTGAGCGCGGATGCAACCGGCGAAGTAGCGGAAGTGGTCGGCGGCCAGCGGGATGTCGGCGTTGAGGGTTTCACGCACGGCCTTGCCGTTGTCCCAGGTTTCGGTGATGGCCAGCAGTTCGAGGTTCTGTTCGATGCGGTCGGCGATCTTCAGCAGCACCAGCGAGCGGTCCTGGGCAGAGGTTTTGCCCCAGGCGTCGGCGGCGGCATGCGCGGCGTCCAGCGCCTTGTCGATGTCTTTGGCGGTGGAGCGCGGGAATTCGGCGATGGGCTTGCCGTTGACCGGGGAAGTGTTGGTGAAGTAGTTGCCGTCGATCGGCGCCACGAATTCGCCGCCGATGTAGTTGCCGTACTTGGCCTTGAACGAAACGATGGCGCCTTCAGTACCGGGGTGTGCGTAACGCATGGTGGGTATCTCCTGGCTTTTTATGTTTATTGGAGTGCAGCGCGGCAAGCGCTTGATAAAGCGTAGAGCAAAGGTCGGGCCACTGCCTTGCAAGCCAGTTAAATCAGGGGGTTGGCGAGAGCCAAAAAGTGCGGCTGTGCCAGCCTTGGTACAGTCTGTGTGACAGTTTGTGCCATGCACGGTACAGCCTGTGACCGGTGGGTCGGCGCGGGATTGCAATGGCCGGGTGGCTGGGGGATGCTGGACGTTCTCACGCAGGGAGAATAATAAGAACATGCATCACGATCATTTCAGTCGCCATGCCCAGCAAGTCTTGACCGTGACCCGTGGGCAAGACCTTTCCCAGGGCCCTGGCAGCGACCCGTCCATCGCCCGCTCCTGGCTGCGTTGCCTGGAGGATTATCACCTCGACCCTGCGCTGAGCATCGCCCCCACCGTGCTCGAACATGGCCGTCTGCTGGAAAGCCGCGAGCGCCTGCAGCAGGTGCTGCACATCGCTGGCGGCGAGATGAACAGCCTGCATCAGCAACTTTCGGGCGCCGGTCACGCCGTGTTGCTCACCGACGCGCGCGGGGTGATCCTCAACTGCGTCACCGCGCCGTCCGAGCGCAAGATTTTCGAGCGCGCCGGGTTGTGGCTCGGCGCCGACTGGAGCGAGGCCTGCGAAGGCACCAATGGCATCGGCACCTGCCTGGTGGAGCGCCAGTCGTTGACCATTCACCGCGATGAGCATTTTCGCGGGCGCCACACCGGGCTGACCTGTTCGGCGAGCCCGGTGTTCGATCCCCATGGTGAGTTGCTGGCGGTGCTGGACGTGTCGTCGGCGCGGGAAGCGGTGTCGCGTCAGAGCCAGTTCCATACCATGGCGCTGGTCAACCTGTCGGCGAAGATGATCGAGAGTTGTTACTTCCTGCGTCATTTTGAACACCACTGGCTGCTGCGTTTTCACTTGCAGGCGGAGTCCGTGGGCTTGTTCAGTGAAGGGCTGCTGGCGTTCGACGGCGAAGGGCGCATTTGCGCAGTCAACCAAAGTGCCCTGAACCTGTTGGGGCAGATGCGTGGTGGCTTGCTGGGGCAGCCTGTGGAAGTGCTTTTCGAATGCACCCTGGATCAACTGCTGGGCCGCGCCAGCGCCAATGCCACAGCGAGTTGGCCGCTGCGGACGCGGGACGGTCGACATCTGTTTGCCGCGTTGCGCGGCCAGCCGCGCAGTGTGCCGGTGCCCGTACCGTCGCAGCCGGTGGTTGCCGCCCAGCCCGAGCGTCTGCTCGGTATCTGCCTGGGCGATTCCGCGTTGCAAAGCGATTTTCGCAAGGCGTTGCGCGTGTTCGAACGTGATGTGCCGCTGCTGGTCAACGGTGAAACCGGTTCCGGCAAAGAGGCCTTCGCCAAGGCCGTACACCAGGCCAGCCAGCGTGCGGACAAGGCTTTCGTTGCGCTCAACTGCGCCGCCATCCCGGAAAGCCTGATCGAAAGCGAACTGTTCGGCTATCGCGGCGGCAGTTTCACCGGTGCCCGCAAGGAAGGCATGCGCGGCAAGCTGCAACAGGCAGATGGGGGCACGTTGTTCCTGGATGAAATCGGCGACATGCCCCTGGCTTTGCAAACCCGGCTCTTGAGGGTGCTGGAGGATCGCCTGGTGGTGCCCATCGGCGGCGAGCCCCAGGCGGTAAACGTGAGAGTCATCAGCGCCACCCACCGTGATTTGTTGCAACGTGTGCAGGCCGGCAGCTTTCGTGAAGATTTGTACTACCGACTCAATGGCCTCGAAATCGGCTTGCCGCCGTTGCGCGAGCGCAGTGATAAGCCGCAATTGCTGGATTTTCTGCTGGCCCAGGAAGCCGGGGAGCAGACGATAACGCTCGATGCCGGCGCGCGTCAGGCATTGCTGGCGTTCGCCTGGCCGGGCAATGTGCGGCAGTTGCGCACGGTGTTGCGTACCCTGGTTGCACTGTGTGACGGCGCGTTGATCGGTGTCGATGATTTGCCGCCGATGATCCGCCCGGCGTCCTTGGCTATGCCTGCTGCGGATGTCCCCCCGCTGTCGCTGCTTGAGGATGCCGAGCGCCTGGCATTGTTGAAGGTCCTGACGCAGCAGCGCTGGCATATGACCCTTGTGGCTGAGCGGTTGGGGGTGAGCCGCAATACGTTATATCGAAAGTTACGCAAACATGGCATTGAATTGCGTTCGGCGTTGTAATTCGTAAGTTGTTGTCGAGTGTGTGGGAGCGGTTTTTAATTGTTGGTTGTAGGGGGATTTACTGTTTTTGCTTTTGTGGGTTAATTGTTGAGAAAGTGTGTCCTGGCTGGCGCGGAAGTAAATGCATGTAATGTTGTTTCGGTGGAACTGAGATAGATATTTTTGTCACCCAGTGAATGCAAGTTTTTATTGACTGACTAAGGTGATGATTATGAATGTTACAGGTGTTCCAACTTACACTACAGCACCGTCCAGTGACGTTTCAGCTGATGTTACTCAAGCTGCCAATAATACTGGATCGACCGGTAACCCGCGCAACGCCGCTTCGGCTACTTGGCAAAATGATCGCTCCGAGCTTACTTATGATGCTGAACGTTTGAACTCGGACACGCAGGTTCGTAGCAAAAGGGGAATTGATTTCGGACGTTTTTTCCGCAGGCCGACGCATAGCACTTCCCGTGTGCCGTCTGGGACGCCCGGTCAATATACTCAGATTAATAAGGGACCGTTTTTCTCAAACCCACCTTCCACTCATGCATCTAATAAGCCCTTTCGAGATCTGATTAATAACAACCGGTTCGGGGGCTCTACCCTTCCTTCCAGGTCTCACCCCGTTCCCAAGACGTTTGGAGAGGTGGCGCAAAACCTAGTCACTGCCGATCGCCTGGTCAAGGCAGGCGTGTTCAAGACCGGGCCAGATCTGAAAACCGTGACACGGGACGCTTTCGTGAATGCCGCAGTCAACGGCTTGGTCAGTACGCCATTGAGTATTGGTACTTACGCAGGCTCCGTATGGAGTGGCGAGCAGATCAAGGGGGCGTTCAGCGCCAATACCCCCTTACTTCCTCCCGCGCACCAGCCCGCGCCGAGTCAACAGAACGGTGTGGCGGGATCGGCGCCGAGTCCTTCATCGCCGCAAGACCTGGCGTTGCACTTGGACAATGCAGAATTAAAACTGCTCTTGGTCAGTAATACGATCCAGGCCTATACCGAAGGGAGCGAGGGGCAAGCCTTGGATAAAAGCCCCGATTGGCCAACCGAGACAACTGCCCGACTTGATATGTTGGAAAAGCAATACAACACCGTCGAGTCGAACTTGGAATTAATCTCTAAGGAAAATGATTTTATATTCAGGCCCTTTAAAAGTGATACCGCCGCCACCGAGAAAGACCCTGTGCGCCGCCTTGAAACATTGGATCGACGCAATCAGGCTGTTTTAAACCAGATCTCCCGTATCAATACGGTGTTGGAGCCGAAGGGGCCGCTATCCTCGATGCAGTTTGTCTGATGCGGGTTATGCAGGGGAGGCCGTTAATTGACACCCCATAGTGACCCCTCGTATACGCTGAGTCCGGTGCAGTCACGGCGGGTGCCGGCACCGGGCTCAACGACCGCACTGCCGGCCGAATTCAGACGATTGAGCTGGCGTGTACCGCTAAAAGAGTGCGATTTCCCCCTCCCTGCGCTAACCTGCCTCGATGTTTTACGAGGTCGACCATGCACATTCATATTCTCGGTATTTGCGGTACTTTCATGGGCTCGATGGCGGTTCTGGCCAAGGAGTTGGGCCACCATGTGACGGGTTCCGATGCCAACGTCTATCCGCCCATGAGTACGCAACTGCAAGCCCAGGGCATCGAGTTGACCCAGGGCTATGATCCATCCCAATTCGATCCGGTCCCCGACCTGGTGGTGATCGGCAACGCCATGTCTCGGGGCAACCCGGCGGTCGAATACGTACTGAACAAAGGTTTGCCCTATGTGTCCGGCCCCCAATGGCTGGCCGACCATGTGCTGCAAGGCCGTTGGGTACTCGCGGTAGCCGGCACCCATGGCAAGACCACCACCAGCAGCATGCTGGCCTGGGTGCTGGAGCACGCAGGCATGAGCCCGGGTTTCCTGATCGGCGGCGTACCGCAGAACTTCTCGGTGTCGGCGCGCCTGGGCGATACGCCGTTCTTCGTGATCGAAGCCGATGAATACGACAGCGCGTTCTTCGACAAACGCTCCAAGTTTGTCCACTACCGCCCGCGCACGGCGATCCTGAATAACCTGGAGTTCGATCACGCGGATATCTTCCCCGATCTGGCGGCCATCGAGCGGCAGTTCCACCATTTGGTACGCACCATCCCGAGTGAGGGCCTGGTGATCCACCCGACCACCGAGCCGGCCTTGCAGCGCGTCATCGACATGGGCTGCTGGACGCCGGTGCAAACCACCGGCGCGGGCGGGCAGTGGCAGGTCAGGTTGCTCAGTGAAGACGGTTCGACATTTGAAGTGCTGTTCGAAGGCGAGGCCCAGGGTGTGGTCGACTGGGACATGACCGGCCAGCACAACGTTGCCAACGCCCTGGTCACCTTGGCGGCGGCACGGCATGTTGGCGTGGTGCCTTCCATGGGCATCGCGGCCCTGAGTGCGTTCAAAAGTGTGAAACGACGCATGGAAAAGGTTGCCGATGTGAATGGGATTACCATCTACGACGACTTTGCCCACCACCCGACGGCGATTGCCACCACCCTTGATGGCCTGCGCAAGCGGGTCGGTGATGCGCCGATCATTGCGATTATCGAACCGCGCTCCAACTCCATGAAGCTCGGCGCGCACCGCGATGGTTTGCCGGAGAGCGTCAATGATGCGGACCAAGTGGTCTGGTACGCACCGGCCAACCTGGGCTGGGACCTGCCCGCCATTGCGGCGCTGTGTCACGTGCCGTCGACGGTCTGCGATTCGATCGAAGGCATCATTGAACACGTCAAGCAACAGGCCACGCCCGGCACCCACGTGGTGGTCATGAGCAACGGCGGCTTCGGCGGCCTGCACGGCAAATTGGCTGAGGCCCTGAAATGAGCGGGCCCGAGCGTGTGACGCTGGCGATGACCGGCGCATCCGGCGCGCCCTATGGCTTGCGCCTGCTCGACTGCCTGGTGCGCGAGGAGCGTGAAGTTCATTTCCTGATCTCCAAGGCCGCGCAACTGGTGATGGCCACCGAGACCGATGTCGCGCTGCCGCCCAAGGTGCAGATGATGCAGGCGTTCCTCACCGAGTACACCGGTGCGGCGGCGGGGCAGATCAAGGTTTACGGTAAAGAGGATTGGATGTCGCCGGTGGCCTCCGGCTCCGGCGCGCCGGCGGCGATGGTGGTGGTGCCGTGTTCCACCGGTACGTTGTCGGCGATTGCCACGGGCGCCTGCAACAATTTGATCGAACGGGCCGCCGATGTGACGTTGAAAGAGCGGCGCCAGCTGATTTTGGTGCCGCGTGAGGCGCCGTATTCGAGCATTCACCTGGAGCACATGCTCAAGTTGTCGAACATGGGCGTGACCATCTTGCCGGCGTCGCCTGGTTTCTATCACCAGCCGCAGACCATTGATGACCTGGTGGATTTTGTGGTGGCGCGGATTCTCAACCTGCTGAACATTCCCCAGGACATGCTCCCGCGTTGGGGTGAGCACCATTTGAGCAGCGATGAATAAGGCGCTGTTGGTGTTGCTGGCGTTGCAACTGGCGGGCTGCGCCACCGCGCGCACGCTGGATGCGGCGAAGCCCGGCGCGCCGGTGGTGTATGCCGGCACGCGGCTGGACCTGTATGCGATGAACGGCGGCTGTTGCGCGATGGACCGTTTTGGCGCCGAGGCGCCGAGCTATCCCGGCGTCGACCTGCCAGCCAGCGCGTTGCTCGATACCCTGCTGTTGCCGCTGTCGGTGTTGACGGTGTTGGGGGTAGGGTTCAACGCCACGGGAGGGCTGTGACTCCGCGCTCAGGCCCCATCTGAACCCACATGTTGAGCTGGCAGCTCGGTTGGCAGGGTTTATTTACCCAGCTTGCGCAACTCATCCGATTCGACCACACGCACACCATCTTGCTCTTCCAGCGCCAGGCGCCACATGGCGCGTGCCAGTTCGCACACTTCGATGCCGTGGTACTTGCCTGGAATCAGCCGTGACAACGGCCCGGCCAATTGCTCGGCCAGGCGCGGTTCGAGGCGCTCCCCCAGCAACAGCGAAGGCCGCACGATGGTCAGTTGCGGCCAACCCTGGGCTTTCAAGGCGTCTTCCATTTGCCCTTTGATCCGGTTGTAGAAGATCGAGGATTTCGGGTCGGCGCCAATCGCGCTGATGACGATCAGGTGCCGCGCGCCCATTTCCCGCGCGCGCTTGGCAAAGGCCACGACCAGGTCCAGGTCGATCGCGCGAAAGGCGTCCTCGGAGCCGGCTTGCTTGATCGTGGTGCCCAGGCAGCAGAAGGCGATATCCACCTGGCCACGCAGTTGCGGCAGGACCACCGCCGGGTCGCCCACTGGGTTTTCCAGGCGTGGATGTTCGGCCAATGGCTTGCGGCTGGGCGCCAGCACACGGGTCACGGTGGGTTCGTTGAGCAGGCGATCGAGCAGGTGTTCGCCGGTCAGGCCAGAGGCTCCTGCGAGCAAGATATGCTGAGGCGTCAGGTACATGGTGTTTCCCCCTTTGTTACACGTTACAGCTTAGTTGCCTTTAGCTTCCTTGCTATTCATTGAGACGCTTTCGAGCGCCTTTCGTGCTTGCTGCTTGCGTAATAGTTGCCAATGGGCGATCACGCCTTTGGGGGCCCAGATCTGCGGTTCGGAGGCTTCGAAGTTGTCCGCCTGTTCGCGTTCGGTCACGTGCAGTTGCGCCAGCTTGAAGGCTTGCTGCAAGTCGTCGGTCTGGTTGAAGGCTTGGGCGAAAAGGGCATCGCCGAAGTAGGTGAAGTCGGCTTCCTCGGAGCAGCCAAACGACACCCGGTCGGCGCGGGAAGCGGTCATGATCAAGGTGTGCTCGTCTTTCAGCGCGGGAATGAAACCGCCGGAGTAGCACGCGGAAATCACCACGACCTTGTCGCGGTTCTTCAACGGCGTGAGTACTGCGGCGAGCTCATCGGCCGGCAGGTCGGCCAGCTCCATGCGCGGCTGGTCGAGCACCAGTTCGCTTTCGTGGGTGCCGTGGCTGGTCAGGTAGATAAACACCAGGTCCTCCGGCCCGCTGCGTTCGGCCAGGGTCTGCACCGCACGGCGCAGGCTTTCGCGGGTAGCCAGGGGGCGGTCGGCGATATGGTCGCGGTGGTTGACCAGGCGAATCTGCCCGCGCGCACCGAAGCGGCTGGCGAGCATGTTGCTGACGTAATCGGCTTCGCGCAGGAACACGCTCTGTTTGCCGTCGCCAGCGAGTACCAGGGTGTACAGTTCCACGGCGGGGGTCGAAGGCGGCACGGCGGCGAGGGCAGCATCGAGCAGGCGGCCCTGGGCCAGCACGCCGATTTCCAACGGGTCGGGCAACAGCTTGCCGTCGGCGTCGCGCACGCGCATGCCGTTGACCCAGGTGCCGGCCTGCACGGTGCCGTCGGCGAGCACCAGGGTGCCGTGGCCCTGGTAGTTGTCGCTGTCGAAACCGCCGATATAGAAGCTGCCGTCGGTGAGGTTCAGGCGGCCTTCGCCGCTGAAGCGCCAATCGCTGAACTGGCCAATGTAGTGGCTGCCATCGACGCCGATCAACTCGCCCTTGCCGCTGAGGGCACCTTCCTTGAACTGGCCGATCCACACGTCGCCGTCGGCGTTTTCGTAGCGACCCTTGCCGTTCAATTGGTTCTGTTTGAACTGGCCGACGTAGATGTCGCCGTCAGCGCTGTTGAAGGTGCCGTTGCCTTCCAGTTGGCCATCGACGAAGTGGCCGCTGAACTGGTTGCCGCTGTCGTCGTTGCGCTGGCCTTCGCCGTTGGGCTTGCCGTGGGCGAACTGGCCCTGGTATTGGCTGCCGTCGGCCAGCTCCAGGCGCCCGAGGCCGGAATACTGGTCGTCCTTGAATTCGCCGCGATAGGTCATTTGCCCCTCTTTGAGGGTGCCTTCGCCGTTGCGCCGGCCTTGCTTGAAGCCACCGACGTAGTGGCTGCCCGCAGTGGTCAGGCTGCCCTGGCCGTCAAACAGGCCTTGCTGGAACTGGCCTTTATAGACTTCGCCGTTGCTGCCATGCCATTCGCCCTGGCCGTGCCACTGGCCTTTGTCGAACTGGCCGGCGTACCAACTGCCGTTGGGGTAGTCCACGCGGCCCTGGCCTTGCAGCAAGCCATTGACCACATCACCCCGGTAACGGCCGCCGTCGGGCAGGCGCGCATCGGGCGGCAACAGCGATTCGCCGTCTCCGCAAGCGGTGAGCAACAGGACAAGGGCAAAGGGAGCGAGTGGGCGCATAGCGGGATCCGGATAATTGAGCGCCGAGTATGCCGCAGCGAAGGAGCCATACCTAGTGGTCTGTTGGGGAATGATGACCTGTAGGAGCCGGCTTGCCGGCGAAGGTGGTCAACGAAAACGCGGGCATTCAGGGGGAATGTGGCGTCTGGGGGCTTTTCGCTGGCAAGCCAGCTCCTACAGGGAGGAAGGAGGCGGTTACACGAAGCAGAGCGACAGCGACTCGGCAATGTAAGCGGGTTTCTCCTGGCCTTCGATTTCCAGGGTGGCGGTGGCCTTGAACAGCCATTGGCCGGGTTTTTTCTCGGTGACGTCGGTGAGGGTCACGTTCAGGCGGACCTTGGAATTGACCTTCACCGGCTGGATAAAGCGCACGCTGTCCAAGCCGTAGTTGACCGCCATTTTCAGGCCTTCGGGCATGATCAGGATGTCTTCCATCAACTTGGGCATCAGCGACAGCGACAGGAAACCGTGGGCGATGGTGCTGCCGAACGGGGTTTGCGCGGCCTTGACCGGGTCGACGTGGATGAACTGATGGTCGCCAGTGGCTTCTGCGAACAGGTTGATGCGGGCCTGGTCGATGGTGAGCCAGTCGGAACGTCCCAGTTCCTTGCCGACATAATCTTTGAGCTGCGCTACGGGTACATAGGGCATTGCGTCTCTCCTTGGTTCATCGGTTTTTATTGATGTGCGAGAACCATGTTAGATCATCATGGGCAACCCGCCCGGTCAACCCACCATGCTTATGACGAATGCCGGAGCATAGCGCGGGCATGCTTATAATGCGGGTCGGTCTTGAGGGGGGAAGGACGGATGCTATTACGCGGTCTGACATGGCTGGTGCTGTTTCAATTGATCGGCACGGCGATCAACCATTTGCTGCTGCCGGTGTTGCCGGGGCCGATCATCGGTCTGCTGCTGATGCTGGGTTACCTGGTGTGGCGCGGCGAAGTCGGCGAGCCGCTGAGCCTGGCGGCCAGCAGCCTGCTGCGTTACTTGCCCTTGCTGCTGGTGCCGCCGGCGGTCGGGGTGATGGTGTATGCCAAGGACATCGCCGCAGACTTCTGGGCCATCGTCGGTGCCTTGGTGTTGTCGCTGGTGATCGCCATGGGGTTCGTTGGCGTGCTGATGCAAAAACTGGTCAAGCGCCAGGCGCAGCAGGAGGAGCAATCATGACCTTCGACTGGCAAGGCGCATGGGCGGCGGTGATTCATCATCCGCTGTTCGGCATCGGCATCACCCTCGGCGCCTATCAACTGGTGCTCGCGGGCTTCGAGAAAACCCGCTGGATCTTCCTGCAGCCGGTGCTGGTGTCCATGCTGCTGGTGATCGGCGTGCTGCTCACCTGTGGCCTGAGTTACGCCGAGTACCGCAAGAGCACCGAGATCATGAGCATCCTGCTGGGCCCGGCGACCGTGGCCCTGGCGGTGCCGCTCTATTTGAACCTGCGCCGGATTCGTCAATTGTTCTGGCCGATTTTTACTACGCTGGTGATAGGTGGTGTGTTGGCCACCGGCCTGTGTGTGTTGCTGGGCTGGTGGTTCGGTGCCGAACACAGGATGTTGATGACCATGGCACCCAAGTCGGTGACCTCGCCGATTGCCATGCTGGTGGCCGAGCAGATCGGCGGCGTGGCCGCGTTGGCCGCGGTGTTCGTGCTGATCACCGGCGTGATCGGGGCGATGATCGGCCCGGCGTACTTGTCGCGCCTGGGCGTCCACAGCCCCGAGGCGCGCGGTATGGCGCTGGGCATGACCGCTCACGCCGTCGGCACGTCGGTGGCCCTGCAGGAAAGCGAAGAGTGCGGCGCCTTTGCGGCGCTGGCCATGAGTCTGATGGGCGTGGCGACGGCGGTGTTCCTGCCGCTGGCCGTGTCGGTGATTGTTTGAACCAGGGTTAAGGAAACCTTTATGAGTCTGGCGCTGTTCCCGCTCAACACCGTGCTGTTCCCTGGCTGCACCCTCGACCTGCAGTTGTTCGAGGCGCGCTACCTGGACATGATCAGCCGCTGCATGAAAAAGGGCGAAAGTTTCGGCGTGGTGTGCATCTTCGACGGCAAAGAGGTGGGCGCGGCCCCGGATGGCTACGCGCTGATCGGCTGTGAAGCGCTGATTCGCGACTTCAAGCAGCAGGATAACGGCCTGCTGGGCATTCGCGTCGAGGGCGGGCGGCGCTTCCGTGTCCGCGACGCTGAGGTGCAGAAGGACCAGTTGCTGGTGGCCGAGGTGCAGTGGCTGGAAGAGCGGCCGGACCACGCGCTGGAAGAGGCGGACGCCGACCTGCAGGCCTTGCTCCAGGCCCTGGCCGAACACCCGATGGTGGCCTCGCTGGACATGGGCGCCGATGCCGACGGCCAGCAGGCCCTGGGCAATCAATTGGCGTATTTGCTGCCGTTCACCGAGGCCGACAAGATCGACCTGCTGCAACTCGACGATCCGCAACAACGGCTGGATGCGATCCAGAGGCTGCTGGATGAACTGCAAGGTGAGCTGTTCACCTGATCTTCAGAATTGTCTGGTGCTGCTTTCAGACATTTCTGCGTTGCTCCCATCGCGCGGGCTGAAATAGTTTCCGATCACACAACCACTGATCAGGGGATGAACATGATTCGGCTAGCGCAATCGGAGCAGGCGGCCTGGGACGCTTTTTTTGTCAGCATTACCTCACAACTGCTCGCGCAGGATGCACAGCGCGGCCCGGAATACATCGCCGAGCGTGCCGCAGAAATTGCCGATGAAATGCTGCTGGAGCGGCGCGAACGTTGCGTTGAGCGCCGAACCGCGCCAATCGATTGGATCGGCCCGGCCAAGGGTCAGTAGGCATACTTGAACAGGGCCTGCGAGGTGTCGCTGAGGGCGATGAAACCGAGCACCGCCACCAGGGCAGGCAATACCAGCCACCAGGCTTTCTGCGACATCGGCGGCAGCGGGCTGCGGTATTGGATTGCGCCCAGGCTCAATGTACACACGCTCATCGCCAGCAACATTCCGGCGAGGATGTCGGTGGGCCAGTGGACGCCCAAGTAAACCCGCGACAACGCGATGAATGCCGCGGGGATGCAGCCCAGCAGCAGCCAGGTCAGGCGCAGGCGCGTGGGCTGCCCGCGCCCGGCCAATACGGCTAACGCCAGGAAAAACGCGAATGCGCCGGAGGAGTGGCCGCTGGGCATGCTGAAGCTGCTCAGTGGGTCGGTGAGGATTTCCGGGCGACCGCGGGCGAAGAACAGCTTGGTGGCGGTATTGATCACTGCGGCCATGCCCAGCGTGATGCCGACAAACAGCGCGTGGCGCCATTGGCGTGCGAGTAACAACAGGCCGGTGAACAGGGCGCTGGCGACAAACATATTCTTGAACTCGCCCAGTTGGGTGAGCCTCACCATGGTCTCGTCCAGCCAGGCGCTGCGATGCTCCTGCACCAGGGCGCTCAGCCCCTGGTCGAAGTCGTTGAGGTGCGGGTAGCCGATAAACAGGGCGACCAACAGGGTCAGGCTGGCGCAACCTATCCACCCTGTGGCGCGGCGATGGCCGCGCAGGCTGCTGTTCAAGCTCAGCCCCAGCAACACCGCCAGGCATGCCGCGACAATTCCCGCCTCGGGCCAGAACCCCGCCGGCAATGGCAGGCGGAAAGCCGCGCCGGTCGCCCAGCCCGGCAGCAGGTACGCGACTGTCCAACCGGCCGCCGCGAGAATGCTGACCAGGGCAAAGCGTGGGAACGGCATGTCGCACATGCCGGCCACCATCGGCAGCATGGGGCGCAACGGGCCGATGAAACGTCCGACCAGCAGGCTGGCGATGCCGTACTTGTGGAAGTAGGTCTCGGCGCCGTTCATCCATTCAGGGTGATGCCGCAGGCCAGGCAGGCGCCGGATGTTCTGGTGGAAATGGCGTCCCAGGAAGTAGGACACCCCATCGCCCACCAGGCCGCCGAGAAAACCCAGCAGCAGGGTTTCACTCAACGACAGCGCACCGTTGCCGGCCAGCACGGCAATGGCGAACAGCAGCACGGTGCCGGGCACGATCAAACCGGCAATGGCCAGGCATTCCACGCACGCCACGATAAACACCGCCGCCGCCAGCCATTGGGGGTTCAGGGTCAGCCAGCCGGTGATGCTATCGAGCCATTGGCCCATATTTCTTCACTCCCTCGTCACCGTTTCAAATCAAAAAATAGTCGCGGCCTTCGACCTGGCCCCGGCGCAGCGGGTTCCGCGTGCAATAAGGCGCATAGCCTGCATCGACGAAGCGGTACATCAAGTGTTCGTCCCGGCCGCCGGGAATGCCCAGGCGGGTGGTCTGAATAATGTGCGTCGGCACCTGGCCGACGTCTTCTACATAGAGCCGCTCCTGGTCGAAGCGCTTGGCATCCCACATCGGCACTTTCAGGCCCAGCGCCTTGCACAATAAGGTCTGGCCGGCGCAGAGCTTCTGCGAGGCGCGTGGCCTGCCATTGGCGTCCGGGTTGTTCAGCAGCATCTGCGCCAAACTGGCCGGGCCGGAGGTCTCATCGACCCAGGGATAGGCGGATTTGATCAATACTGCATTGCCCGGGCCCTGGGCGCTGAAGTTCAGCGAATCGCCGCCACGGGCGTAGTACATATAGATATGACCGCCATCCAGAAACAAAGCCTTACGCTTTTCTGTGTAGCCCAGTGAGGCATGGCTGCCTTTTTCGGCCACGTAATACGCTTCGGTTTCAATAATCCGCGCCGAAAGCCAGAGATCGCCGACCCGATGACGGATGATTTTGCCGAGCAATTCCCGCGCAAGCAGTTGTGCATCGCGGTCGAAGAAGCGGTCGGGCAGGGCGCTGGCAGGGAGTTGGGGGGTGAAACTCGACATGGCCTTCAGGGTTAATACGGCTAAATGTGACGGAATAATAACAACTCCTACCTTAATTACGGCTGAACCCCAGGTTTTTACAGTTCATTTCGACCATCCGCCCCTCACCGCTGTCAGTCGGGCGGCGTCACAGCTATAATCTGCCGCTTTCCTCTTTGCCAAGACTCCCTGACCATGACTGAGTCCGTTCTTGACTACATGACCCGCCTGGGTCGCGCTGCCCGTCAGGCCTCGCGGTTGATCGCCCGTGCGAGCACCGCGCAGAAAAACCGTGCCTTGCTGGCCGCCGCCGATGCTCTGGATGCTTCGCGCTCCGAGTTGACCGCCGCCAACGAACTGGACCTGGCCAACGGCCGCGCCAATGGCCTGGAACCGGCGTTGCTCGACCGCCTGGCGCTGACCCCGGCACGTATCGACGACATGATCGAAGGCCTGCGTCAGGTGGCCAAGCTGCCTGACCCCATCGGTGAAATCCGCGATATGCGTTACCTGCCGTCCGGCATCCAGGTCGGCAAGATGCGCGTGCCCCTGGGCGTGATCGGCATCATCTATGAGTCGCGCCCGAACGTGACCATCGACGCTGCGAGCCTGTGCCTCAAGTCTGGCAACGCCACCATCCTGCGCGGCGGTTCCGAGGCGATCCACTCCAACCGTGCGATTGCCGCCTGCATCCAGCAGGGCCTGGCCGTGGCCGAATTGCCGGCCGAAGTGGTGCAAGTGGTGGAAACCACCGACCGCGCCGCCGTCGGCGCGCTGATCACCATGCCGGAATTCGTCGACGTGATCGTGCCGCGCGGTGGCAAGAGCCTGATCGAACGCGTCAGCCGTGATGCCAAGGTGCCAGTGATCAAGCACCTGGACGGCGTCTGCCACGTTTACATCGACATTGCCGCTGACATCGACAAGGCGATCCGCATCGCCGACAACGCCAAGACCCACCGTTACGCCCCGTGCAACACCATGGAAACCCTGCTGGTGCACGCCGGCATTGCCGATCGCGTGCTGCCGCCGCTGGCTGCCATCTACCGCGACAAGGGTGTGGAGCTGCGCGGTTGCGAGCGCACCCGTGCGCTGCTCGGCGCGGACGTGATCGAAGCTACCGAGCAAGACTGGTACACCGAGTACACGGCGCCGATCCTGTCGATCCGCATCGTCGACGACCTGGACCAGGCCATCGAGCACATCAACAAATATGGTTCCAAGCACACCGATGCCATTGTTACCGAGCATTTCAGCGATGCCCGGCGTTTCCTCACCGAAGTGGACTCCGCTTCGGTGATGGTCAACGCCTCGACGCGTTTTGCCGACGGCTTCGAGTATGGCCTGGGCGCGGAGATCGGTATCTCCACCGACAAGCTCCACGCACGCGGCCCGGTTGGCCTGGAAGGCCTGACCAGCGAGAAGTACGTAGTGTTCGGCGACGGGCATGTGCGCGCTTGATGGGTAAACGCATCGGGTTGCTCGGCGGCACCTTTGACCCCGTGCATATCGGCCATTTGCGCAGTGCCCTGGAAGTCGCGGATGCCCTCGCGCTGGATGAATTGCGCCTGACCCCCAATGCCCGGCCGCCGCACCGCGATACGCCGCAGGTGTCAGCGCAGCAGCGCCTGGAAATGGTGCGCCTTGCCGTAGCTGGCATACCGCCGCTGGTGGTGGACGACCGCGAGCTCAAGCGCGATAAACCGTCCTACACTGTCGACACCCTGGAACTGATGCGTGCCGAGTTGGCCGCGGACGACCAGTTGTTTCTGCTTTTGGGCTGGGACGCATTTTGCGGCCTGCCCTCTTGGCATCGCTGGGAGGAACTCCTCCAGCATTGCCACATCCTGGTTTTGCAACGCCCGGATGCCGACAGCGAACCGCCGGATGCCTTGCGCAACCTGCTGGCCGCGCGGTCGGTAAGTGACCCCTTGGCCCTGACCGGGCCGAACGGGAATATTGCATTCGTCTGGCAGACCCCGCTTGCGGTGTCCGCCACCCAGATCCGTCAACTGCTGGCCAGCGGGAAGTCGGTACGTTTCCTGGTGCCTGACGCGGTCCTGGCCTACATCGATGCGCACGGGCTTTACCGTGCGTCGAACTGAAAAGGCGCGCTTGAACGCACGAACAGTCGTGCAGCGAGCGCCCGAACATACGAGCAAAACGAGTTTTATATGACGAACAAAGACGTAAGCAAAGTTAAGCGCAAAGGCACCTTCAAAAGCGCGCCACTGCCGGTTGAAGCCCACGTTGGCCCGGAACTGGCTGGCGAAGAGCTGGTGAAAGTCGCCGTGGCGGCCCTGGAAGACGTCAAGGCCCAGGACATCCAGGTGCTGGACGTGCGCGACAAGCAGAGCATCACCGACTTCATGATCATCGCCACCGGTACCTCCAACCGCCAGATCGGCGCGATGCTCGACAAAGTGCGCGAAGCCGTCAAAGCCCAGGGCGTTAAGCCGCTGGGTGAAGAAGGCAAGGGCGACAGCGACTGGGTGCTGCTGGACATGGACGACGTGATCGTTCACATGATGACCTCCAACGCCCGTCAGTTCTACGACCTGGAGCGTCTGTGGAAAGGCGCCGAACAGAGCCGTGCCGCTGATGGCAAGCACCACAGCCCGGAAGTGGGCCACGCGCACTTCGACAAGCTCAACAAAGACCAGGAATAAGGAACGGCTGTGCGCCTGCGTCTGATCGCTGTCGGTTCACGCATGCCCAAGTGGGTGGAAGAAGGCTGGCATGAATATGCCAAGCGTCTGCCCGCCGAGCTGTCGCTTGAGCTGGTGGAAATTCCGCTCAATACCCGGGGCAAGAACGCCGACGTGGCGCGCTTTATCCGTCAGGAAGGCGAAGCCATGCTGGCCAAGGTCGGTCCCAACGAGCGCATCGTCACCCTCGAAGTCCACGGCAAGCCCTGGAGCACCGAGCAATTGGCGGTGGAACTGGATCGCTGGCGCCTGGACTCGCGCACCGTCAACTTCATGGTCGGCGGCCCCGAGGGGCTGGCGCCGGAAGTCTGCGCGCGGGCGGACCAACGCTGGTCGCTGTCGGCGCTGACGTTGCCGCACCCGTTGGTAAGGATTCTGATCGGTGAACAGCTGTATCGCGCCTGGACAGTTCTGTCCGGGCACCCTTACCACAAATAGTCTGCGCCCCTCCCGATGACTCAGCCGATCCGCATCAAGGACCACGAGAAAGACGCACGTCTGGTGCGCTCGCGCGTGGTTTTTGGCGCGATCATGGTAGTGACGTTGATCGGGGTGTTGATCGCGCGCCTGTATTTCCTGCAGGTGATCCAGTACGACTATCACTCCACTCTGTCGGAAAACAACCGGGTGCATGTGCAGCCGATTCCGCCGACCCGTGGCCTGATTTTCGACCGCAACGGCGTGGTGGTCGCGGATAACCGGCCCAGCTTCAGCCTGAGCATGACCCGCGAACGCTCCGGCGACTGGCAGCAGGTTCTCGATGTGATCGTCGACGTGCTGCAACTGACCCCGGAAGACCGGGCGATCTTCGAAAAGCGCATGAAACAGGGGCGTCGGCCGTTCGAGCCGGTGCCGATCCTGTTCGAGCTGACCGAAGAGCAGATCGCCCGGATCGCGGTGAACCAGTTCCGCCTGCCGGGCGTGGAAGTGGTGGCGCAGTTGGTGCGGCATTACCCGCAAGGGCCGCACTTCGCGCACTCCGTCGGTTATATGGGGCGGATCAACGAGAAAGAGCTGAAAAGCCTCGATCCGGTCAATTACAGCGGCACCCACCATATCGGCAAGACCGGCATCGAGCGTTTCTACGAGCCCGAGCTGCACGGCCAGGTGGGTTACGAAGAGGTCGAGACCAACGCCCGCGGCCGCGTGTTGCGGGTGCTCAAGCGTACCGATCCGGTGCCGGGCAAGGACATTGTGCTGAGCCTGGACATCAAGTTGCAGGAAGCGGCCGAGATGGCCCTGGGCGGGCGCCGTGGCGCGGTGGTGGCGCTGGACCCGAGTACCGGCGAAGTCCTGGCCATGGTCAGCCAGCCCAGTTTCGACCCCAACCTGTTCGTGACCGGGATCAGCTTCAAGGCCTACGCCGAGCTGCGCGATTCCATCGACCGGCCGCTGTTCAACCGGGTGTTGCGCGGCCTGTATCCGCCGGGTTCGACGATCAAGCCGGCGGTAGCGATTGCCGGCCTGGACGCGGGCGTGGTCACGGCGTCGAGTCGCGTGTTCGACCCCGGCTACTACATGCTGCCTAATTACGACCACAAATACCGTAACTGGAACCGCACCGGTGACGGCTATGTCGACCTGGACACCGCGATCATGCGGTCCAACGACACCTATTTTTACGACCTGGCCCACAAGCTGGGGATCGATCGCCTATCGGCCTACATGGGCAAGTTCGGGTTGGGTCAGAAAGTCTCCCTGGACATGTTCGAAGAATCCCCAGGCCTGATGCCGTCGCGCGAATGGAAGCGTGCGACCCGCCGCCAGGCGTGGTTCCCCGGCGAGACTCTGATCCTGGGCATCGGCCAGGGCTATATGCAGGCGACACCGCTGCAACTGGCCCAGGCCACGGCGTTGGTGGCCAACAAAGGCATCTGGAACCGTCCGCACCTGGCCCGCACCATCGAAGGCGAAAAGCCGGTGGATGAAAACCCGATCCCGGACATTGTGCTGCGTGACCCGTCGGACTGGACCAAGGTCAACCACGGCATGCAGCAGGTGATGCACGGCGCCCGGGGCACGGCGCGCAAGGCGGCGATCGGCGCGCAATATCGCATTGCCGGCAAGAGCGGTACGGCCCAGGTGGTTGCGATCAAGCAAGGCGAAAAATATGACCGTTCCAAAGTCCAGGAGCGCCACCGCGACCACGCCCTGTTTGTCGGCTTCGCTCCGGCGGACGACCCGAAGATCGTGGTCGCCGTGATGGTCGAGAACGGCGAGTCCGGTTCGGGCGTCGCCGCGCCGGTGGTCCGTCAAGTGATGGATGCCTGGCTGTTGACCGACGACGGCAAGCTCAAGCCCGAATATGGCGGCCCCCCTTCAAGCACCGAGGTTACGGCCAGTGAAGAGTAATTTTGACCGCATCCTCTCCAGTGAGGATGTGATGCGTCGCCGCGCGACGTTGCTGCAGCGCATGCACATTGATGGCCCGTTGTTGATCCTGCTGCTGACCCTGGCGGCCGGCAGTCTGTTCGTGCTGTATTCGGCCAGCGGCAAGAACTGGGACCTGCTGATCAAGCAAGCGTCGTCGTTCGGCCTGGGCCTGTTGTCGATGGTGGTGATTGCCCAGCTGGAGCCGCGTTTCATGGCGCGCTGGGTGCCGCTGGGGTACGTCGCTGGCGTGTTGTTGCTGGTGGTGGTGGACGTGATGGGCCACAACGCCATGGGCGCGACCCGCTGGATCAACATTCCGGGGGTGATTCGCTTCCAGCCGTCGGAATTCATGAAGATCCTGATGCCGGCGACCATCGCCTGGTACCTGTCCAAGCGCACCTTGCCGCCGCAACTCAAGCATGTGGGGATCAGCCTGATCCTGATCGGCGTGCCGTTCATCCTCATCGTGCGCCAGCCGGACCTCGGTACATCGCTGCTGATCCTGGCGGGCGGTGCGTTCGTGCTGTTCATGGGCGGCTTGCGCTGGCGCTGGATTCTCAGCGTGCTCGCCGCTGCCGTGCCGGTGGCCGTGGCCATGTGGTTCTTCTTTATGCATGACTACCAGAAGCAGCGGATTCTCACGTTCCTCGACCCGGAGAGCGACCCGCTGGGCACCGGCTGGAACATCATCCAGTCGAAGGCGGCCATCGGTTCCGGCGGTGTCTTTGGCAAGGGTTGGTTGATGGGCACCCAGTCGCACCTGGACTTTTTGCCCGAGAGCCACACCGACTTCATTATTGCGGTGATGGGCGAAGAGTTCGGCCTGGTGGGCATTTGCGCGTTGCTGCTGATCTATTTACTGTTGATTGGGCGTGGCCTGGTGATCACCGCGCAGGCGCAGACGTTGTTCGGCAAATTGCTGGCGGGCTCGTTGACCATGACTTTTTTTGTTTACGTTTTCGTCAACATCGGTATGGTCAGTGGCCTCTTGCCGGTGGTTGGGGTGCCGTTGCCGTTCATTAGCTACGGCGGAACTTCGCTGGTGACATTGCTGTCAGCGTTTGGGGTTTTGATGTCGATTCACACGCATCGCAAATGGATCGCACAGGTTTGAATAAGGTGAAGATGTCAATGCAAGTATTGCGCGGCTGGGCGACTCGGCATGCGTCCTGGATGAGCCTGATCGGGCTGCTGGGCGCCATGCACGAAGCGCAGGCCGGTGACTACGATGGCTCACCTCAGGTCGCCGAATTCGTCGGTGAGATGACCCGTGACTATGGCTTCGCCGGTGAACAGCTGATGGGCGTGTTCCGCGAGGCCCAGCGCAAGCAGGCGATCCTCGATGCCATCTCCCGCCCGGCCGAGCGCGTGAAGCAGTGGAAGGACTATCGCCCGATGTTCCTGACCGACGCCCGCGTGGCCCGGGGCGTGGACTTCTGGCGCCAGCACGAAGCCGCGCTGGCCCGCGCCGAGCAGGAATACGGCGTGCCTGCCCAGGTGATTGTCGCGATCATTGGCATTGAAACCTTCTACGGGCGCAACACTGGCGGTTACCGGGTGATCGATGCCTTGTCGACCTTGAGCTTCGATTACCCGCCCCGCGCTGAATTCTTCCGTAAGGAACTGCGTGAATTCCTGCTGCTGGCCCGCGAAGAGCAGGTCGACCCGCTGACCCTCAAAGGCTCCTACGCCGGTGCGATGGGCTTGCCGCAGTTCATGCCGAGCAGTTTTCGCGCCTACGCGGTGGATTTTGACGGCGATGGCCATATCAATATCTGGAGCAACCCGGACGATGCCATCGGCAGCGTGGCCAGCTACTTCAAGCGCCATGGCTGGGTGAGCGGCGAACCGGTCGTCAGCCGTGCCGACGTGAGCGGCGAGCGCGCCGATGAAGGCCTGACCCAGGGCATCGAGCCGGCCAAGACGGTCGGGGAGTTGCGGGCGCTGGGCTGGTCAAGTCATGATGCGCTGCGCGATGATATGCCGGTCACGGCTTTCCGCCTGGAAGGCGAAAACGGCCCTGAATACTGGATGGGCCTGAAGAATTTCTACGCAATCACGCGTTATAACCGCAGTGTGATGTACGCCATGGCTGTGCATCAACTGTCTGACATGCTGGTCCAAGCACGGGGCAACAAGTAATGCGGGCATCGCCGTTGAAAAAACCGCTCAAGCTGGTGGCGTTTGCCGCGTTGTCCTTGCTGGTTGTCAGTTGTTCCACCAGCCGCGCGCCGACGCAAAAGTCCGGCGGCACCGCTATTCGTTCCCAGCCGGGCCTGGACATCAACCGCGCGCATAAAGACGGTGCGCCATGGTGGGACGTCGACGTGTCGAAAATCCCGGATGCCACGCCGACCCTGCACACCGGTCCGTACAAGGCCAACCCCTATACCGTGCTGGGCAAGAGCTACTTCCCGCTGCAGGACTCCAAGACCTACGTGCAGTCGGGCACGGCGTCGTGGTACGGGACCAAGTTCCATGGCCAGAACACCGCCAATGGCGAGGTCTACGACCTGTATGGCATGAGCGCGGCCCACAAGACCCTGCCGCTGCCCAGCTATGTGCGCGTGACCAACCTGGACAACAACCGCACGGTGATCCTGCGGGTCAACGATCGCGGGCCGTTCTATTCGGACCGGATCATCGACTTGTCCTACGCCGCCGCGAAGAAACTCGGTTATGCCGAAACCGGCACCGCGCGGGTCAAGGTCGAAGGGATCGACCCCGCGCAATACTGGGCCCAGCGTGGCAAACCGGCACCGTTGATGCTCAACGAGCCGCAGGCCGCGCAACCGCAAGTCACAGCCTCGACCGGCAAGATCGAGCAGTGGACGCCACCCGCACAACAGCACGCGCCCGACACGGTCGTGGTGCCTCGCGCCGCACCGGGTGCTTCGGCTGCCGGTGGGCAATACCTGCAGGTGGGCGCTTTCGCCAACCCGGATGCGGCAGAGCTGTTAAGGTCCAAGCTGAGCAGTATGGTCAATGCGCCGGTCTTCATCAGTTCCATCGTGCGTAATCAACAGACCCTGCACCGTGTGCGTATGGGCCCGATCGGTTCGCCGAGCGAGGTCGCGCAAGTGCAGAACAGCGTGCGCCTGGCCAACCTGGGGCAACCCAGCGTGGTCAGCGCCGAATAAACCGTAAAGGATTGATGGTTCAGGTCCGTGCGCGGCCCTGGGCCCTGGTTGTTGGCTCGTTGAACAATAAAACCCAGGGGCAAGGGGTGAGCACGCAACCGAACACGCGACAGACTGGTAACGGGCTGTCTGAATAAGTTTTGCCCGCGAGGGCAAGTTTCCATACGTAATTTCGAGAGACGGATGAACATCATCACCTTAGCCAAACGCACGTGCCTGCTTATCTCGCTGATCATCACCCCGGCCGCCTGGGCGGTTGAAATGGTGCCGGCTTCACCGCAACTGGCCGCCAAGGCCTGGGTCCTCATGGATGCCGCCAGTGGCAACGTGCTGGTGGAAAACAACGGTGACCAGCGCCTGCCGCCTGCCAGCTTGACCAAGCTGATGACAGCCTATATCGCGACCCTGGAAATCCGTCGCGGCCAGATCGGCGAAAACGACCCGGTGACCGTCAGCGAAAACGCCTGGCGCACCGGTGGTTCGCGGATGTTCATCAAGGTCGGCTCGCAGGTGACGGTCAGCGACCTGCTGCACGGCATCATCATCCAGTCGGGTAACGACGCCAGCGTCGCCCTGGCCGAGCACATCGCCGGCAGCGAAGACGCGTTCGCCGACATGATGAACAAAACCGTGGCCGACCTGGGCATGACCAACAGCCACTTCATGAACCCGACCGGTCTGCCGAACCCAGAGCACTACTCGTCGGCTCACGACATGGCGATCCTGGCGCGCGCGATCATTCGTGTCGACCCGGTCCACTACGCGATCTACTCCCAGAAGGAATTCTTCTGGAACAACATCAAGCAGCCTAACCGCAACCTGTTGCTGTGGCGCGACAAGACCGTCGACGGTCTGAAAACCGGCCACACCGAAGAAGCCGGCTATTGCATGGTGTCGTCCGCCGTGCGTGATGGCCAGCGCCTGATCGCCGTGGTCTTCGGCACCAACAGCGAGCAGGCCCGTGCGGCCGAGACGCAAAAACTGCTGACCTACGGTTTCCGCTTCTTCGAAACCCAGACCTTCTATCAGAAGGGTGCTGAACTGGCGACCGCGCCGGTATGGAAAGGCGCGACCTCGCAAGTCAAGGCCGGCCTGGCTGAAGACCTGACCCTGACCATGCCTAAAGGCCAGCTGAAAAAGCTCGCGGCCAGCATGACCATGAACCCGCACCTGGTTGCGCCAATCGCCAAGGGCGACGTGATCGGCAAGGTCGAAGTGAAGCTGGACGATAAAGTGGTACACAGTGCCGACCTGATCGCCCTGGATGCCGTCGACGAGGGTGGTATCTTCCGCCGCGTGTGGGATAGCATCCGCCTGTTCTTCTACAGCTTGTTCAACTGATAAGTGTGCACCTGCAAAGCCCCGTGTTGATCCGACGCGGGGCTTTGCCCGTCGCCACGGCTTACGCTTACGAGGCCGTTACGCCATGACCGATAAAGAAGTAAAGGCGCCAAAGATCGAATTCCCGGTGACGGATTATCCCGTCAAGGTGATCAGCGATACCGGTGTGGGCAACAAGGACAAGATTCTCGACATCGTGCGTAAACACGCGACGATCAACGACAACCGTGTGGATGAACGTTCGAGCACCAACGGTAAGTACACCACGATCCAGTTGCACATCGTTGCGACCGGTCAAGACCAGCTTTACGACATCAACAGCGAACTGCGGGCCACCGGCTTCGTACATATGGTGCTGTGATGCCACAGGTCCTGGGCTTTCGCGAGCTCGGCCGGATGGACTACGAGCCCGTCTGGCACGCGATGCAGCGCTTCACCAACGAGCGCGGCACCTCGGCACCCGATGAGATCTGGCTGGTGGAACACCCGCCGGTGTTCACCCAGGGCCAGGCCGGCAAGGCCGAGCATCTGCTACTTCCGGGTGATATTCCGGTGGTGCAGGTCGACCGAGGGGGTCAAGTGACTTACCATGGGCCCGGTCAACTGGTGGCGTATCTGCTGCTGGATGTGCGCAAGCTGGGGTTTGGCGTGCGCGACCTGGTGAACCGTATGGAGGCTTGCCTGATCGAGCTGTTGGCCAGTTACGGCGTGAGCGCCGTGGCCAAGCCCGATGCACCCGGTGTGTATGTGGATGGTGCGAAAATCGCTTCCCTGGGGCTGCGCATTCGCCACGGTTGTTCGTTTCATGGCCTGGCGTTGAACGTGGACATGGACCTGGCGCCGTTCCGGCGCATCAACCCGTGCGGTTATGCCGGGTTGGCGATGACCCAGTTGAGCGACCACGCCACACCGATTAAATTTGCCGAGGTAAGTACCCGGCTGCGTGCGCAGCTCGTCAAACACCTCGACTATGCTGAGCAGACGACCCTTACGGGCGGAATCGACTGATTATGACTACTGATGCAGTGCAAACCATGATCCCGACGCTGGACGTCACCGAACGTTCGGCCCCGGCCCCGCGTGCCAAGGTGGAAGCCGGCGTCAAGCTGCGCGGCGCCGAGAAGGTTGCACGCATCCCGGTCAAGATCATCCCGACCACCGAACTGCCGAAAAAACCTGACTGGATTCGCGTGCGTATCCCGGTCTCGCCGGAAGTCGACCGTATCAAGGCGTTGCTGCGCAAGCACAAGCTGCACAGCGTGTGCGAAGAAGCGTCCTGCCCGAACCTGGGCGAATGCTTCTCCGGCGGCACTGCCACGTTCATGATCATGGGTGACATCTGCACCCGTCGTTGCCCGTTCTGCGACGTCGGCCACGGCCGGCCGAAGCCGCTGGACGTCAACGAGCCGGAAAGCCTGGCCATCGCCATCGCCGACCTGAAACTCAAGTACGTGGTAATCACTTCTGTCGACCGCGACGACCTGCGTGACGGCGGTGCCCAGCACTTTGCCGACTGCATCCGCGAAATCCGCAAGCTGTCGCCGGACGTGATGCTCGAAACCCTGGTGCCGGACTACCGTGGCCGCATGGACGTCGCGCTGGAAATCACCGCCGCCGAGCCGCCGGATGTGTTCAACCACAACCTGGAAACCGTGCCACGCCTGTACAAGGCGGCGCGTCCAGGTTCGGACTACCAGTGGTCGCTGACCCTGCTGCAGAAATTCAAGCAGATGATGCCGCACATCCCGACCAAATCCGGCCTGATGCTCGGCCTGGGCGAAACCGACGAGGAAGTGATCGAAGTCATGCAGCGCATGCGCGAACACGACATCGACATGCTGACCCTCGGCCAATACCTGCAACCATCGCGCAGCCACTTGCCGGTACAGCGTTTCGTTCACCCGGACACCTTCGCCTGGTTCGCCGAGGAAGGTTACAAGATGGGCTTCAAGAACGTCGCGTCGGGCCCGCTGGTACGTTCCTCGTACCACGCCGATGAGCAGGCCAAGCTGGTCAAGGCTAGCCTGATTTCGTAATACAGATCTGCGCAACACCGCAGATCCAATGTGGGAGGGGGCTTGCCCCCGATGGCAGTGTGTCAGTCGCTACAGGTACTGGCTGATTCAGCGCTATCGGGGGCAAGCCCCCTCCCACATTTCGTTCCGCGTCATATAGGGAGAATCAGGGATGACCAGTCGACTAGCCGCCGCCGTACCTGCATTGCGTTCTGAAGCCACCATCGGCCTGATCGCACCCGCCGGCCCTGCCGCGCTGGACGTGGAAAAAGCCGGGCAGTGGATGCGCGCCCGTGGCTATGAGCTACGCATCTTCCCCGGAGTATATGAACGCGACGGCTACCTGGCCGGCAGCGATGACGTGCGCTTGCGCGACCTGCACGCCGCCTTCGCCAACCCTGATATCGATGCGATCTTCTGCCTGCGCGGCGGCTACGGCACGCCCCGCCTGCTGGACCGCCTGGACTTCGACCTGCTGCGCGCCAACCCCAAGCCTTTCGTGGGTTACAGTGATATCACTGCGTTGCACCTGGCAATCAACCGCTATGCCGGTTTTGTGACCTTCCACGGCCCGATGCTGAATGCCGACCTGCTCGGCGACAAGCAGCCACCCACCGAGTCGTCGTTGTTCAACATGCTGCGTGGCCAGGTAGGTGCAGGCAGCGTGCTGGCGCACCCGGTGGCCTACCCATTGACCACGATCGAGCCCGGTATCGCCTGTGGGCGCTTGCTCGGCGGCAACCTATCGATGATCGCGGCCATGATGGGGACGTCCTACGAAATCGATGCCGAGGGCATCATCCTGTTTATCGAAGACGTCAATGAGCCGATCTACCGCATCGACCGCTTGCTGACGCATCTGCGCCTGACCGGCAAGCTGGCTCAGGTAGCGGGTGTGTTGGTGGGGGACGTGGCGGGGGTGGATAGCACCGCGCTGGAGCGGCTGCTGAAGCAGACCTTCGAACCGCTGTGCATTCCGGTGCTGTCTGGCTGGCGCAGTGGGCATTGCGATCCGAACGTGACGCTGCCGATGGGCGCGCGTGTGCGGTTGGATGCGGGGGAGCAGCGGCTGGTGCTGGAACAGGATGTGGTGTTCAACCGCTGAATCTGTCGTCTGCTAAACCGCTATCGGGAGCAAGCTCCCTCCCACATTTTGACCGCATTTCAAAGGATGTACGCGGTCAAAATGTGGGAGGGAGCTTGCCCCCGATAGCGGCAGTCGCCATAAGCCGATCTAACGGTTCTGCAACGACTCCAGCAATTTCACCGTCGGATAACCATCCGCCGGCCAGCCCAGTGACTGTTGCGCCGCGCGGATCGCCTTGCGCGTGTTGGCGCCGATAATCCCGTCCGGGTTGCCCGCGTCATAGCCATTGCTGCTGAGTACGGTCTGCAGGTCAATGCGCTGGGAACGACTCAGCGGCAGTTCATCTTTCGGCCAATCGCCACGAATCACACCACTTCCGCCGAACCGTTCCGACAGCAGGCCCACGGCCAGTGCGTAGGACGACGAGTTGTTGTACTTGAGGATTGCGCGGAAGTTATCCAGCACCAGGAACGCCGGGCCACGGTAACCCGCTGGCAGCAGCAGGGCGGCGGAGAGCTGGTCGACATTAGGCGGCATGCTCGCTCCCGGTGGCAGCTGGATGCCCAGCTTCAGCCAGTCGGCGACGGTCTTGCGCACGCCACCGTCGGCCAGGGTGTAATCGAAGTTGGCCGGCAGTTGTTTGACTTCGAAACCCCACGGCTGGCCTTTCTGCCAGCCGGAGCTTTGCAGGTAATGCGCGGTGGAGGCGAGGGCGTCGGCCGGGCTGTTCCAGATATCGCGGCGACCGTCGCCGTCGAAGTCCACGGCGTGGGTGTTGTAGGTGGTCGGGATGAACTGGGTCTGGCCCATGGCGCCGGCCCACGAACCGCGCATCTGGTCGGCCTGGATATCGCCGTGCTGGATGATTTGCAGCGCCGCAAGCAATTGCGCCTGGGCAAAGGCCGGGCGCCGGCCTTCGTAGGCCAGGGTCGCGAGGGAACGGATCACCGAGTTATTGCCCTGGAACTGACCGAAGTTACTTTCCATGCCCCACACCGAGACCAGCGCCTGGCGGTCGACGCCATAACGTTGCTCGATGCTTTGCAGGATGTCGGCGTACTTGACCAATAGTGCCTGGCCATTACGCACACGTACTGGCGACAGGGCGCCGTCGAGGTATTCCCACACCGGGCGGGAAAATTCCGGTTGGCTGCGGTCGGCGCGGATCACCGCCATGTCCGGGGTGACGTTGGCGAAGGCGATATCAAACACGGCTGGGGTAATGCCGGCCTTCAAGGCTTGCGCACGGAAATCGGCCTGCCATTCGGCAAAGGTCTGGGTGGGCTGGATGTCCAGGTTATCCACAGCCAGCGGGGCCACGACAGCGGGCGCTACGACCGGTGCGGTCGACAGTGTCGGCAAGGGTTGAGCATCTGCGGCGGTAGGTTTTTCCGCGCAGGCGACAAGCAGAATGAGGCTGGAGGCAGCGATCAATTGGCGAAGGTGCCAACGACGGGAAAGACTAGAGGGCATGCACAGGTCCAGGGATTACAAATCAAGTGCTGACCTTATCATGCCGGAGGGGCGCTTGCCTTCAGGCGGCCAGAAAGTAAGAAGCCTCCCAGCTATTAGACTGGAAGGCTTCGCGGCGGTAGCTGCCTTTGCCCTTGCCGGCGCGTTCCTGACGGCTGCGGAACAGTGGCTGGGCGATGATGGATTTGGCCTTGTTGGGGCCATGCTTAGATGGCTTTTTGCTCATGGTCGTTACTCTCTTCAGGTGGGATGCAGCGGTGCAAATCATCTGCCGAAGTCTGGCCGCTGTAAAGCCCGACAAGTTTTTTGAAATACAAATGCAGCCAACATGTGGGAGGGGGCTTGCCCCATCCCGCATTGGTTTTGCGGTGTTTTTAAGAGGGTGGGTTATTCGGCAGGTAATGTCAGGCGCTGGCCAGACATCAGCAGTGACAAACGGCTCAGGCTCATCCACGGCGAACCCGCCGCCTGGCCCTTGATTTGCGCATCGATGCGCTGGGCTTCGAGCAACAGTTGCGCCCAGCGTTGCGCCGAGTGCCGCTGCAGGGCTTTGCTCATCAGCGGTTTGCGCTTGTCCCAGACCGGCGGTCTGGCTTGGCTGAAGCATTTGTCCAACGGCGTGCCCTGGCTGTATTGCAGCGCAATATTGGCCAGTACCCGCAACTCGCGAGCCAGCGCCCAGAGAATCACCGGCGGTTCCACGCCTTCACCGCGCAACCCTTCGAGCATGCGCAGGGCGTGCGCAGGCTCGCCATTGAGGATGGCGTCCACCAGCCCGAACACGTCAAAGCGCGCGCTGTCAGCCACCGCGCCTTGTACGGTTTCGACGGTGATCTGCCCGTCTTCGGCCATCAGCTTGAGCTTTTCGATCTCTTGGGCGGCGGCAAGCAGGTTACCTTCGACCCGGGCGGCGATCAGTTCCACGGCGTCCTGCGTGGCCGACAGCCCCGATTGGGACAGGCGCTGACGAATCCACTGCGGCAACTGATTGCTGTCCACCGGCCAGATCTGGATGAACTGGGTCTGTGCCCCTTCCACCAGCGCTTTGCCCCACTTGGTTTTCTGCGCGCTGCCGTCGAGCTTGGGCAGGCTGATCAGCAACACCGTGTCTTCGGCAGGCCGCGAACAGTACTCGATGAAGGCCGCCGCGCCCTTGTCGCCGGGCTTGCCCGACGGCAGGCGCAGTTCCAGCAGGCGTTTTTCGGCAAACAGCGACATGCTCGCGCCGGCTTGCAGCAGCGTGCCCCAGTCGAAACTGGCGTCGGCGCTGAACACCTGGCGTTCGTCGAAGCCTTGCTGGCGCGCGGCGGTGCGAATGGCGTCTGCCGCTTCCTGGCACAGCAACGGGTCATCGCCGCTGACGATATAGACAGGCGCGAGAGCACCTTGCAGGTGTTTGGCGAGTTGGGCGGGGGCGAGTTTCATAGGCGCGATGAACGGGGCGCCTGGGGCGCCCCGTCTGGCTTAGTCTACAGGGACTTCAACAGGCGATTGTTTCGGCGTGTTGTTTTCATACTCTTGCGCGGCTTTCAGGGCGTCGGCGTCAGCCTTGGCCTTGTTGTCGGCGGTCTGTTGCAGCAGTTCCAGTTTTTCCGGCGTCAGCTGTTGCAGGCGCAGCATCACGCGTTGGACCAGCTCACGACGCATTTCTTTGCGAACCTGGGTCATTTCCGAGTCCGAGCCCACCAGGTTGTTGCCATCGTGGCTCACGACCTTTTGCACTTCGATCTTGTCACCCATCAACGGCAGATGGTCGCGGCCCTGCATTTCAAACGTCAACGAAGTGATCAGCTCGATATCGGACGCACGGCCAGCGCTGGCGTAGCTGAGGTTACGCTGGGTTTCTTTCTCGTCGGCCAGGAACAGCTTGTAGGTCGCGCCGGTGTAGACGTGTACGCCACTGTTTTTCAGGGTGTCGCGCAGTTGCACAACGGTTTCGCCGTAGGCGTTGCGGGCGCTGACGTCCAATTCCTTGATGGTCAGTTCATTGGTGCCGGTACCGCGCAGCTGGAAGCCGCAAGCGCTCAGCAGCACAGCAAGGCCCATCACCAGCAAATTGCGTTTGATCATTTTATTGCTCCCCTTGAAACCATGCGGGCCTTATCGAGGCCCTGAAGGTTTAGTTCGGCGCAGCGCTCAAGCCCTGCGCCCGATCCGATTTAGCTGGCGACGATATTGACCAGTTTACCCGGCACGACGATCACTTTGCGGATCGTCAGGCCTTCGGTAAAGCGCAGCACGTTCTCGTTGCAGCGCGCGGCCGCTTCGACGTCTTCGCGGCTGGCGCTGGCCGGCATGTCGATCTGGCCGCGCAGTTTGCCGTTGACCTGGATCACCAGCTGCAGCGTGTCCTGGACCAGCGCGCTGTCATCCTGCACCGGCCAGCGGGCGTCAATGACGGCTTCGCTGTGGCCCAGGCGGTGCCACAGTTCGTGGCTGATGTGCGGCGTGATCGGGGCCAGCAGCAAGGTGACCGTCTCGAGGCCTTCGTGAACCAGCGCACGCTCCTGTTCGGTGGCTTGCGGGGCTTTTTCCAGCACGTTCATCAGTGTCATCACCTGGGCGATGGCGGTGTTGAACTTGTGGTTCTGGCCCACATCCTGGCTGGCTTGCTTGATGGCCAGGTGGGTGCTGCGGCGAATGGCTTTCTGCTCGTCGCTCAAGGCGGCCACATCCAGCTTGCCCGGCAGGCCCTGGCTGACATGGGCATGGGCCAGGCGCCAGACGCGCTTGAGGAAGCGGTGCGAACCTTCGACGCCGGAGTCGGACCATTCGGCGCTCATGTCCGGCGGCGAGGCGAACATCATGAACAGGCGGCAGGTGTCGGCGCCGAACTGGTCGATCATCGACTGTGGGTCGACGCCGTTGTTCTTCGACTTGGCCATCTTCTCGGTGCCACCGATTTCCACCGGCAGGCCGTCGGCGATCAGCTTGGCACTGATGACCTTGGCTTTGCTGTCGCGCTCGAGCTCGACATCCGCCGGGTTGAACCAGGTGTAGCTGCCATTGGCTTCGCGACGGTAATACGTCTCGGCGATCACCATGCCCTGGGTCAGCAGGTTCTTGAACGGCTCGTTGGAGCTGACCAGGCCTTCGTCGCGCATCAGCTTGTGGAAGAAGCGCGCGTACAGCAGGTGAAGAATGGCGTGTTCGATACCGCCGATGTACTGATCCACCGGCAACCAGTGGTCGGCCGCCGATTTCTCGACCAGGCCACCCTCGTAGTGCGGCGAGGCATAACGGGCGTAGTACCACGAGGACTCGACGAAAGTGTCCATGGTGTCGGTTTCGCGCTTGGCTGGCTGGCCGCATTTCGGGCAGCTGCACTCGTAGAACTCAGGCATGCGCGCCAAAGGCGAACCGGCGCCGTCCGGCACCACGTCTTCCGGCAGGACTACCGGCAACTGGTCTTCCGGCACCGGCACGTCACCGCAGGTTTCGCAGTGGATGATCGGGATCGGGCAGCCCCAGTAACGCTGGCGGCTGATGCCCCAGTCGCGCAGGCGGAACTGGGTGCGCGAGGCACCGAGGTTTTTCTTGATCAGCGCGACTTCGATGGCGTCGAAGGCGCCGGCGAAGTCCAGGCCGTCGAACTCGCCGGAGTTGATCAGTTCACCGTGCTCGCCGTAGGCGTCTTGCCACGGGGCCGGGTTGGTGTCGCCCGAGCTGGTGCGTACCACGGATTTGATCGGCAGGTTGTACTGGGTGGCGAATTCGAAATCGCGTTCGTCGTGGGCCGGCACAGCCATTACTGCGCCATCGCCGTAGTGCATCAGCACGTAGTTGGCGACCCATACCGGCAATTTTTCGCCGGTCAGCGGGTGCTCGACGAACAGCCCGGTCGGCAGGCCTTTTTTCTCCTGGGTGGCGACGTCGGCTTCCGCCACGCTGCCGCCTTTGCATTCGGCGATGAACGCCTGCAGCTCAGGGTTGTTCTGTGCGGCCTGGCTGGCCAGCGGGTGTTCCGCGGCCACGGCGACGTAAGTCGCGCCCATCAGGGTGTCCGGACGGGTGGTGAAGACTTTGAGGGTACCCGCTTCGCCGATCGAATCGACGTTGTACGGGAACTGCACTTCCATGCCCTTGGACTTGCCGATCCAGTTGCGTTGCATGGTCTTGACCTGTTCAGGCCAGCCCGGCAGGTCGTCGAGGCTCGACAAGAGTTCATCCGCGTAGGCGGTGATCTTGAAGTAGTACATCGGGATTTCGCGCTTTTCGATCAGCGCGCCGGAACGCCAGCCGCGACCGTCGATCACTTGCTCGTTGGCGAGCACGGTCTGGTCGACCGGGTCCCAGTTCACGGTACCGTTCTTGCGGTAGATCACGCCTTTTTCGAACAGGCGGGTGAACAGCCATTGTTCCCAGCGATAGTAGTCCGGCTTGCAGGTGGTCACTTCGCGGGACCAGTCCACCGCCAGGCCCAGGCTGCGCAGCTGGGTCTTCATGTAGGCGATGTTTTCGTAGGTCCACTTGGCGGGCGCTACGTTGTTCTTCATCGCGGCGTTTTCCGCCGGCATGCCGAAGGCGTCCCAACCCATGGGTTGCAGGACATTCTTGCCTTGCATGCGCTGGTAACGGGAAATCACGTCGCCGATGGTGTAGTTACGCACGTGCCCCATGTGTAGCTTGCCGCTGGGGTAAGGGAACATCGATAGGCAATAGAACGTCTCCTTGCCCGGCTGTTCACTGACTTCAAAGGACTTTTGCTCATCCCAGAAGGTTTGGGCGGCATTTTCTATTTCACGGGGCTGATATTGTTCGTGCATGGCTACTTTTGAACTGAATAGGGGTGGCCTAATCCTCTTCGGTGCATTGTCCGAGCTGGCCGACACCATAAAGCGCCGCGTCCGTGCCCAAACCCTGCGGGAAGTGGAGTTACAGGAAGCGCCGTAGCATACATGACCCCACTCTATCGAGGGAAACCCTGATTGCGCGGTCGAGGCCGTCTGTCGCGGCGCCGGGCAGGCGCAGCCATGGGGGCTACGCTGTTTATTGGGGAGTGAGTCTTATCTTCAATGAGGTGAGGGGATGGTGGAATCGCAGCGAATGTTATCTAAACCGGATGTGTACCAAGGACTCATCGACCGTTTGGGTCGTGCATTGGATGCAGCAAGTACGGCGGGTCGATTGCGTGATGAGCAGCCCGTCGAGTTGGAACTGCGAGGCTTGAGCCACGCGGAGCTGGAACTGATCAAGGCTTACCTGGCAAGGAACGAACGTTCGGCTTTTACCGGCGTGGCGAGCACGCCGCCCAACGAGCCCGTGCGGTCGGCCAAGGTGGTGTGGCTCAAGGATGTGTCAGCCGCTCGCGGTCCGGAAAAACATCGGTCCGTGCGGTTCAAGTAATACATGCCCCTTAGTTTCCTGATCATCGCTGACTCTGCTTCGTTCTTGTAAAGATTGTCGCTAAACCCCGTTACACCTTAGGCTTCGGGCATCTATGGAGATGCTCGATGCCTATTCGTTATTTCATCAAACAACTGCTGTTGCCACCCGGCATTCTCTTGCTGTTGCTGGCCCTTGCCTGGTGGTTTCGCCGCAGCCGCCCGCGCCTGGCCGGCTGCTGCTTTGCCCTCGGCCTGGGCGGGATGTGGCTGATGAGCCTGCCGATCATGGTGGAGTGGGGCGCGCGCGCCCTGGAGACGGCGCCGCCGTTGGCCCGGGAGGACTGGTCGAACCTGGCCCGGCGCGCCGATGCCATTGTGGTGCTGGGTTCGGGGCGCGAGCGTGGCGACCCGGCCTGGGGTTCGGACCAGCCAACCGGCATCGGGCTCGAACGTCAGCGCTACGCCGCGCGATTGGCCAAGGCCTCCGGGCTGCCGGTGCTGACCAGCGGCGGTTTGCATTACGGCACACCGCCCAGCGAAGCTGAGTTGATGGCGGTGTCGATGCGGGACGACTTCGATGTGGCGGTGCGCTGGAAGGAAGAGCGCAGCCGCACCACCTGGGAAAATGCGCAGATGAGTGCCGAGATTCTGTTGCCCGAGGGGGTCAAGCGCGTCGTGGTGGTGACCCAGGCCTGGCATATGCCGCGTGCGGTCTGGAGCTTTGAAAAAGCCGGTTTCAGCGTGGTGCCGGCGCCGGTCGGCTTCCTCGGCGAGGATAACGCGCGGCCGCTGGGTGGTTGGATGCCGGAGTTCAAGTCGGTGTGGCAGAGCGGGCAGTTGCTCAATGAGGCGGTGGGGCAGGTGGGGTATCGGTTGTTCTACCGATAGCACCGCAAATCAAAATGTGGGAGGGGGCTTGCCCCCGATTGCGGTGTATCAGTATCAAATGTACTGACTGACACACTGCTATCGGGGGCAAGCCCCCTCCCACATTTGAATCTGTTAGACGGTTTTGGACATTCGGCCGGCCAGCAGCGCCCAGCCAAACAACACCAGGCACACCACGATCAGCGGCCACGAACGCCATTGCAGGTACGGCGTGAGGTTGTGCATCGGCACCACTTCGCCATAGAGGATGCCGCGCTCGAACTGCGGGATCTGCGCGGTGATCTGCCCATACGGGTTGATCAGCCCGGTCACGCCGTTGTTGGTGGCGCGGATCATCCAGCGGCCGGCTTCCAGCGCACGCATCTGCGCCATTTGCAGGTGCTGCAAGGGGCCGATGGAGGTGCCGAACCAGGTGTCGTTGCTGATGGTCAGCAGCAAGTCGCTCTGGGCCGAGAGGCTGGCGGCGAATTCCGGGTAGACCACTTCATAGCAAATGAACGGCGCAATCTGATAGCCCTTGGCCTGTAGCATCGCCTGGTCGGACGGGCCGCGGGCGAAGTCCGACATGGGCAGGTCGAAGAAGGCAATCAAGCCGCGCAGCATGTCCTGCAGCGGCACGTACTCGCCGAAGGGCACCAGCTTCTGCTTGAGGTAGGTGCCGTCACCTTCGCCCACGACGGTGATGCCGTTGTAGTAGCGCTTCTGGTGATGCACTTCCTGGCGAATCGGCACGCCGGTAATCAGCGCGGTGTGCCGTTCGGCGGCGAACTTGCCCATCATCCCGAGGTAGCCCTCGACGGACTCCTTGAGCACCGGCACGGCCGTTTCCGGCCATATCAGCAGGTCGACCCGCTTGGAGCTGAAGCTCATGTCGCGGTACAGCGCCAGTTGTGCATTGAGCTGCTCGGGGTCCCACTTCATGCTTTGTTCGACGTTACCCTGGATCGCCGCCACGCTCAGCGGGTCGCCGGACGGTGAAGTCCAGGCGTGATGCTTGAGGGCCAGGCCGATGGCCCAGGGCGCCACCAGCAGCAACAGGCCAGCGCCGATGAAGGCGTTGCGCTGGGTCGCCAGCAGGCGCGGCAGGTTGCACAGCAGGGCGGAGGTCAAGGCCAGGGCGAAGGAAATCAGCCACATCCCACCCAGCGGCGCGAGGCCGGTGAGGGGGCCGTCAAGTTGGCTGTAACCGGAGTACAACCAGGGAAAACCGGTCAGGAACCAGCCCCGGAACGCTTCCTGGCCGACCCATAGCGCCGCAAACGTCAGGGCATCGGCCAGTGGCGCTTCATTGCGCCGCAGCCAGCGCGCCCACAACCAGGCGGGCAGGGCGAAGAACAAGGCAATGGCGGCGGTGAACGCCAGCATCAGCAAGCCAGCCAGCAACACCGAAGCGCCGCCGAAGTGGTGGATGCTGTAGTAGATCCAGCTGGTGCCGGCGCCAAACAGGCCGAAACCGAAACACCAGCCACGGCCGAGGGCCTGGCGTGGGGACAGCTCGCGCAGCCCGATATAGAACAATCCGGCCGCGACCAACGCAAGCGGCCACAGATCGAATGGCGCCAGCGCCAGGGTGGTGATGGCGCCAGCCACCACGGCCAACAAGTTGCCGGGCCAGCCGGGTGCGATGAAACGGCGCATGTCAGTCCTTAACGGGCAATAGGTGTCAGGCGAATCAGATGAATCCGGCGGCTGTCGGCGTTCAGGATGCGGAAGCGATAAGCGCCGATCTCGGTGGTCTCGTTACGCTTGGGCAGGTGCCCGAACGCACTCATCACCAGGCCGCCGACGGTGTCGAACTCGTCGTCGGAGAATTCGCTGTCGAAGAACTCGTTGAAGTTCTCGATCGGCGTCAACGCCTTGATCAGGAAATCACCGCTCGGCAGCGGCTTGATGTAGCTGTCTTCTTCGACGTCGTGCTCGTCTTCGATGTCGCCGACGATCTGTTCCAGCACGTCTTCGATGGTCACCAGACCGGCGACGCCGCCGTATTCGTCAATCACGATGGCCATGTGGTTGTGGTTGGCGCGAAACTCGCGCAGCAGCACATTCAGGCGCTTGGATTCGGGGACGAAGGTGGCCGGACGCAGCAGGTCCTTGATGTTGAAGCTGTCGCCGTTCTCCTTGAGGATCAGCGGCAGCAAGTCCTTGGCCAACAGGACACCCATGACGTCGTCATGGCTTTCGCCGATCACCGGGTAGCGCGAGTGCGCCGAGTCGATCACGGCCGGGAGGAATTCCCGTGGGGTCTGGGGCGCCTTGATGCTGATCATCTGCGAACGCGGGACCATGATGTCCCGAACTTGCAGGTCAGCCACCTGGATGGCGCCTTCGACGATGGCCAGCGCTTCGCTGTCCAGCAACTTGTTCTGATGGGCCTCGCGCAGCAGCTCCAGCAGCTCCTGGCGGTTTTTCGGCTCGTGGGCAAAAGCCTGGGTCAGTTTACCCAGCCATGACTTTTGCCCGTTGCTCGATCGGTCTTCGCTCATAGCGATTACTCTAAATCCTTTGATGTTTCAGTTGAGTGTTGATCAGTTTTCGTCATCTGCATACGGATCGGGGTGACCCAATTCTGCAAGCAACGATCGTTCCAGTGCTTCCATTTCTTCGGCTTCGTCATCGTCTATATGGTCGTAACCCAACAGATGCAAGCAGCCGTGGATGACCAGATGAGCCCAATGGGCTTCAAGGGCCTTGCCTTGTTCCTGCGCCTCACGCTCGACGACTTCGACGCAGATCACCAGGTCGCCCAGCAACGGGATATCCAGCAGTTCGTCGGGTACGTCGGCGGGGAAGGACAGCACGTTGGTCGCGTAATCCTTCTGGCGCCAGGTGTGATTCAGTTCGCGGCCTTCGGGTTCGTCCACCAGGCGGATGGTCAGCTCCGAGTCGGCGGTGCGCTGGCGCAGGGCCAGGGCGCACCATTGACGGAACTGCTCTTCACTGGGGGCGGGCGCGTCGGTTGCCAGTTGCAGGTCAAGCTCAAGCATCGCGGCGGGTGTCCTTGGCCGGGGCGTCGTCGCGGTGCTCGAAGCGCTCGTAGGCTTCGACAATGCGCTGGACCAGCGGGTGGCGGACGACGTCCTTGGGCATGAAGTGCGTGAAGCTGATCCCCGGCACGTCTTTGAGCACCTCGATCACCTGGGCCAGGCCCGACTTGGTGCCCTTGGGCAGGTCGACCTGGGTGACGTCGCCGGTGATCACGGCGGTGGAGCCGAAACCGATGCGGGTGAGGAACATTTTCATCTGTTCGACGGTGGTGTTCTGGCTTTCGTCGAGAATGATGAAGCTGTTGTTCAGCGTCCGGCCGCGCATGTAGGCCAGCGGGGCGATCTCGATCACCTGGCGCTCGATGAGCTTGGCCACGTATTCAAAGCCGAGCATCTCGTAGAGCGCGTCGTAGAGCGGGCGCAGGTACGGGTCGATTTTCTGTGCCAGGTCGCCGGGCAGGAAGCCGAGCTTTTCGCCGGCCTCGACCGCCGGGCGTACCAGCAGGATGCGGCGCACTTGCTCGCGCTCCAGGGCGTCGACGGCACAGGCCACGGCCAGGTAGGTCTTGCCGGTACCGGCGGGGCCGATGCCGAAGTTGATATCGTTACCGAGGATTTCTTTGACGTAGCGCTGCTGATTCAAGCCGCGTGGGCGAATCATGCCCTTTTTGGTGCGCAAGGCCACGCTGGCTTCGGCCACCGGGTTGTTGGCCAGGTCTTCCACGGCCGATTCCTGCAGGTACAGGTGGACCGTTTCCGGCGACAGCTCACTACCCTTGGTTTCGCGGTAGAGGCGGCGGAGCAGGTTTTCTGCAGACGTGGTGTGCTGGGGTTCACCAATCAGCTCGAATTGATTGCCGCGGTTGCGGATCTCGATGCTCAGGCGTTGTTCGATCAGGCGCAGGTGCTCGTCGAACTGTCCGCACAAATTGGCGAAACGGCGAGCCTCAAACGGCTCGAGGAGAAAACGATGGGGTTCGATGGGTGCGTTCAAGGTCGCTTTTAGCCGCCCTTTGGCTGTTGAGGTGAAAGAGAGGATAACGCCACGCGCCAGTGTGCGAAAGCACTTATCCAACCCGATCCAGTGTGGGAGGGGGCTTGCCCCCGATAGCGGAGTGTCAGGCAGCTCATGTGCTGCTGATGTCCCGCAATTTGGGGCAAGCCCCCTCGCACATTTATTACACCAGAGAGCCGCGCAACGAGTGCGGTTGCGCCGCATCGATGTGGACATCGGCGAACTGGCCGATCAGGGTCGGGTTGTCGCAACGGAAGTTGACGATGCGGTTGTTCTCGGTGCGCCCTTGCAGTTCGCCCGGGTCTTTTTTCGAGTAGTCGGTGACCAGGATGCGCTGGGTGGACCCGACCATTTGTCGACTGATCTCGAACCCCTGCTGGTTCAGGCGATGTTGCAGGGCGTTCAGGCGCTCTTTTTTCAGCTCTTCCGGGGTCTCGTCCAGCAGGTCGGCGGCAGGCGTGCCGGGGCGCTGGCTGTAGACAAACGAGTAGGAAAAGTCGAAACCGACGTCTTCAATCAGCTTCATGGTCTGCTGGAAGTCTTTCTCGGTCTCGCCGGGGAAGCCGACGATAAAGTCCGAACTGATGCAGATGCCCGGCACTGCCGCGCGTAACTTGCGCAGTTTGGATTTGTATTCCAGGGCGGTGTGGTTGCGTTTCATCGCCGACAGGATGCGGTCCGAACCCGATTGCACCGGCAAGTGCAGGTGCTTGACCAGCTCCGGCACTTCGGCGTGGGCCTGGATCAGGCTGTCGGAGAACTCCAGCGGGTGCGAGGTGGTGTAGCGAATGCGCTCGATGCCATCCACCGCGGCGACAACCCGGATCAGCTCCGCGAGGTCGGCCAGGCGCCCGTCGTGGGTCTGGCCGCGATAGCCGTTGACGTTCTGGCCCAGCAGGGTCACTTCACGCACGCCGTTTTCGGCCAGGTGGATGATTTCTGACATTACATCGTCAAACGGCCGGCTGACTTCTTCACCGCGGGTGTAGGGCACCACGCAGAAGGTGCAGTACTTGCTGCAGCCTTCCATCACCGACACGTAGGCGCTCGGCCCATCGATGCGCGGCTCGGGCAGATGGTCGAATTTTTCGATTTCCGGGAACGAGACGTCGACCTGGGGCAGCTTGGTGAGGCGTGCGGCGTCGATCATTTCCGGCAGGCGGTGCAAGGTTTGCGGGCCGAAGACCACATCCACGTAGGGCGCGCGGTCGCGGATGGCTGCGCCTTCCTGGCTGGCGACGCAGCCGCCGACGGCAATCACCATCTCCGGGTTGGCCAGTTTCAATTCACGCCAGCGGCCCAGCTGCGAATACACGCGGTCCTGTGCCCGTTCGCGGATCGAGCAGGTATTGAGCAGGATTACGTCGGCATCTTCGGCGCGGGCGGTGACTTCCAGGGCCTGATGTTCACCCAGCAGATCGACCATGCGCGAGCTGTCGTACTCGTTCATCTGGCAACCGTGGGTTTCAATGTAGAGCTTCTTGGCCATGGGAATCGTCAACTGGTGGTAAAGAACCGCGCATTATAGGGGTCATGTCCATCGGTTCCTAGCACTGTGCATCGGGTGCCATGCTATAGTTCGCGCCCTCTTTTATATCCTCGATGTGTTCCCCGCCCACCATGACCAAACGTGAAGCTCCAATCTATAAGGTGATTTTCCTCAACCAGGGCCAGGTGTTCGAAATGTACGCCAAGCAGATCTATCAAAGTGATCTGTGGGGCTTCCTGGAAGTGGAAGAGTTCGTCTTTGGCGAGCGCACACAGCTGGTCGTCGACCCGGGCGAGGAAAAACTCAAGGCCCAGTTCGAAGGCGTGGTGCGCAGTTTTGTGCCGATGCATTCGATCGTGCGTATCGATGAAGTCGAGCGCCTGGGCACGCCGAAGATCAGCGAAGCGCGTGGCACGAGCAATGTCATGCCGTTTCCGATGCCGATGCCAGAGAAGTAGGGCGTTTGTAGCGAGGGCGCTGGCTCCCTCGTCACCGGTCGATCAGGGCAGGGGCGAGAACGGCGAGCGCCCATCCGCACTCTGCAGTTCCTGCAGATAATTGCGGAAGATCTGGCCCAGCACCTGGGTCGCCAGTTCCAGTTCATCGCGCTGCATGTGTTCGGCAACTTCGTCGGCGGTGTCCAGCGCGTCTTCGGCGCCGTTGACCGCGGCCATTTTCAGCACGATATACGCCTGGACGTTATTGGCCGGCACCCCTTCGCCTTTGAAGAACATGGTGCCCAGCTGGAATTGCGCCTGGGCGTGGCCCTGCAGCGAGGCTTTTTCGAAGTAGTTCAACGCTTTGTTGAGGTCGCGCGCGGGGTTCTTGCCGTCGTGGTAGTACTCGCCCAACTCGTATTGCGCCTGCGCATCCCCGCCGTCGGCCTGTTTCTGGCACGCGCTCAGGGCTTCGGCCTGGCTGTCTGGCTGGGTATTGAGGGTGCAACGACCCATCGCTGGGATTAACAACGAGTTGCCGCCTGCTTGTGCATGTGCCAGCAGCGGCTGAAGGAGCAACAGGCAGCCCAGGACCAGGGTGCGGCCGGTGCGTTTCATGGGAATCGACTTACCTCTGACGGGGCACGCGGACCCTCGGGGGTCCAATAAGCGCGCATTATGAAATAAGCAGACCTCTGCTTACAAAGTCTTTACTCGTTTTTCTGCCGGTTGGGCAAGTTATCTGCCGGATTGCAGGTGATTTCTCGAGAAAACCAGGAAAAGTCTGTAAGCAAAGTAGCAAATCTGACGCCGCCGGGGGGCGACGTCAGAATGCTGTGCCGGTTATTTCAGGGCGGCGAAGGCGCGCTCGGCAGCATCCAGGGTCAGTTTCAACTCGGCGTCGCCATGGGCGATCGAGGTGAAGCCGGCTTCAAAGGCGCTCGGTGCCAGGTACACGCCGCCGTCCAGCATCAGGTGGAAGAAGCGCTTGAACAGGCCGGCGTCGCTGCCCATCACGTCCTCAAAGGTGACGATATCGTCGGCGCCGCTGAAATACAGGCCGAACATGCCGCCTGCTTGCGTGGTGACAAACGGAATGCCGGCGGCATCGGCGCGCTGTTGCAGGCCGTCGAGCAGGCGGGAGGTGTAGTCGGTCAGCTCGGCATGGAAGCCCGGGCGGCTGATCAGGCGCAGGGTGGTCAGGCCGGCGGCCATGGCCAGCGGGTTACCGGACAGGGTGCCCGCCTGGTACACCGGGCCCAGCGGCGCGATGTATTGCATGATTTCGCGCTTGCCGCCGAAGCAGCCCACCGGCATGCCGCCACCGATGATCTTGCCGAAGGTGCTCAGGTCCGGCGTTACGCCGTAATGCGCCTGGGCGCCACCGAGGGCTACGCGGAAGCCGGTCATCACTTCGTCGAAAATCAGCACCACGCCATGCTTGTCGCACTGTGCGCGCAGGCCTTCGAGGAAGCCCGGGGCCGGCGGTACGCAGTTCATGTTGCCAGCGACCGGCTCGACGATGATGCACGCCACCTCCTGGCCCACTTCATTGAGCATCTGCTCGACGGCGGCGATGTTGTTGAACGGCAGGGTCAGGGTGTGTTTGGCGAAGTCTGCCGGCACACCGGCCGAGCTTGGCACGCCCTGGGTCAGCGCGCCGGACCCAGCCTTGACCAGCAGGCTGTCGGAGTGACCGTGGTAGCAGCCTTCGAATTTGATGATGCTGTCGCGGCCGGTGAAACCGCGGGCCAGGCGAATCGCGCTCATGGTGGCTTCGGTGCCGGAGCTGACCATCCGCACCATCTCCATCGACGGCACGATCGAGCAGACCAGATCGGCCATCTCGGTTTCCATCGAGGTCGGGGCGCCGTAGGACAGGCCGTGTTGCAACTGCTGGCGCACGGCGTCGAGTACGTCCGGGTGGCTGTGGCCGAGGATCATCGGGCCCCAGGAACCGACGTAGTCCACATAGCGCTTGTCGTCTTCGTCGGTGACGTAGGCGCCTTCGGCATGCTTGAAGAACAGCGGCGTGCCGCCGACGCTCTTGAATGCACGCACGGGGGAGTTCACACCGCCGGGGATGTGTTTCTGGGCATCGGCAAACAGGGTTTCGGAACGGGACATGATCGGGCTCTCTAAACTGAAGATTTAAGAAGATCGTTGAAAGCGCGGGCGCGGCGCGTGACTTCCTGGGTGCTGTCGGCACCAAACAGGCCGTGTACCACGGCGAGCAAGTCGGCCCCGTGGGCCACCAGCGGTTCGGCATTCTCCAGGGTGACGCCGCCGATCACGCAGATCGGCAACTGCAGGCGCGCGCGGGCCTGGGCCAGCATTTCGAGGCTGGCGGCGGGGGCGCCGGGCTTGGTGCTGGAGTTGAAGAAGCGGCCGAAGGCGACGTAGCTGGCGCCTTCTTTCGCGGCCTGTTCGGCCAGTTCGATCTGGCTGTGGCAGGTGGCGCCGATGATCGCCTTGGAGCCCAGCAACGCACGGGCCGTGGTCAGGGGACCATCGGTCTGGCCCAGGTGGACGCCGACGCCCAGGCGCGCGGCCAGTTCGGCGTCATCGTTGATGATCAGTTGGGTCTTGTAGCGCGAGCACAATTCGCGGAGTTTTTCCGCTTCACGCAGGCGCCGGGCCTCGTCGCTGCTTTTGTCACGGTACTGCAGCAGGGTCACGCCGCCATCCAGCGCCGCTTCGACGTAGGCGAGGAATTTGCCGGCCAATAATTGGCTGTCGGTAATGGCATAAAGGCCACGTAGTTTCATCGGGCAGGCCTCTTGGTGTTACGAGCAGAAATCCAGCGGCAGCCGGCGAGGCACGAACTGGCCCTGGCCGAGTTGTTCGGCGTCACGCAGGGTGCGCCAAGTGTAGTTGAGGGCCGATTGCACGGCGCTGACCAGGCCTTCACCCTGGGCGATCCGGCCCGCCAGCGCGCTGGCCAGCGTACACCCCGAACCGTGATAGCTGCCGGGCAGGCGCTGGCAGGTAAAGGTCTGGCGCGTGCCGTCGCGGCTGTACAGACGGTTGTGGACTTGGTGCTCATCGCCATGGCCGCCGGTAATCAGCAGGTGCTTGATAAACGGCAACAGCTTTTCCGCGCATTCGTCCGCCGTGCCCTCAGGCAGTTCGGCAAGGATGCGTGCTTCAGGCAGGTTGGGCGTGGCGATCAGCGACAACGGCAACAGCCGCTCGCGCATGGCGTAGCCGACTTCGTCCTTGCCCAGGCTGCCGCCGCCACCGGCGCGCAGCACGGGGTCGCACACCACCGGCAGGTGCGGGTGTGCCTGCAGCAGTTCGACCACGGTGTCGACCATCGCGGTGGAGCCGAGCATGCCCAGCTTGACCGCCGCCACTGGCGAATCGCTGAGCACGGCGTTGGCCTGGGCCAGCACCCACTCGCGGTCGAGCACGCGGAAATCACTGACGTTGACGGTGTTCTGCACCGTCAGCGCGGTAACGGCCGGGGCCGCATGGCAACCCTGGGCGAGCAGGGCTTCGATATCTGCCTGCAAGCCGGCGCCACCACTGGGATCATGGCCGGAGAGACAGAGGACAACGGGGCGAGAGCTGTAGATATTCATGGTGCGCGAGCTTACCACCAAACGCTTTTGGCGTGGCCGTCTGGCGATGGCTGAATTTCGCCGGGAACCATGGGCGATTATGGCTGTTTGCTAGTATCGGATTTTAGTTATGAATTCCGCTGAAAGCCTTGTTCTAGAGCCTTTAGAAAAATTATATCAATGGTGTCTAATGGCCTTTAGCGGCTATGCTAAAGTGATTCGAAACAACTTACTGTATCGCCGGTATACGTCTTCTCAAAAGGAATGGGGGGCTTTTTGACATGACCGGACAGGTCACGCTGGGGCTCTATGCGTTATTTGCTGATTTTATTATTGTGCGGGCTACCGCTGCTCGCCGACGCCATTGAGTTCACCCAAGACACGCGAAGCCTGCCGCTGGGCCGGGCCATGCAAGTGCTCGAAGACCCGACCAACACCCTGACCATCGCCGATGTGAGCGCTCCCGCCGCTGCCACACAGTTCAAGCCCCACGACAAAGACACCCTCAACGCCGGCTATTCGCGCTCGGTGTTCTGGCTCAAGGTCAACCTGCGTTACCAGCCCAAGCTGCCTGAAACCCAGCGCACCTGGCTGCTGGAGTTGGCCTATCCGCCCCTCGACCACCTTGACCTGTACTTGCCCGACAGCACCGGCAACTATCGCCTGGCCGGTCGCACCGGGGATGCCTTGGCGTTCTCCAGCCGCGAGATTCGCCAGAACAACTACTTGTTCAAGGTCGACTTCACGCCGGGCGAAACCAAGACCGTCTACCTGCGCCTGCAAAGCGAAGGTTCGATCCAGGCGCCGCTGACGCTGTGGTCCAGCACTGCCTACCTGGAACAACAACCGCTGCGCCTATATGTATTGGGCCTGATCTATGGCGTGTTGCTGGGGATGCTGGTGTACAACCTGTTCATCTACCTCAGCGTGCGCGACACCAGCTACCTTTATTACATCTTCTATATCGCCTCGTTCGGTCTGTACCAGCTGTCGGTGAACGGTGCGGCGGTGGAGTATTTCTGGCCGAACAACCCCTGGTGGGCGAATGCCGCGACGCCGTTCATGATCGGCTCGGCGGCGTTGTTCGGCAGCTTGTTCGCCCGCAGCTTCCTGCACACCGCCCAGCACAGCCGCTGGATCAATCGCCTGTTGCTGGCGCTGGTGGCCTGTGGCGCGGTGGTGATGCTGCTCTCACTGATGACCAGCTACGCTCTCGCGCTGCGCCTGGCCACCGGCCTGGCGCTGGTGTTCACCGTGACTATCTTCGTCGCCGCCATCAAAGCCTGGTACTGCGGCCAGCGGGTGGCGCGTTATTTCATCATCGCCTGGTCGGCGTTCCTGCTGGGCGGCGTGGTCAACACCTTGATGGTGCTGGGTTACCTGCCGAATGTGTTCCTCACCATGTACGCCAGCCAGATCGGCTCGGCGATCGAAGTGGCGCTGTTGTCCCTGGCCCTGGCGGACCGCATCAACGCCATGCGCGAGCAACAGGCGCAGATCCTCTACGACGCGAGCCAGAAGCTCGAAGTGCTCAACCAGCAGTTGGCCCGCAGTAACCGGCTCAAGGACGAATTCCTCGCCACCCTGACCCACGAACTGCGCACGCCGATGAATGGGGTGATCGGCTCCCTGGAGTTGATGCAGACCGTGCCTCTGGACGACGACCTGGCGAACTACCAGCAAACCGCCGCCGGCTCGGCGCGGGACATGATGCGGATGGTCAATGGCATCCTCACCCTCACCGAGTTGCAGGCCGGGCGCCTGAGTGCCCAGCCCAGGGTGTTCAGCCTGCGCGGCGTGCTCGACACCTTGCGCCAGCAGTTCAGCGCCAGCGCCCAGAGCAAAGGCCTGGCCTTTTCCATCGATGTCGCCGACGACTTGCCCGATCGCCTGCGCGGCGATGCCGACAAACTCAGCCAGTGCCTGGATTGCCTGTTGGACAACGCCTTCAAGTTCACTCACGAAGGCGTCGTGCGTCTGCGGGTGGTCGGCGTGCCCCTGAGCGATGGTGCAGTGCGCCTGAGTTTTATCGTCACCGACACGGGCATCGGCTTTGCGTTCCTCGACGAGGCCACCCTGTACCAGCGTTTCTTCCAGCTCGATGGCTCGACGACCCGCGAATACGGCGGCCTGGGGATTGGTCTGGCGATCTGCCGGCAACTGATCGAATTACTCGGCGGGCGCCTTACCCATCATTCCGAACCGCGCAAGGGCAGTCGTTTTCAGCTGGAACTGGCGGTCACCCCGCTGCAGCCCGAGCCACGCCCGGCAAGCCCCGCGCACGCACGCACGCCTGCGCAGTGTGCGGTGCTGCTGGTGGACGACAACAGCGTCGGCCAGTTGGTGGTGCGCGGCATGTTGCTCAAGCTCGGTTATCGGGTGAAAACCGTCGACAGCGGGCCGGCGGCGTTGGCGGCGTTGCAGGGGGAAACCTTCGACGCAGTGTTGCTGGATATACCGGAAGGCGGTTTCTCGTTGTGCTGTCAGATTCGCGCGTTGCCCGGCTGCGGCGAGTTACCGGTGATCGCCCTGAGCACCACGTTGAATGTGTCCGAACGCGAGCGCTGTCATGGCATCGGCATCACCGAGCGCCTGGTCAAGCCGGTACGTTTCGACGCGCTGCAAGCGCTGCTGGAACGTCGGCTGCTGTGTCCGTCAGAGGGCGAAAGCGCCGGACATTCGGCGCGTATGCCACTTTTTTAAGCGAGATGACGGTGCTTAACTGAAATTCGGGCCGCAACCCCAGGTGGCCTTTTTTCCAGGAGGCCCGTCATGAACCTGCATCAGTTCGCCGAAACCCACGACGTCACCAACCAGCCGCCCTCCCTGGACGGCATCAACCTGTACCGCATCGATGTGCCGCTGCAAGACTGGTCGCGCCGCTTCGACGCCGGCTGGGCAGCACCGCGCTTCGATGCCTATGGCGCGTTGGCCGGTGGGCCGCTGATGGCGGCCGGGTTCCTGGCGAACCAGAACAAGCCACAGTTCAGCAGCCATGACCGCTATGGCCACCGTGTCGACCTGGTGGAGTTTCACCCGGCCTACCATGAGCTGATGCACACCGCCGTCGAGCATGGCCTGCCGTCGCTGCCGTGGGCTCATCCACAATCCGGCGCCCATGTGGCCCGTGCTGCCCTGACGTACCTGCACAGCCAGGCCGAGGCCGGCACCGGCTGCCCGTTGACCATGACCTTTGCCTGCGTCCCGGCCCTGCGCCTGCAACCGGATCTGGCGCAGACCTGGCTGCCGAAAATCCTCAGCACCGATTACGACCCGCGCAACGTCGGCATCGCCCACAAGGCCGGTGCCACCATCGGCATGGCGATGACCGAGAAACAGGGCGGCACCGACGTGCGCGCCAACACCACGCGTGCTTACCCCGTGGGCGCGGGCGGCCCCGGCCAAGCCTATGAGCTGGTGGGGCACAAGTGGTTCTGCTCGGCGCCGATGTGCGATGCGTTCCTCACCCTGGCCCAGACCGACAAGGGCCTCACCTGTTTCCTGCTGCCTCGACACCGTCCGGACGACACGCGCAACCAGTTCTATATCCAGCGTCTGAAAAACAAACTCGGCAATTGCTCCAACGCGTCCAGCGAAGTCGAGTTCCGCGGCGCCCTGGCCTGGATGGTCGGCGAAGAAGGCCGTGGCGTGCCGACCATCATCGAGATGGTCGCCATGACCCGCTTCGATTGCATGGTCGGCTCCAGCGCCTTGATGCGCCAGGCGCTGACCCAGGCCAGCCATCATTGCGCCCATCGTTCGGTCGGCGGTCGCGTACTCAGCGAGCAGCCGCTGATGCAAAACGTGCTGGCCGACCTGGCGCTGGAAAGCGAGGCCTCGCTGGCCTTGAGCTTGCGCATGGGCCGCGCCCTCGATCATTTGGGCGATGAGCAGGAAGCCAAGTTCTCCCGGCTGGTGACGGCGGTGGGCAAGTATTGGATCTGCAAGCGCGCGCCGGCGATGATCAACGAAGCCGCCGAGTGCATGGGCGGTGCCGGTTATGTGGAGGACAGTATCCTGCCGCGCTTGTATCGTGAGGCGCCGGTGAATTCGACGTGGGAAGGTTCCGGCAATGTGCAGTGCCTGGACGTGCTGCGCGCCTTGTCCAAAGAACCGGGCGTGCTGGAAGCGCTGTTCGTCGAGCTGGGCGACGGGCATGGCGACAGGCAGTTGGCGCGGCATGTTGAGCAACTGAAGTCGGCGTTCATGGACACCCAGGATATCCAGTACCGCGCGCGGCAACTGACCGAGGACATTGCCGTAGCGTTGCAGGCCAAGTTGTTGCTGGAGTCCGGGAACGCGGCGGTCAGCGATGGGTTTATCGCCAGCCGTTTGGGCCAGTCGTCGGGACGCGTGTATGGCACCTTGCCACGTGGTGTGGATGTTGAGGCGATTGTCGCGCGGTCCACGCCACAGGCCCTTTGAATACACGCGGTCAACATGTGGGAGCTGGCTTGCCTGCGATCGCGGTGTGCCAGCCTCCCACAGGGACTGAGCTCTTCTTGAGTAGGCATGCCAATTCAAAGTTTGCGTCTGACAGGGATACAGGCAAGATAAAGGTCTGCAAGTCAGCACACAGGATGCTTACCGTGACCGAAGCTTTTGTTGTCGTTCAAACCGCCGAAGAAGCCGTGGACCGGCTGGCGGCTCTGCATGAGCGTGCTACCGGCGCGCTCAATCAGGCCCTCAAGCAATACCTCAAGGACCGCGTCGAGCCCGACGCCGAACAACGCGCGATGTTTCGTTACCCGGAGCTGCGCCTGACTTACCAATGCCATGGCGAAGTCCCACAACCCACCCGGGCGTATGCCAAGGTCCAACTGCCGGGGACTTACAGCGTCACCGTCACCCATCCGTCGGCATTCCGTAAATACCTGCTGGAGCAATTGGTGCCGCTGATGCACGACTTCACCGTGACGGTGGAAGTCGGCGTCAGCCAGCAGAATATTCCTTACCCGTATGTGGTCGAGCAGGGCGACGAACTGGCCGGCTCCGGCGTGACCGCCGCGACCCTGGCGCGGGTGTTCCCCAGCACCGACCTGTCGGCCGCCACCGATGGCATCGCCGACGGCCTGTACGACTGGGAAAACACCGACCCGCTGCCCCTGGCCCTGTTCGACGCGGCCCGCGTGGACTTTTCCCTGCGCCGCCTGGTGCATTACACCGGCAGCGATTGGCGCCATGTACAGCCGTGGATCCTGCTGACCAACTACCACCGTTATGTCGACCAGTTCATCGTGCATGGCCTGGAGCAACTGCGCAGCGACCCGCGTTTTATCCGCATGGTGTTGCCGGGCAACGTGATCATCGACAAGAGCATGGACCACGGCGAAGCGTCCGCCATTGCCGCAGGCGTGGTCTGGCACCGTTACCAGATGCCGGCCTACCACCTGCAGGCCAGTGACGGCCACGGGGTGACGCTGGTCAACATCGGCGTCGGCCCGTCCAACGCCAAGAACATCACCGACCACCTGGCCGTGCTGCGTCCGCATTGCTGGCTGATGATCGGCCACTGCGGCGGCCTGCGCCAATCCCAGACCATCGGCGACTATGTCCTGGCTCACGCCTATATGCGCCGTGACGGCATTCTCGACCGCGTAGTGCCGCCGAATATCCCGATCCCGGCCCTGGCCGAAGTGCAGATGGCCTTGCAGCAAGCGGCGGCCAACGTCACCGGCGAAAAAGGCGAAGAGCTGAAAAAGCGCCTGCGCACCGGCACCGTGCTGACCTACGACGACCGCAACTGGGAACTGCGCTGGGCCCAGGAACGGCCGCTGATCAACCTGTCCCGCGCCGTCGCGGTGGACATGGAAAGCGGCACCATCGCCGCCCAAGGCTACCGTTTGCGCGTGCCCTACGGCACGTTGCTGTGTGTCTCGGACAAGCCGTTGCACAGTGAGATCAAGCTGCCGGGCTCGGCCAACGCGTTCTATGAGCGGGCGGTCAGCCAGCACTTGAAGATCGGCATCGAGGCGGTCGACCTGTTGCGCACCGAGCTCAACTCGCTGCACTCGCGCAAACTGCGCAGCTTCGACGAGCCGCCGTTCCGCTAAGCGGTTGGGATGGTCATTTAGCGGTCAGGCCACTAGCATTGTCGGTCCTGACCGTTAGATGTTCCTTCGCCATGTCCCGTCCCAGCCGTCCCGATTCGCGTCGCCCTGGCGTGAAAGCCCCGTATTCCGCAGCCCGTCGCGTCGCCAAGGCGCCACCGGCCGAGCCGAAGCTGATCCTGTTCAATAAACCGTTCGACGTGCTGACCCAGTTCAGCGACGAAGGCGGGCGGGCGACCCTCAAGGATTTTATCGACATCCCCGGCATCTACCCGGCGGGCCGCCTGGACCGTGACAGCGAAGGCCTGCTGCTGTTGACCAACGACGGTCAATTGCAGGCGCGGATTGCCGACCCCAAGCACAAGCTGGCGAAAACCTATTGGGTGCAGGTGGAAGGCGAACCTACCGAAGAACAACTGCAACGCCTGCGCGACGGGGTGGAGCTCAACGACGGCATGACCTTGCCCGCCGAAGCACGGCAACTGGACGAGCCTGAGTTATGGCCACGCAACCCGCCGGTGCGTTTTCGCAAAAGCGTGCCGACCCACTGGCTGGAGTTGGTGATTCGTGAGGGGCGAAACCGCCAGGTGCGGCGCATGACCGCGGCGGTGGGGTTGCCCACCTTGCGCCTGGTGCGCGTGCGGATTGGCGATTGGTCCATCGACGGCCTGGATCAGGGCCAATGGAAGGCCGTACCGGCGCGCTTATAAGGCGCCGGACTCGATCAGGCCGATCACCACGCTCTTGATGACGAACGCGGCCACGCCCAGGCCCAGCACGAAAAACAGAATGAACGAGCCAAAACGCCCGGCCTTGGATTTCTTCGCCAGGTCCCAGACGATGAAGCCCATGAAAATGATCAGAATCGTGACCAGGCCGGTCATCATCCATTCTTCGAATAGTGCGGGGTCAATCGAGTTCATTCGGTAATTTTTCCGACAGGGCAGGCGGGAAGTATACGGCAGTGCTCGGGCTGGGCATTGACCTGCGTCGGTGCGTCGCAGGCAGACTTCACGGTTGAAACACAGGCTGAATGTGGGAGGGGGCTTGCTCCCTCCCACCTTTGACCGTCACCGATCTCAAGTACGCAGATGGGTCAGCGGCAGCTCGGTGCTGTTCAATACCTGGTTCAGCACAAAGCTCGAGCGCACGCTGGTCACGCCTTCGATCCGAGTGAGGTGGCCCAGCAGCAGCTTCTGGTAGTGATCCATGTCCGGCACCACCACTTTCAACTGATAGTCGGCATCCATCCCGGTCACCAGGCTGCATTCCAGCACCTGCGGCAGGGTACGGATGGCGGCTTCGAAGTTCTCGAAGCGCTCGGGGGTGTGGCGGTCCATGCCGATCAGCACGTAGGCGGTGAGGCTCAGGCCGAGCATCTTGCGGTCGAGCAGCGCGACCTGGCGGGCGATGTAGCCGTCGTCCTCCAATTGCTTGACCCGGCGCGAGCAGGGCGACGGCGACAGCCCGATACGCTCGGCCAACTCCTGGTTGGAGATCCTCGCGTCGCGCTGCAATTCCGCCAAAATACTCAGGTCGTATCGGTCAAGTTTGCTCATGGGGCTGGCCTTTGTCGTAACTATTGCGGTGAATTATCCCTTAAGGGTTAAAAATTGCGCAAGCACTGTTTATTGACGCAATCTTCGCAATCATCTGTCGGGGCGCTGCGCCTATGATTACCAACAGAATCACCGCCTGGACATAGTCCACTGCAGCTCGCCCAATCAGGCCCGCTGCGGCCGCCACCCCAGCAGGGTTGAGCCGGCCTCCAGGCTGCACACTGTCCACAAGACGGCGTGAGGTGAGCCAACGTCATAAGCGTTGAGCCAGGACGAAGTTCTCAAGGGGCGGCCGACGGGCTGCCCCTTTCTTTTTGCCTTAAGAAAATAGTTCTCGTGACTGATAACCTGTTCCAGAACCGGGCGAGGCTTTTCCAGTCTCATTGATAAGCCCTAAACCGCAGTGAGGAAGAGCATGAAGCGCATCTGGCGAATGGCAGGTGTTGGTTTGTTGGTGGTCAGCGTCAGCGCGCAGGTAACAGCGGACGAGCGCGATAATTCACCCGAGCGGCCGCAGGGCGGCGGGCAGCATGAACGCGGCCCTGAAGGTGGCGGGCGGCCTGAGAATAATCAACCGCGCCCGGAGAACCCACATTTTGATCGCGGCGGCCCGAACGGCGGCGGTCAGGGGCAAGGCCGGCCCCAGGGCAATGAGCCGGGTCGCCCGGCACCGCAGCCACAACCGTCGAACAGCCTGCCGATCCAGGGGCGGCCCGATACGGTGCGCCAGACCCAGGAACCGCGTGAGGGTTACTACCGCGATATCCCGCGCCGCAACGACGGCAATCAACATTGGGAGGCCGGCGGCCCCGGTTCACGTCCAGGCAACGACGGCGGTTACCACAATGAGCGTCCCGGTGATAATCGCTGGCCAGGTCGCCCCGATGGGCACGGCAACGGCTGGGGCCCCGGCCCGCAGTATCGCCCGGGGTATATGGTGGATCGTTTTCCCGAGCGTAATTACCGCGTGCCTTACCGTGGCCAGGATTATTTCTTCTCCGGCGGCTACTGGTATCGCCCGCAAGGCCCGCGCTATGTAGTGGTGGCGCCGCCGTATGGCATCCGCGTGCATTACTTGCCGGACTACGCGCGCGAAGTGTGGGTGGGCGGTGCGCTGTTCTTCCTCGCGGCGGGTGCCTATTACACCTACGAAAACAGTACCCAGCAGTACGTGGTGGTGGAACCGCCGACCGCCGTACCGGCACCGCAGCCAGCACCCCAGGGTAACGGTTATGACGTGGTGGCCTATCCCGCCAACGGCCAGTCACCGGCGCAGGTGCAGCAGGATGGTTACGACTGTTATCGCTGGGCCGTGCAGCAAAGTGGCTTTGACCCGCAAGCGGTCACCTACGCTCCAGCCCCGGCAGTGGTGCAAGCCTACCGCCAGGCCCAGGGCAACTGCCTGAGCAGTCGCGGCTATCAGGTGCAGTACTAGGCCTGGGCGCCACTCACCACATCCAACGGGTCGGCGTGTACCAGCACTTCGGCCCGCGGGTAGGCTTTGTGAATGGCATCGGCGGCCTGGTCGCTGATGCCGTGGGCGACAGACAACGTCAATTCCCCCGGCAATTCCAGGTGCAGTTGCACAAACCAGTGGTTGCCGGAAATCCGCGTGCGCAAGTCGTGTGCGCCCAGCACGCCGGGTACGCCACGCGCCAATTCCAGCATGTGCTGGCTGACGTCCGGCGGCAGTTCTTCGTCCATCAGCACGGCAAAGCTTTCCCGGGCGATCTGGATCGCGCTCCACAGAATGTAGGCCGCGATGCCCAGGCCGAACCAGGCGTCGATCTGATGGAAGCCGAAACCGGCCAGGATCAGCGCAATCAAGATACTGCCATTGAGCAGCAGGTCCGAGCGGTAGTGCAGCGAGTCGGCGCGCACGGCGCTTGAGCCGGTTTCCCGCACCACGTGGTGTTGCAGGACCAGCAGGGCCACGGTCAGCGCCAGGGACAAGATAATCACGCCAATGCTCAGCCACGGCGCGCCCACCGGTTCGGGATGCTTGATCCGTTCGAATGCCTGCAACGCAATCAGCACCGCACTGCCGGCGATAAACAGCGCCTGCGCCATCCCGGCCAGCGACTCGGCCTTGCCATGCCCGTAACGGTGATCGTCATCGGCCGGGCGCAGGGCGTAATGCACCGCCAGCAGATTGAGCAGCGAGGTGACACCATCGAGTAGCGAATCGGTCAACCCGGCGAGCATGCTCACCGAGCCGCTGAGCCACCAGGCGATGGCCTTGGTCACAATCAGCACAGAGGCGACGCCCACCGAGGCGCGCGTGGCCAGGCGCAAGAGCCGGGCGTGTTCGGGACTGCTGGTCATAAGCGGGTCAGATCCTTAGGCGGACGGTTGTAAGCCGAGGGCCGCCAGTTGTTGCACGCTGCCCTTGAACTGGATCATGCGCGGGTCGTCCAGCGGCAGCGTGCGACCGGTTTCCTGCTGGATGATGGTCTGCAGCTTGGCGGTGTCGACCTTGCCGTCGGCACCGATGGCTTGCTGCAGTTTCTCCGGGGCGACTTGTGCGGTCTTGCCCGGTTCGAAGTAGATCGCGCCGGTGGCGAAGTCGACGCCGAAGGCGATCAGGCCAGGGATCACGTAGAACAGCAGGCCCACGGCGTCGAGCACGGCAATCGTCGGGTCGATCTTGCCGTCGATCTGGCCGCGACGGTCGGGATAGAAAATCGAACCGCAGGCCGTCAGTTGGCTCAGCAGAGTGACGGCGAGGACACCGCCGATGACACGGGAAGCGATACGCATGGAAAATCTCCTGTCAGTCACTGTAGGAGCGAGCTTACTCGCGAAAGACGTTAACGATACCGCGTGCTGCCTGAATGTGCGTGGTGCTCTGTGATTTTTCGCGAGCAGGCTCGCGCCTACGGGAGACCACCACCGGCATCCGACAGTTCGCCGTTATACTTGCCGCTCTGCTTTGGAGCCAGTATGAATTCGTTGCCGATTGATGATGTTTTACCCGCCCTGCGTGACGCCTTGGCGAATCGCCATGAAGCCGTGCTGGAAGCACCGCCCGGCGCCGGTAAAACCACCCGCGTACCCTTGGCCTTGTTGAATGAGCCTTGGCTGGCCGGGCAGACCATCCTGATGCTCGAACCCCGACGCCTGGCTGCGCGCGCCGCCGCCGAGCGCCTGGCCAGCGAGCTGGGGGAAAAGGTCGGTGAAACCGTCGGCTATCGCATCCGCCTCGACAGTAAAGTGGGGCCCAACACGCGCATCGAAGTGGTCACCGAAGGCATCCTCACCCGCCGCCTGCAGGACGACCCGGCGCTGGACGGCGTGGGCCTGCTGATCTTCGACGAATTCCACGAACGCAGCCTCGACGCCGACCTGGCGCTGGCCCTGAGCCTGAATGGCCGCGACCTGTTTCGCGACGAGCAGCCGCTGAAAATCCTGCTGATGTCCGCCACCCTCGAAGGCGAGCGCCTGGCCGCGCTGCTGGACAACGCGCCGATCCTGCGCAGCGAAGGGCGCATGTTCCCGGTGCAGATGCGCTGGGGGCGGCCGTACCAGGCCGGTGAATTCATCGAGCCGCGCCTGGTGCAGACCATCCTCGACGCTTTGCATGACGAAACCGGCAGCGTGCTGGTGTTCCTGCCGGGCCAGGCGGAGATCCGCCGGGTCAACCAGCAACTGGCAGACGCGCTCGGTGATCGCCGCGATGTGCTGCTCTGCCCGCTGCATGGCGAGCTCGACCTGAATGCCCAGCGTGCCGCCATCGACCCAGCGCCCGCCGGCAAGCGCAAAGTGGTGCTGGCCACCAACATCGCCGAGACCAGCCTGACCATCGATGGCGTGCGCGTGGTGATCGACGCCGGGTTGGCGCGTGTGCCGCGTTTCGACCCCGGCAGCGGCATGACCCGCCTCGACACCCAGCGCATCTCCCGCGCCAGCGCCACTCAGCGTGCCGGCCGGGCCGGGCGCCTGGAACCGGGCGTGTGCTATCGCTTGTGGTCCGAGGACCAGCACGAAGGCCTGGCCGCCTATGGCAGCGCGGAAATCCTCGCCGCCGACCTCGCCGGGCTGGCCTTGCAACTGGCGCGTTGGGGCGTTGCGCCCGCGCAGTTGGTGTGGCTCGACATGCCGCCCGCTGCCGCGTATGCCCAGGCCCAGGACCTGCTGCAACGCCTCGGCGCCTTGAATGACGACAAACTGACCGCCCACGGCCAGAAGATGGCCGAGCTGCCGGCCCATCCGCGCATCGCCCATCTGCTGCTGCGCGGGCAGGATCTGGGGCTGGCGGCCACTGCGTGTGATGTCGCCGCGCTGCTGGGCGAGCGCGATATCCTGCGCGGGGGCGGCGCGGATCTGCACAGTCGCCTGGCGTTATTGTCCGGTGAAGAACGCGCGCGGGGCACTCAGGGTGGTGTTCAGCGCGCCAAGCAGTTGGCCCGGCAATATCGCGGCTATTTGCGCGGCCAGGCGACCCAGCCGGTGGCCGACCCCGAACACCCGCGTTGGCTCGGCGCGCTGCTGGCGTTGGCGTATCCCGACCGCGTGGCCCAACAACGCCGCCCCGGCGGCGCCGAATACCGCCTGGCCAATGGCCGCGCCGCCTTGTTCGCCGAGGCCGATAGCCTGATGAAACAAGCCTGGCTGGTGATTGCCGACCTGGGCAGCCGCCAGGGCCAGCGCGAAGAACGCATCTACCTGGCGGCGGATTTTGATCCGGCGCTGTTCGACACGGTCCTCGCCGAACAAGTACGCACCGTCGACCAATTGGATTGGGACGAGCGCGAAGGCGTGCTGCGCGCCGAACGCCAGCGTAAAGTCGGCGAACTGGTGCTCAGCCGCGAACCCCTCAGCGGCCTCGACGAAAACGCCCGCAGCCAGGCGCTGGTCAACCTGGTCCGGCGCAAAGGCCTGGAGCTGTTGCCCTGGACGCCGGAACTGCGCCAATGGCAGGCCCGTGTGATGTTGCTGCGCCAGCTGGACACCGGCAACACCAGCGAATGGCCCGACGTCAGCGACAGCGCCTTGCTCGCCGGCCTGGAGCACTGGCTGATGCCTTACCTGGGCAAGGTCTCGCGCCTCAGTCATTTCGCCAATCTGGATATTTCCAGCTACCTGCACAACCTGTTGCCCTGGCCGTTGCCCCAACGCCTGGACGAACTGGCGCCGCACCATTTGAAAGTGCCGTCGGGTTCGTCGGTGCGCTTGGACTACAGCGAGCATCCGCCGATTCTGGCAGTGCGCCTGCAGGAATTGTTCGGCCTGGCGGATACACCGCGCATTGCCGGCGGGCGCCAGGTGGTCAAGTTGCACCTGCTGTCCCCGGCGCGACGGCCGGTGCAGGTGACCCAGGATCTGGCGAACTTCTGGCGCAGTACCTACGCCGAGGTGAAGAAAGATCTGAAAGGGCGCTATCCCAAACATTACTGGCCGGATGACCCGTTGGTGGCCGAGGCGACGGCGCGGATCAAACCCCGCAAGTAAGCGTGACCGCGACTCAAATGTGGAAGGGGCGGTTATTGCGCGGCGGGCAGCAGGAAGCGGGCGATGACCGGCAGATGGTTGGAAATGCGCAACGTATCCGCCTGGCGCACCTTGGCTTCTACACGCTTGATCCGCGAGCTGTAGAACAGGTAATCGACGGTGCGATCCGGTCCGTCCAGGCTCGGGTCATTCGGAAAGTGCGTCAGCCACTGCTCACGATCAATCCCGGTGGATTCGCTGTTGCTCGGGATCATCGGGTATTTGTCCCACAGCAGATGCAGTTCGCTGTCCGGTGAATACTGCCCGCGTTTACCGGCATCCAGGCGCAGGAATTGCCCCAGCGGCAGCAAATTGAAATCCCCACCGATCAACCACGGCGTACCGCGGCTTTCGAATTTATCCAGCAGTTTCACCGTGGCCTGGACTTGTGCTTGCACCGCACTGCGCCCGGGTGCGTCGCCTTCCAGGCGAGTGTTGAGCACCGCCAGTTGGCCGCCGTCGCTCAAGGGCAGATAGGTCAGCAGCAACGCCGGTTTGGGTTGGAACTGACGGCTGATGAAATCCGCGGGCGGTACGGGCAGTTGCAGGCGTTCGGCGTGTTCGATCTGGTAGCGGCTCAGGGTCACCAGCTTGCGGCCGACGCTGCCGAAAATATGCAGGTTGGGGATAAAGTCAGCTTTCCAGTCGAAGGCCTGGGCGCTGCAGGGGTAGAGATCGACGAGCCGCTCTTGCAGCAGCGCCACCTGATCCTGGTAGTGGGACGGCTTGGCGCCTTCGTCGAGTTCCTGCAACAGCAGGATGTCGGGCTGTTCGTCGCGAATCACCCGGGCCACTTCGTCGAGGCTGAAGGCCATGTCTTCGACGGTGGGGCGGTCGTCCGGGCCGCTGCCGTCGGCGGTGTCGTACCAGAACACGTAGTTCTTGCCGGCCAGGTACTGCACGTTCCAGGTCATCACCTTGAGCGCCTGCCCGGGCAGCAGGGTCGGCGCACGGGGCGCGATGCAGCTCACGGGCAGGGTTTGCTTGTCGGCGGGGCGCCAGGTCAGGCTGTAGATCAGGGCCGTCAGCAGGCCCGCGATGATCAGCAGGCCCAGCAAGGTGAGGCGCAATAAACGGGTCATCGGCTCGGCTTATAGCGTGTCAGAGGTGACACGGAGCATATCACCGCACGTCGGCGTCGCCACCGATCAGCATAAATAAACGGAACAGCACCACACTGGTAAACAGCTGCAGGAAGCTGTGCGCGCTGTCGATCAGCACGCCCAGCAACGGCGCGGGCTCGGGATACGCGGCCATGCTGGCGCCTTTGAGCAGCCACAGTGGCGTCATTACGCACAGCAGGCACACCAGGATTCGCCAGAAATGCCCGCGGGTCAGGCGCAAACTTTCCTTCATCGCCGCCAGTGCAGGCATGCCGCGCAGCACCAGCAGGTACTCGGCGAACGCCAGCACCACCATCAGCCACAGGCCCGGCAGGAAATACAGCGACAGCCCGAGCAATATCAGCAGGGTGCTCATCGCCGTCAGCAGGGCGAAGCGCGGCCACAGCGTCAGGGCCATGGCCCATACATCCTTGGTGCGCGGCGATTCGCCACGGGTGCGGGCGTCGAGAAACAGGATCAGCGCCCCGGTGTACAGCGGATACACCAGCAACCCCACCACCACGCTGTAGCCGGGGAAGGCATCCGGGCCGAGCGTGTGGTCGAGCACCTGTTGCAGCAGGGCTTCGAGGATCACCAGCGGCAGGCACAGCTGGACGATGGCGCCCAGGTTGCGCTGGGTGAAACGGAGGGAGTCGCGCAGCACATCTAACGGATTCATCAGAGTCATCACAGGCCGAAAAAAAGCAGGGGCACACTTTAACCGATAGGTGCCGTGAGCAAGCAAACGTAAACCTTGAGTAAAGACCATTGAAACAACTGGTAACACCCCCATAACTAGCAAGACCGAGCCTGATCACAGGCCGGACCATGATTTCTACCGGCAATCTAACGAGGTCGCCATGAACAGCGAAGAGCAAACCCTGATCGATGGACTGTTTTCACGGCTGCAACAGGCCGAAACGGACTCAGCCCCCCGCGACGCGCAGGCCGAAGCGCGGATCAAGGAGCATATGACGCGCCAACCGGCGGCCGGGTACTACATGACCCAGTCGATCCTGGTGCAGGAACACGCGCTCAAGAACCTCGACGCGCAGAACAAGCAGCAGGCGCAACAGATCCAGCAATTGCAAGACGAGCTGCAGCGGGCCAAGTCCCAGGCGGCACAACCGGCGCCGAGCAGCGGTGGCTTTCTGTCGAGCATTTTCGGCGGCGGTTCCCGTGACGCGCAACCGCCACAGAGCGCTCCGGCCTCATCCGGCGGCGGTTGGCGTGAACCGGCTCGGCCGTCTTTCGGACAACCTGCACCGCAACAAAACTACGCCGCCCCGCAGCAGAATTACCAACAGCCGCAACAACCCGCTGCCGCCCCCATCGGCAGTGGCTTTCTCGGTGGCGCCCTGAAAACCGCAGCGGGTGTGGCCGGTGGTGTGATGCTGGCGGAAGGTATCAGCAGCCTGTTCAACCACAACTCGCAACAGCCGCAAGTGGTGGAAGAAATCATCCGTGAAGTGCCTGCGCCTGCCAGTGACAACAGCAACTGGGGCAACGATGACCAGAAGTTTGCTGGCAATGACAACTGGGGCAGCAACAATTCCGACAGCTTCGCGGACAGTGATTATTCCGACAACTCGTCCTCCTTCGACGACGACGATTCCTTCGTCTGACGCATCCAGGCCGGGGCGCTTTGCCGCCCCGGGCTGATTTTTCCCGGAAACTTTCCCGTGGCTGGCATACTGGCAACCTTTGCGGACCTTCGCGTCCGGGGTCCAAGCGGCAGTCATGGGGAAGTGCGGTGAAGAAAATTGCAGTGTTCGCCGATGTACAAAACCTCTACTACACCGTGCGCCAGGCGTATGGCTGCCACTTCAACTACGCCGCCCTGTGGGCTGACATCAGCTCGCGCGGGCAGATCGTCGAGGCGTATGCCTATGCCATCGACCGTGGTGACAGCAAGCAGCAGCAATTCCAGCAGATCCTGCGCAACCTGGGCTTTACCGTGAAGCTCAAGCCCTACATCCAGCGCAGCGACGGCTCGGCCAAGGGCGACTGGGACGTGGGCATCACCATCGACATCATGGACGCCGCCGCTAACGTCGACGAAGTGGTGTTGGCTTCCGGCGACGGTGATTTCGACATGCTGCTCGACCGCATCATCCACAAGCATGGCGTTGAAGCCGTGGCCTACGGCGTGCCGGGGCTGACGGCCAACTCACTGATACGCGCCGCCAGCCGCTACGTGCCGATCGAAGGCGCGTTGCTGCTCAAATAAGCGCTGCGGTTCAATAGATAAATGCTTAGACGGAGTTGGAACAGGTTTGGAACGTATAGCGGTCATCGACTTTGAAACCACCGGCATCACCCCGAGCAGCCACTGCCGGGCCACGGAAATCGCGGTGGTCATCCTCGAACGTGGCCAGATCGTGGACCGCTACCAGAGCCTGATGAACGCCGGCGTGCGCGTGCCGGGCTTTATCGAACAGCTCACCGGCATCAGCAACGCCATGCTGCGCAGCGCGCCGCCGGCCGAGCGGGTGATGAACGAAGTCAACGAGTTCGTCGGCACCACACCGCTGCTGGCGCATAACGCCGCGTTCGACCAGAAGTTCTGGGACTTCGAACTGGGCCTGATCCGCCGCACCCGCCTGCAAAAATTCGCCTGCTCGCTGCTATTGGCCCGCCGCCTCATGCCTGCTGCACCCAACCACAAACTCGGCACCCTCAACAGCTACGCCCAACTGCCCCACACCGGCCAGGCTCACCGGGCCATGGCCGATGCGGAGATGGCGGCTAACCTGACGGCGCACCTGGCCGAGCAACTGCGACGGACCCATGGCTTGCGCGAGCTGTCCCACGACCTGCTGTGTACCTTGCAGAAAGTCCCGGCGGCGAAGATCAATGAGCATTTGAAGAAGCATCGCGGGTTCTGATAGAACAACGCCGTTCAACATGTGAGAGGGGGCTTGCCCCCGATTGCGGTGGGTCAGCTACACATAAGCTGACTGATCCACTGCTATCGGGGGCAAGCCCCCTCCCACATTTTGACTGTGTTCATCCATCAAAGTGGGAAGGGCGGTGCGACGATTCGACTTGCCCCCGATGGCGTCAGAGGCCGCACTGCAGATTTGAACGCTGAACGATCAAGTCGACAATTTGCTCAAGGGTGGTGATGTGATCCCAATCTGCCTGCGTCGCGCGCAGTTTGAATTGCCACTTGATCTGCATGACAAAGCAAGTCAAATCGTCATCGATGATCTTGAAGTCATGGATGAAATCCGTTTGTTCCGTCACCTGGCTGCGGTCGATGAAGCCGATGATATCGACGAACAGTTGAATGACCTTTTCGCTGATCTCGGCTCGGGTCAGATTACTTTCCATTTCTTGCCTCGTAGGCACACTTACCAATACTGATTAGATCAAAGACAGCCAACCCCGCAGCCACGAAGGGAATGCCTCGCCCGATCTGGCGCCATGGGTCCAGCCTGGCGAATTAGGCAAAGCCATGACTGCCGGGCAGCTTGTCATTGTGTTTCCCATATGAAACGCCATGCTTGAAGTTGAGCCGAAATCGATGCCCTTGCTTTCGAGCTCAAACTTGCTTCGCATGATTGCTGTATGAAGATCGCTTTCCTGCATGCCGTAGTCCCTGTACGTAAATGACAGGCGGATAGTAAGTTTCAGCAAAGGGCGATTGGTGGTTGGCGGGAAAAACCAGAAAGGTCCGACGAAGCAGTAGCGCTTAGCCTACTGACGTTTCAGAAGACCGCTAAAAGCCTCCACAAAGAACTGATGTTTTAGTGGCAAGCAAGACCAATCCCTTTCATTTGCGGGACGTTTCCTAGAGAATTCCACGGCCTTGCGCCCCTCGGATCAGGTAGCTAGTCTCGCCTCGTCATCGAATCATCGATGATCGGACGTGCAAGTCCGGTTCGCAAAGGTGCACTAGCGCCCTACATCTCAACGCCTGGTTTTTAGTGGTCGGCGTTTATCTGTTATGGCGGCTGTGCGCTGAAGACCTTCGGGGTCTGCCGGGTTTCCTTTGCCCCGGTCTTGCACACCTGCGTACAGCTGCCACCCTCATTCGCGTGCAAGCGAACGGTGACGGCCTCTTACTTCAGAGGAATTACACCATGGTCAAAGTCACCCCCGATCCACCAGACTTCTTGAGCGAAGACGCCCTGCTCAACCGCCGCGCCATCGACTACTACCTCAAAGCGTCCGCCCCGGATGCACCCACCTTCATCCTGAATGACAACCTGAGCCTAGAAGATGCCCTCGCCCATGCGGCGGACTTGCTGCATTGCGCGGTGAAAACTGCGCACTTGCCGGGTGAGGCGATGAACGCGCAGCAGCGTGCGGTGATGCATTTGGTGGAAATGGCGAAGGGAGTGGTGGATCGGGCGCTGGAGTGTGTGCAACCTCGTTGAACCACACATAACGAATGTGGGAGGGGGCTTGCCCCCTCCCACATTTTGACTGTGTTCATCCATCAAAGTGGGAAGGGCGGTGCGACGATTCGACTTGCCCCCGATGGCGCTGGATCAGCCACCACTTTTCCCATTCCCCTCCAACTGCCCCAACGGCACCCGCCGCTCTATCGCGCTCGACAAAATGATCGAGGTCTTGCTGAAGCCGAACTTCGCTATCCGATTAATCAAACTCTCCAGCTCCGGCATGGTGCCTACCGCCGCTTGCATGATCACGCACGGATCGCCCGTGACCCGGTGGCATTCGGTCAGTTCGGGGATTTCGGCCAGGGCGTCGTACACCTTCTGGCTGCCATGGTTGGTCAGGCGCAGTTCGATCACGCACTGGATCGGCAGGCCGACTTTGGACAGGTCCACCTTGGCCTGGTAGCCGGTGATCACGCCGCTGGCTTCCAGCTTGGCCACGCGCTCGGCCACGGCGGGGGCGGAGAGGTTGACCGTGCGCGCGAGTTGCGCGTAGGACGCGCGGCCGTCTTCGAGCAGGGCGCTGAGGAGCATGCGGTCGTATTTGTCCATGAAAAGGCTCCAGCGTCAGGTGGCTTTCGAAAGCATGGTTTATAGCCCTCATAACCATGCTTTGAAAAGTGTATGGGCGGTTTAAACAGGTTTTGTAACTTATGTTTATGCACCTGTCTTTTTAGAATAAGCCTCTCTTTTTCTGCCGCAGAGCTGCCCAATGCCTGGCCCACGTCGCTTTCCCTTACCGTTGATCGCCGCCTTTTTTGCGTTGTATGTGATTTGGGGGTCTACCTACCTGGTGATCCGGATCGGTGTGGAGTACTGGCCACCGCTGTTGCTGGCGGGGATTCGGTTCTGTACGGCGGGGGCGCTGATGTACGCGTTTTTGCGCTGGCGTGGAGTGCCGGCGCCGACGTGGGTGCAATGGAAGTCCGCCGGGATGATCGGGATTTTGCTGCTCACTTTCGGTAATGGCGGTGTCACGTTGGCGGAGCACGCGGGGGTGTCGTCCGGTGTCGCTGCGCTGGCCGTGGCGACCGTGCCGCTGTTCACCTTGCTGTGCGGTTACTTCTGGGGCGCGCGTAATACCCGTCTGGAGTGGGCGGGGGTGATCCTGGGCATTATCGGCATTGCCATGCTCAACATGGGCAGCACCTTGCAATCGAGCCCGATCGGCGCGGCTTTATTGCTGTTTGCCGCCGCCTCGTGGGCGTTCGGTTCGGTGTGGAGCCGGCAACTGCCGCTGCCCCAGGGCGCGATGGCCAGTGCGGCGGAGATGCTGGTGGCCGGTGCGGCCCTGTTGATCGGCAGCGCAGTGTCCGGTGAGCACCTGCAAGCCATGCCGCCGCTGGAGGGCTGGCTGGCCCTGGCCTACCTGACGGTGTTCGGTTCGATCATCGCCTTCAACGCGTATATGTACCTGCTCAAGCACGTGCGTCCGGCTGCCGCGACCAGCTATGCCTATGTGAACCCGGCGGTGGCGGTGTTGTTGGGGATCGTGTTTGTCGGCGAGTCCATCGGCATCGAAGAGGCACTGGCCATGTTGGTGATCATCAGCGCCGTGCTGTTGATCAGCCTGCCCCAGTGGCGAAAGCCTGGGCCGAAAATAAGGTAAACTGCCGCGCATAACGCCTTTTTACCCGCTTAGGCGCTGAATTTCCCCTACGGTAACCACATGACTTTCGCCACACTTGGCCTGATCGAACCCTTGCAGCGCGCCCTTGAGACGCTCGGCTACCAGACCCCGACGCCGGTGCAGGCGCAAGCCATTCCGGCGGTGCTGGCCGGCCGCGACCTGATGGCCGCTGCCCAGACCGGCACCGGCAAGACCGCCGCTTTCGCCGTGCCGCTCCTGCAACTGCTGACCATGGAAGGGCCGAAAGTCGCCGCCAACTCGGCGCGCGCGCTGATCCTGTGCCCGACCCGCGAGCTGGCCGAGCAGGTTCACGCCAGCGTTGCTGAGTATGCCCAGCACCTGCCACTCACCACCTACGCGGTGTACGGCGGCGTGAGCATCAACCCGCAGATGATGAAGCTGCGCAAAGGCGTCGACGTGTTGGTCGCCACGCCTGGCCGCCTGATCGACCTGTTTCGCCAGAACGCGCTGAAACTCAATCAACTGCAAACCCTGGTGCTCGACGAAGCCGACCGCATGCTCGACCTGGGCTTCTCCGAGGAGCTGGCGAATATTTACCGCATGCTGCCGAAAAAGCGCCAGACCCTGCTGTTCTCCGCGACCTTCTCCGATGAAATCCGCACGCTCGCCGGGCAAATGCTCAACGACCCGCTGAGCATCGAAGTCAGCCCGCGCAACGTCGCCGCCAATACCGTCAAGCAATGGGTGGTGCCGGTGGACAAGAAGCGCAAGCCGGAGCTGTTTGTCCACCTGATGCGCAAGGGCCGCTGGAAGCAGGTGCTGGTGTTCGCCAAGACCCGTAACGGCGTGGACGCGTTGGTGGATAAGCTGCAGGGCCTGGGCATCAATGCTGACGGCATCCACGGCGACAAGCCGCAGGCGACCCGCCAACGCGCGCTGGACCGCTTCAAGTCGAGCGACGTGCAGATCCTGGTGGCCACCGACGTGGCGGCCCGTGGCCTGGATATCGAAGACCTGCCGCTGGTGGTCAACTTCGACCTGCCGATTGTGGCTGAGGACTACATCCACCGTATCGGCCGCACCGGCCGCGCGGGCAACACCGGCGAGGCGATTTCCCTGGTGTGCGCCGATGAAGTGAACATGCTGTCGGCCATCGAGATGCTCACGCGTCAGACCTTGACCCGGCATATGGAACAGGATTTCGAACCGGAACACCGCGTGCCGGACACCGATGCCAGTGGGCAAGTGGTGAAGAAACCGAAAAAGCCGAAGAAGCCCAAGGCTTCCGGTGGTGGCGGTAAGCGCAACCTGGGCAAGTGGGTGGACAGTGGTGAGGTCGCGTCTGCCGAGCCGTCGATCAAGCCGGTGCGCAAGGTGCCGGTGTTCAATACTGGGCCGCGTAAGAAGAAGTGATTTTGCGGCGTGGCTGATGGCCTCATCGGGGGCAAGCCCCCTCCCACAGTTTTGATCTGTGAATACATTCAAAATGTGGGAGGGGGCTTGCCCCCGATGACGGCTTTGAATTCACCGCAGATCTCAACGCTTAAGCCACTCCAACATCCCCCGCCCGGCCGCTCTGCCACTGGCAAAACACCCCGTCAGCAAATACCCGCCGGTCGGCGCCTCCCAGTCCAGCATCTCCCCCGCACAAAACACCCCCGGTAATTGCTTGAGCATCAACCGCTCATCCAGCGCCTCAAACGGCACACCGCCCGCCGTACTGATCGCTTCATCCATCGGCCGGGTTTTCACCAGGCTCAGGGGCAATGCCTTGATAGCCACAGCCAATTGCGCCGGGTCGTTGAAATGTTCGGCGGGTGCCAGCTCACGCAACAACGCCGCCTTGACCCCATCCAGCCCCAACTGACTGTGCAGATGCTTGCTCATCGAGCGCGACCCACGCGGCTTGGCCAAGGCGGCCTGGACCTTGTCCAGCGGCTTGCTCGGCAGCAGGTCGATGTGCACCGTGGCGGCGCCATTGCGATTGATCGCCTCACGAATCGGTGCCGACAGCGCATAGATCAGGCTGCCCTCGATACCGCTGGCGGTGATCACGCATTCGCCGAGGCGCGGCTTGTCATCTCCCAGGCCGATAGCGACGTTTTTCAACGGTGCGCCAGCGAATTTGCTGACCATCAGTTCGCTCCAGGCCGACACCTCGAAGCCACAATTACTCGGCTGTAACGGCGCGCAGGGCACGCCTTTAGCTTCCAGCCGCTTGAGCCAGGTGCCGTCGGAGCCCAGGCGCGACCAACTGCCGCCGCCAAGGGCGAGCAGCACGGCGTCGCTGTGGATGGTTTTTTCGCCGTCCGGGCTGTGGATAAGTAAACCGCCGTCCGCGCTCCAGCCCAGCCAGCGATGGCGGGTGTGGATAACCACGCCGTGGTCGCGCAGGCGCTTGAGCCAGGCACGCAACAACGGGGCGGCTTTCATGTCTGTGGGAAACACCCGGCCGGAGGTGCCGACAAAGGTGTCGATGCCCAGGCCATGAATCCATTCGCACAGCGCTTGCGCACCAAACGCACGCAGCAACGGCGCCATCTGCGGCGCACGTTCGGCATAGCGTGACAGGAACGCCGGGTAAGCCTCGGAATGGGTGATGTTCATGCCGCCCACACCGGCCAGCAGGAACTTGCGCCCCACCGAGGGCATGCCGTCGTACACGTCCACCCGCAGGCCCGCCTGGCTCAGGATTTCAGCGGCCATCAGGCCGGCAGGGCCGCCGCCGATAATGGTGACGTGTTGGGCAGGGGTCTGAGGCATGGGCAGGGCTACGGTCGCGTGAATAGGCCGAGCATTCTACCCGAGGACGGCGCAAGTTCCTGATCAAAAAACGTACAGCTTCCTACAGGCTATGCGGTTACTGGCTTTCAGACGTTTACGCTCAAGTTATCCACAGGCCGTTCCACAGGCATTGTGGGTAACGCCCATATTTCAATGACAACCTGATGACGTCCACACCCGTTGTGCGCTGTGGTGCAGGATGCCGTGGCGGCGGGCCAAGGCCACACGGTCTTTGCTGTAGCCGCCGCCGATCACGCCCATCACCGGAATGTCGCGGCCCAGGCAATGGCGCATCACGCTCTCATCGCGGGCGGCGACGCCTTCGTCCGTCAGCTTGAGGTAGCCGAGGGCGTCGTCCTTATGCACGTCGACGCCTGCGTCGTACAGCACCAGGTCCGGCTGGTACAGCGGCAGCAGGTAGTTGAGCGCGTCGTCCACCACCTTGAGGTAATCGGCGTCGCCCATGCCCATGGGCAGCGGGATGTCCCAGTCGCTCTGGGCCTTGCGCGCCGGGAAGTTCTTTTCGCAGTGCAGCGACACGGTGATCGCGTCCGGCGTGTCGTGGAGGATGCGCGCGGTGCCGTCGCCCTGGTGGACGTCGCAGTCGAAGATCAGCACGCGGTTGACCCGGCCGCTGGCCAGCAGGTAATGGCTGATCACGGCCAGGTCATTGAAGATGCAAAAGCCCGCCGGGTAATCGTAGTGGGCGTGATGGGTGCCGCCCGCCAGGTGGCAGGCCAGGCCGTGTTCCAGCGCCTGCTCCGCCGCCAGGATCGAACCGCCCACCGCGCGCACGGTACGCCGCGCCAGGGCTTCGCTCCAGGGCAGGCCGAGGCGCCGTTGGTCTTCGCGGGACAACTCGCCGCTCATGTAGCGTTCGATATACCCAGGTTCATGGGCCAGGGCCAGAATGTCCGCCGGACACAGCGGTGGGCGCAGTAATTGGCTGTCCTGGGTCAGCCCGGTGGACACCAAGTGGTCACGCAACAGGCGGAACTTGTCCATCGGGAAGCGGTGGTCCGCCGGGAACTCGGGGCTGTAATCATCGTGGTAGATCAATGGCAAAGGCATGGGATTTTCTGACGGGAACCTGCGACGGATCTTAACAGCGCGGTACACTCACGCACATGGCAAGGGAGGGGGACCCATGGAGCCGATACTGGAATTGCACAGCGCACGCCTGGTGCTGCGCCAATGGCGCGATGCCGACCTGCCGGCGTTTGCGCACATGTGCGCCGACCCGCAGGTGATGCGTTATTTCCCGACCCGATTGGACCGCCTGGAAAGCGCCGCGTTGATCGGCCGGATTCGTGGGCATTTCGCCGAATACGGCTTCGGCCTGTGGGCCTTGCAGCGCAAGGACAGCGGCGAGTTCATCGGCCTGACCGGGTTGCAGAATGTCAGCTTTGAAACCGCCTTCACCCCTGCGGTGGAAATCGGCTGGCGCCTGGCGCGTGAGCATTGGGGCCTGGGGTATGCCAGCGAGGCGGCATGGACCGCGTTGCGTTGTGGTTTCGACCGCCTACAGTTGGACGAAATCGTCGCCTTCACCACCCAAACCAATCTGCCATCACAAAAAGTCATGCAAGCCATCGGGATGCATTACGATCCCCAGGCAGATTTTGAACACCCCAAGGTCGCGGCCGATGACCCGCTGCGCCCGCATGTTTTGTACCGCATCACCCGCGCCCAATGGTTGGACACGCTGCACGGATAAGCAGCCCGGAATGCCCCATAGATTGTAGGAGTTGCTCTATGAGCCAAGTATTGGAAGATCTGGTGGACTTGCTGACCCTGGAGCCGATCGAGGAAAACCTCTTTCGCGGCCGCAGCCAGGACCTGGGTTTTCGCCAACTGTTCGGCGGGCAAGTGCTCGGCCAGTCGCTGTCGGCTGCCAGCCAGACCGTAGAAGCCGAGCGGCACGTGCATTCTTTGCACGGTTATTTTCTGCGCCCCGGCGATGCCGCATTGCCGGTGGTGTATTCGGTGGACCGCGTGCGCGATGGCGGCAGCTTCAGCACACGCCGCGTGACGGCGATCCAGAAGGGCCACCCGATTTTTACCTGCAGCGCGTCGTTCCAGTACGACGAAGCCGGCTTCGAGCACCAGACCAGCATGCCTGCGGTGGTCGGCCCGGAAAACCTGCCGTCGGAGCTGGAGCTGACCAAGCAGCGCGTCCACCTGATCCCCGAGCACATGCGCGACAAGTTGCTGTGCCCCAAGCCGATCGAAGTGCGCCCGGTGACCGAAAAAGACCCGTTCAACCCGCAGCCGTCCGACCCGGTCAAGTACGTGTGGTTCCGCGCCGACGGCGCTTTGGCCGACACGCCGGCGCTGCATAAGTACCTGCTGGCCTACGCCTCGGACTTCGGCTTGCTGACCACGTCGCTGCTGCCCCATGGCAAGACCGTGTGGCAGAAAGACATGCAGGTCGCCAGCCTCGACCACGCACTGTGGTTCCACGCCGACCTGCGCGCCGATGACTGGTTGCTCTATGCCATGGACAGCCCGTGGGCTGGTAATTCCCGTGGTTTCTCGCGGGGCAGCGTGTACAACCGCGCTGGGCAACTGGTGGCCTCGGTCACTCAGGAAGGCCTGATCCGCCACCGTAAGGACTGGGCGTGAGCCTGGCGCAGATTAAACATTGGGTGTTCGACATGGACGGCACCCTCACGGTGGCTGTGCATGATTTCGCGGCCATTCGCGTAGCGCTGGATATTCCGCCCGAGGATGACATCCTCACCCACCTCGCAGCATTGCCGGCGGATGTCGCGGCGGCCAAACATGCCTGGTTGCTGGAGCATGAGCGCGAGCTGGCGCTGGGTTCGGTCGCGGCGCAAGGCGCGGTGGAACTGGTGCGGGAATTGGCCGGGCGGGGTTGTCGCCTGGGCATCCTGACCCGCAACGCGCGGGAGCTGGCGCATGTGACGTTGGAAGCGATTGGCCTGGCGGACTGCTTTGCCGTCGAGGATGTACTGGGGCGCGATGATGCGCCGCCCAAGCCCGACCCAGGCGGCCTGCTGAAACTGGCGGCGGCCTGGGATGTCTCGCCCAGTGCGATGGTGATGGTGGGGGATTACCGCTTTGACCTGGATTGCGGCCGCGCAGCGGGGACCAGAACAGTGTTGGTCAACCTGCCGGAGAACCCGTGGCCCGAGCTGGCTGATTGGCATGCCGCAGACTGCGCGGTACTGCGCCGGATGATCCAGCCCGGGCAATAGAGATCAAATGTGGGAGGGGGCTTGCCCCCGATAGCAGTCTGTCAGTTAAAAAATTGCTGACTGTTACACCGCAATCGGGGGCAAGCCCCCTCCCACAGGTTGAGCCGGTTTCTGCAGGTGTTACTGAGAGAACAGTGCCTTCTGCCCTTCAGGCGAAGTGAAGATCCCATCGCCGTTATGCCCAACCCCCGGCACTTCCACCAGCTTCTGGGTCAGTTGCGGGTGGCGCTGCTTGAGGTAGTCGAAATAGTTGTGCCCGCGAATCAGGCGGTACGCGCCCTGAGTCTCGGCTTCGCAGCTTTTATCCAGCGCCGGGTGGTTCGGGTCGGTGTCTTGCCGGCCCAGCAGGTAGGTGATGTCACGCGACACATAGGCCTGTTCCAGTTGCTCGGCGCTTTGCCCCTTGGCATAGGCGGGCAGGTGTTGCATGCCGTACTTCCAGTCATTGAAGCCAGGGCAGTCGGCGACCTTGAACGGCACCGGGCGCTGCGGGCTGAAGTAGGCGTAGGACGACGGGTTGGCCACCACATAGCGCAGGCGGATGCCCGCGCTTTGCAGGCTCGGTTGAGCCTGGCCGGTGAGCGCGAAGCGCTGCACCACCTGGCCGCCGCCGGAATGGCCGGCCACCACAATCTCTTTCAGTGCCGGGAACACGGTGCGGTTGCCCAGGTGCTCGATAATCTGGTCCAGGGCGCCGTAGGAACTGACCTGGCCGGGGCCCGTGGAGGGCCCGCCGGCCATCCAGTCATTGCCGTTCCAGCGCAGCACTTGCGGGGCCAGGTGATGGCGTTTCACGTCCGAGTCATTGAGAAACTGCGGCGCGACCACCAGCGTCGTGCCGCCAACCCCGGCATGTTCGGCGGCGTCTTCAGCGCTCTGCAGGTAGGTCTGTGCGTTGCGCAGGCGACCATGCACGATGATCAACGCACGGGTGACGTTGGGCAGGGGTTTACTCCAGTCCTGGCTCAAGCCGAGGCTGAGGTCGCCGGCCGGCAGGTGAAAGCGCTCGGGGCTGACCACCTTGACCCCCTGCTCGGCGGCCCAGGTGGAGGCGCTGCAGGCGACCAGCACACCCAGCAGCATTCGCAATCGCGTATGCATTTAAAGGCTCTTGGCCGCGAAGGTGTCGCATTGAGTGATCTGGCCTTGGGCAAAGCCGGTCTTGAACCAACGCACGCGCTGCGCCGAGGTGCCGTGGGTAAACGAGTCCGGCACGACACGGCCCTGGCCCTGTTGCTGCAAACGGTCATCGCCAATCGCGTTGGCCGCATTCAGCGCTTCTTCGATATCGCCGGGTTCCAGCCAGTTCAGGCGTTTTTGCGCGCGGTTGGCCCACACGCCGGCAAAGCAGTCGGCCTGTAGCTCCTGGCGCACCAGCAGGCCGCCGTCGCCTTGCATCTGCCGGCCTTGCTGGCGCGCAACCTGGATCTTCGACGAGATGCCGAGCAAGGTCTGCACGTGGTGCCCGACTTCGTGGGCGATCACGTAGGCCTGGGCAAAATCGCCGGCGGCCTGGAAGCGTTGCGACATTTCCCGGAAGAAATCCAGGTCCAGGTACACCTGCTGATCCGCCGGGCAATAGAACGGGCCGCTGGCGGACGTGGCGCCACCGCAGGCGGAATTGACCCGGCCACGGAACAGAATCAGTTTCGGGTTCTTGTAGGCCAAGCCGTTTTCCTGGAACACCTGGGCCCAGGTGTCTTCGGTATCGCCGAGCACCGCACGGACAAAGTCGGTCTGCTCATCATTGGCCGGCGGCGCCTGGCGCGACGGGGTGCTCACCGAGGGCGCCTGTTCCAGCTGGCCGGTCAATTGGCCGAGGATCTGCAGCGGGTCCTGGCCGGTCAGCCAGCCGATGCCGACGATCAACACAATCGCGGTCAGGCTCAGGCCCTTGCCGCCGCCAAAACGCATGCCGCCACCACCACCGCCACTGTCATCGCGGGCATCCACCACGTTGTCGCTGCGTCGGCCTTTTTTCCATAGCATGGGGCAATCCTCTGTGTGCTAAGCGTGATTGATTATGGTCGTGATTAACGGCAATAGCCTTCGCCGGTGGCGACGATCAGGCAGTTCTTTTTATCCGCCAGCCATTTCAACCCGGTTGCCGCACCGTCACCGGCGCGCAGCTGTTGCGGGCCATCGGGGCGGGTGAAGGCGATGCCGTCTTCGGCCGCTTCACCTTTGAAGGTGCCGGCGGCGTCGGCGTCGAGGCCGTATTGCATGGTAAGAAGGTAGTGGCCACGGCCGATGCTGTCGTCCTTGGCGATGGTCAGGTGCAAGCCTTCGACGCCGATCCATTTGCCGACCCAGCTGTCGGTGGGTGGGGTTTGCGGCACCAGGGTCGCTTGCACGGAAGGCGGCGCCGGTTTGGCGGGCGCCTTGGACTCTTGGTTGCACGCGGTGAGCAGGGCAAGGGTAGACAGAAGAAAGACAGTTTTTTTCATAGCGGAAAGGCCTTGGTTAAAAAGTGTGCAACGCCGGGGCGAACGTGCAGCGTTGGACTCGATTGCAGTGATTTAGTGCGCTGTTCGCACGGTGTTTGGTTATGCTCTTGGGGCAGACGCATGCCCGACTGCTAGATTAACGGGTTGAGTACCACCGCGTTCAGCCCGCCACGCAAGAGAATTCAATGACTGTCAGCACCCCACTTTCCGGCGTCAACCATCCCTTCAAAGGCATTCTGCTGATTGTGGTGGCGACTTTTCTGTTCTCCAGCCACGACGCCTTGTCCAAATTCCTGGCCGGGTTCTACCCGATCGTGATGGTGGTGTGGGCGCGTTACCTGGTGCATACCTTGTTGATGGCCGGGATTTTCCTGCCGCAATCGGGCTTGCGCGTGCTGCGCAGCAAGCGGCCGGGGATGCAGGTGGTGCGGGCCTTGTGCCTGTTGGGCACCAGCCTGTTTTTTACCGCCGCGCTGCATTACATCCCGCTGGCGGAAGCCACCGCAGTGAACTTCCTCGCGCCGATCCTGGTGACGGCGCTGTCGGTGCCTCTGCTCGGTGAACACGTGACGCGTGGCCAATGGCTGGCGGTGATCTGCGGGTTTGTCGGGGTGCTGGTGATCATCCACCCGGGCGGTGAACTGTTCACCCCGGCGGTGCTGCTGCCGCTGTGCTCGGCATTGTTCTTCTGCTTCTACCAACTGCTCACGCGCATCCTCAGCCAATACGACACGCCCACCACCAGTAACTTCTTCGCCGGCCTGTGCAATACCTTGGTGATGAGTGCGATGGTGCCGTTCTTCTGGCAAGTGCCAACCCTGTGGCACGGCGTGTTGATGCTGGCGTTGGGCACCTGCGGGATGACCGCGCACTTGCTGCTGACCCAGGCCTTCCGCTTCGCGGCGCCGGCCTTGCTGGCGCCGTTCGGCTATTGCCAGATCGTGTTTGCGGGCGTGTTGGGCTGGCTGGTGTTTGCGCATACCCCCGACTTGACCACGGTGGTCGGCATCGGGGTGATCTGCATGAGCGGGTTGGCCGCTGCCTGGCAGCAGCGGCGGCGCTGAATCAGGCGTCGACCCTGGGAATCTTGCGCGGTGCCATGAAGTACATCCAGGTCAGCGCGATGAAGTACATCGCCGGGATCAGGGTGAACAGCACGGTGTAGTTGTTGTTCGTCACGGTCAGGATGTGGCCGACAATCTGGGTCATGAACATGCCGCCGATGGCCGCGCACATGCCGCCGAAGCCGAATACCGTACTCATCATGTGCTTGGGCGTGTAGTCCATCACCAGGCTCCAGATGTTGGCGGTCCAGGCCTGGTGTGCGCCAATCGCCAGGGAGATGGCGAACACCGCGACCCACAACTGGCTGGAGCCGGCGGCCATGATCACCCCGATGATGCAGCAGGCGAACAGCAGCATCGACAGCAGCCGCGCCTTGATCGAATTCATCCCGCGGCCGATCAGGAACGACGACAGAATCCCACCGCCCACGCTGCCGAAGTCGGCGGTCAGGTAAATGATGATCAGCGGGATACCCATCTGCGTGACGTTGATGCCCAGGTTGTATTGCTGGTTCAAGAACGGCGGCAGCCAGTACAGGTAGAACCAGAACACCGGCGCGGTCAGCGAGTAGGCGATGGCGAAGGCCCAAGTGCCGCGCATGCGCAGGATGCGGCTGAAGGGGACGCGGGGCTGTTCCGGTTCGACTTCCCGTTGGATGTAGTCCAGTTCGGACTGCTTAACCGTCGGATGCTCTTCCGGGTTGTAGTACTTCAAGCCCCAGAACAGCAGCCAGATCCCACCGAGTGCCGACATGCACAGGAACGCCGCTTGCCAGCCCCATACGTGCAGGATCAACGGCAGCAGCATCGGCGTCATCATCGCGCCGACGTTGGTACCGGCGTTGAAGATGCCGGTGGCCACTGCGCGCTCGCCGGCAGGGAACCACAGGCGAGTGGTCTTGACGCAGGCCGGGTAGTTGGCGGCCTCGGTCAGCCCGAGGATGAAGCGGCAGACCATGAAGCCGACGGCCGAGGTGGCCAGGCCATGGGCGCCGGTGGCCACGCTCCACAGCAGCACCGCGCAGAAGAACACGCGCTTGACACCTACGCGGTCGATCAGTCGGCCTTGCAGCACAAAGCCAATCGCGTAGCCGACCTGGAACCAGAAGTTGATGTTGGCGTAGTCCATCGCCGTCCAGCTCATTTCTTTGGCCAGGATCGGTTGCATCACGCCGAGGGCGGCGCGGTCGATGTAGTTGAGTGTGGTCGCGAAGAACACCAGGGCCAGCATGCCCCAGCGAGTTTTACCGACGGCCATTGCACCGCGGATCTTGTCGCCGATGCCGGCGTGCGGATTGGCCGGGCGCGCAGCCAGGACGGAGTTTTGCGAAGGCATGAGGGTTTACCCGTTTTTGAAATTTTTATGGTGTGTTCTGGGTTTTGTTACGGAATCGATGGTGCGCAGTGGCTAAAAAATCGTCAATTCGCCAATGGCCATTGTGTTCGATAATCGCCCTGAAAACTAACTGGTTCGTACATTTCAATTGCTGCATTAGGCTAGGGGGCGAATAATTTACTGTAAATAACAATTGCCGGGAGTCGCCCCATGCAACGTTCCATCGCCACTGTTTCCTTGAGCGGCACCCTGCCGGAAAAGCTCGAAGCCATTGCCGCCGCCGGGTTTGATGGGGTCGAGATCTTCGAGAACGACCTGTTGTATTACGACGGCAGCCCGCGGGAAGTCAGGCAAATATGCACTGACTTGGGCCTGGCCATCACCTTGTTTCAGCCATTCCGCGACTTTGAAGGCTGCCGCCGCGACCGCCTAGCGCGCAACCTGGAGCGCGCCGAGCGTAAATTCGACCTGATGCACGAGCTGGGCACCGACCTGGTGCTGGTGTGCAGCAACGCCTCGGCCGATTGCGTGGGCGATGAACGTATTCTACTCGATGACCTCAGCCTGCTCGCCGAACACGCCGGCCGCCGTGGCTTGCGCATCGGCTATGAAGCGCTGGCCTGGGGCCGGCATGTGAACACCTGGCAGCAGGTGTGGAACCTGGTGCGTCAGGTCGATCACCCGAGCCTCGGGGTGTTGCTCGACAGCTTCCACACCCTGTCGCTCAAGGGCGACCCGAGCGCCATCGCGGAGATCCCCGGCGACAAGATCTTCTTTGTGCAGATGGCCGACGCACCGATCCTGGCCATGGATGTGCTGGAGTGGAGCCGACACTTCCGTTGCTTCCCCGGCCAAGGCGAATTCGACCTGGCGGGTTTTCTCGCGCCGATCATCAAGAGCGGCTATACCGGGCCGCTGTCCCTGGAAATCTTCAACGACGGCTTCCGCGCCGCACCAACCCGAGCCAACGCGGCGGACGGCCTGCGCTCGCTGCTCTACCTCGAAGAGAAAACCCGCCAACGCCTGGCGCAGGAACGCCCTGCCGTACCGCTGGATATCCTCTTCGAAACCCCGCCCGCCAGCGAATACGACGGCATCGAGTTCCTTGAGTTTGCCGTGGACGAAGACCTCGGCGCCAAGCTGACCCAATGGCTGGAGCGCCTGGGCTTCGTCAAGGCCGGCCAGCATCGCTCCAAGAGCGTCAGCCTGCTGCGTCAGGGCGATATCAACCTGATCCTCAACTGCGAGCCCTACTCCTTCGCCCACAACTTTTTCGAGGCGCATGGGCCGTCGCTGTGCGCCACCGCGATTCGGGTCAAGGACAGCGCCAAGGCCCTGGAACGGGCGGTGGCCTACAAGGGCCAGCCGTATCGTGGCCTGGTCGGGCCGAATGAACTGGAATTGGCGGCGGTGCGCGCGCCGGACGGTAGCCTGATTTACCTGGTGGACCCAAGCGAAGGCGTATACGACACCGATTTCAATCTGCAACCGGGCGCTGCCACCAGCGGCGGGCTTTTGCGCATCGACCACATGGCGATGGCCTTGCCTGCCGACAGCCTCGACAGTTGGGTGCTGTTCTACAAGAGCTTGCTGGATTTCGAGGCCGATGACGAAGTGGTGCTGCCTGATCCGTATGGCCTGGTGAAAAGCCGTGCGCTGCGCAGCCGTTGCAGCTCGATTCGTTTGCCGCTGAATATTTCCGAAAACCGCAACACCGCGATTTCCCACGCGCTGTCGAGCTATCGCGGCTCGGGTGTGCATCACATTGCCTTCGACTGCGCGGATATTTTCGCCGAAGTGCGCCGGGCCAAGGAGGCGGGTGTACCGCTGCTGGATATCCCGCTCAACTACTACGACGACCTGGCGGCGCGCTTCGATTTCGACGACGAGTTCCTCAGCGAGCTGGCGTACTACAACGTGCTGTACGACCGCGACGCCCAGGGCGGTGAGTTGTTTCATGTGTACACCGAGCCGTTCGAAGGGCGGTTTTTCTTCGAGATCATCCAGCGCAAGCATGGCTACGCCGGCTACGGTGCGGCCAATGTGGCGGTGCGTCTGGCGGCGATGGCCAAGTCGCGCAGTGGTGCGGTACGCCAGGCACGGTTGTGACGGCAGGGCCGGTGCTTCCTTCGGGGAGCGCCGCGGCCCATAATCGCGGCCTGCACAATAAAAAACGGCCGTGAGCGCACCATGACCTTGACTCCCGATCTCTCCGCAGTGTCAGACGCACCGCGCAAGAGTCGCAAGAACAACCCGGAAAAGACCCGCGAAAACATACTGCAAGAAGCCATTGTCGAGTTTGTTCAGCAGGGCCTGTCCGGCGCTCGCGTGGATGCGATCGCCGAGCGTATCCACACCTCCAAACGCATGATCTATTACTACTTCGGCAGCAAGGAGCAGTTGTACGTCGAGGTGCTGGAGAAGCTCTACGGCGATATCCGCAACACCGAATCACGCATGAACCTCACGGCCCTGGAGCCGCGCGAAGCGATCAGTCGGCTGGTGGAGTTCACCTTCGATCACCACGACCGGAACGTGGATTTCGTGCGTATCGTCTGCATCGAAAATATCCACAATGCCGAGTACGTGAAGCGCTCCGATTCAATCAAGGCGATGAACAGCAACATCCTGGACGCGCTGGGCACGACCTTGCGCCGTGGCGCCGAAATGGGGCTGTTCCGCGAGGGGCTGGAGCCGCTGGACGTTCACCTGCTGATCAACTCATTCTGTTTTTATCGCGTATCCAACCGCCATACGTTCAGTGAGATTTTTCAGATCGAATTGTCGGACGAGGCGGTTAAGCAGCGGCATCGACAGATGATTTGCGAGTCGGTGCTGCGTTACCTGCAAACCTGAGGTTGGCGCGGATTCACGGAGGGAGGGGCAAACTCCCTCCCACATTTGGATGCGGTTTCGGCCGTCAGCTCTTCATGCTCTGGAAGTGCGCCAACATCCTGTGTGCATCCGGCACCACGCCACTGAACAATTCGAACGCCTTCACCGCCTGAAATACTGCCATGTTGCCGCCATCCAGAGTGCGGCAACCCAAGGCGCGGGCGTTGCGCAGCAGTTCGGTTTCCAGTGGGAAATACACGATTTCCGCGACCCACAATTGCGCGTGCAGCAAGGCCGGTGGCACGGGCGTGCCGGGCAGTTTGGCCATGCCCATCGGCGTGGTGTTCACTAACCCGTCGGCCTCGGCCATGGCGTTTTCCAGATGGGTGCCGACCTGGGCCCGTCCCGGGCCGAAACAGTGTGCGAGGTTATCCGCCAGGTCCTGGGCGCGGCTGGCGTCTACGTCGAAAATGCTCAAGTGCTCAACGCCTTCCGCCAGCAGCGCATGGGCCACCGCCGCGCCTGCGCCGCCGGCGCCCATCTGGACCACGCGTCGCCGAACGACATCCTGCAAGTTGCGCCGGAAACCTTCGGCGAACCCCAGGCAGTCGGTGTTATGGCCGATGCGTTTGCCCGCTTTGAACACCACGGTGTTGACCGCCCCAATGCCCCGGGCCTCGTCGGACAATTCATCGAGTAAAGGCAGGATCGCCTGCTTGCACGGGTAGGTAATGTTCAACCCGGTGAAGTTCATCTGCTCGGCGGCCTGCAGCAGGTCGGGCAGGGCATTGATGTCCAGCTGCAGCGGTTCCAGGTCGATCAGGCGATACAGGTAACGCAGTCCTTGGGCGTCACCTTCCTGTTCATGCAGGGCGGGCGTGCGGGAGGCCTGGATGCCGGCGCCGATCAGGCCGGCGAGGACGCGCGGTTTCATCGGGCTCATCCTTTCACCGTGCGGCTGAAATGTTCCAGGGCCAGGTGATAGCCGTGGCTGCCAAACCCGGCGAGTACCGCCTTGGCGATGGGCGACACGAACGAGTGATGACGAAACGCCTCGCGCGCATGCACGTTGGATAAATGCACCTCGATCACCGGCACTTCACTGGCCACCAGCGCATCGCGAATCGCCACCGAGGTGTGGGTCCAGGCCGCCGGGTTGATCACGATACCGGCGCAACGGGCGCGGGCGCCGTGAATCCAGTCGAGCAATTCGCCTTCGTGGTTGGTTTGGCGAAATTCGATGGTCAGCCCCAGTTGCTCGGCACTGCGGCCACACAGCGCGGCGATGTCGGCCAGGGTTTCATGGCCATAGGTGGCGGGCTCACGGGTGCCGAGCAGGTTGAGGTTGGGGCCGTTGAGCACCAGCACGATGGGCGGCATAAGGGGATCTCCACAGTTATTGTTCGTTGTGCGGATAAAATGTACTGAATGGTTAATTTGGTCAATCGATGGCGGTAGATGTGTTCGATTATCGAACCGTTAATCAGTGAGACCGGGCATTTCCAGGTGCTGCCATGAGTCGTTACAAGACCGTATTCGACGGTTTGCCCGCTGTTACTACGCTGTGAAAAACGCCCTGTTCAAGGAGCCGGTTGTCGGGTGATGTATGGAAAAGTGTTACCCGGCGGAAAATAACCTAACGGATGGGTTACGATGAAAGTAGGCACTTACAAAGGACATGTGATTGCGGTGTTTCTCAGGGATGAGCATTGCCCGCCTCACGTGCATGTCAGGGGAAAGCAATGGGATGCGCGTTTTCGTTTCAGCTTTCTGGATGGGCGAGTGGAGCTTTGGGATGTAGACCCCGAACGGCGGCGGCCACCCCCCGGGATTCTGGAGGGCATTCGCCAGACGTTGATGCAGCGACACGTCCTGGCTCGTGTACGAAGGATCTGGTGGGAAAAACTGCAAACGGTTTGCCTGGAGAACCATTCCTGGGATTGGGACGCCGACGAGGTGGTGCCGGGGTTGATCATTCGGCGTGGCGTCTATGTGATTGCAAACGCCCGACACGATGTGGCGGGGCAGCGAACCCTTTTGAATCTGGTCAGGGCGCCAGATTGTGTGGAGATTGATCTATGAAAATCGTAAAAGCCAAAACTTTGCCCGATGTACCGATCACTGAGGCCGATATCGATAAGGCCATAGTGCGGGGGCGCAAACTGAAGCGTGTGTACGCCAATGCCTGCTCGGTGCGTTACGAGGATGACTGCATCTCCATCGGCTTCAGCGATGGCAGTCGCATCATGTTGCCGGTGGCCGGTCTTCCGGAGTTCGAAGGGTTTTCCGCGCAGGACTTCGAGCAATTGGAGGTCGGCTTTGGCGGCAAGGCGCTGTGCTGTGAAGCCCGCGACCTGCATGTTTCCATCACCGGCCTGATTGCGACCAGCCAGCCCTTGATGGATCTGGCCGTGAGCCTGGTGGCGTCGCACAACGGCCGTAAAAGCAGCGCGGCCAAATCCGCCGCCGCCCGAGCCAATGGCAAGAAGGGCGGTCGGCCGCGCAAGGAGCCGTAAGGGAGGTTATCGACGGGTCAACAGCACCCCGGACTCCATATGGTGCGTCCATGGGAACTGGTCGAACATCGCGCATTGGGTAATCCGGTGCGTGTCATGCAGTTGCGCAATGTTCGCCGCCAGGGTTTCCGGGTTGCAGGAGATGTAGAGGATGTTGTCGAAGCGCCGGGTCAGTTCGCAGGTGTCCGGGTCCATGCCGGCGCGCGGCGGGTCGACGAAGACGCTGCCGAATTCGTAGCTTTTCAGGTCGATGCCGTGCAGGCGTCGGAACGGGCGCACGTCGTTCAGCGCTTCGGTGAGTTCTTCGGCGGAGAGGCGCACCAGGGTGACGTTATCCACTGCGTTTTCATCGAGGTTGCTCAGGGCTGCGTTCACCGAGGTCTTGCTGATTTCGGTGGCGAGCACGTTGCGCACGCGGGTGGCCAGCGGCAGGGTGAAGTTGCCGTTGCCGCAGTACAGCTCCAGCAGATCGTCCGGGCGATCGCCGAGTGCGTCGTATGCCCAGTTGAGCATCTTCTGGTTCACCGTGCCGTTGGGCTGGGTGAAGGCGCCTTCGGGTTGGCGATAGCTGAACGTGCGGCCACCGACGTCGAGTTTTTCCACCACGTAGTCATGGCCGATCACATCGCGTTTGCCCTTGGAGCGGCCGATGATGCTCACGTTCAAGTCGGCGGCCAGTTGGTTCGCGGCGGTGTGCCAGTGCTCATCCAGCGGGCGGTGATAGCACAGGGTGATCATCGCGTCGCCGGCCAGGGTGGTCAGGAACTCCACCTGGAACAGCTTGTGGCTCAGGGCGGCGCTGGCTTGCCAGGCGGCCTTGAGCTGCGGCATCAACTGGTTGATGCGCTGGCTGGCGATGGGGAACTCGTCGATCAGGATCGGCGTGCGCTTGTCGTCCTGGGAGAACATTGCGTAGTGGCGTTCCCCCGCTTCGCGCCACAGGCGGAATTCCGCGCGCAGGCGGAAGTTCTGCAGGGGCGAGTCGAAGACCTGAGGCTGTGGTGCGTCGAACGGTGCCAGCAGGTCACGCAAGCGCGTGACCTTGTCTTGCAGTTGAACGGTGTAGCTTGCGGCGTCAAAAGTCATGCGTTGAACCAGCCCAGCTTGATCACAAACAGAATCGACAGAATCACCAGCGCCGGGTTCAGCTCACGGTAGCGGCCCGAAAGCAGCTTGATGGCGGTCCAGGCGATGAAACCGAAGGCGATGCCGTTGGCGATGGAGTAAGTGAAGGGCATCGCCAGGGCGGTGATCACCACCGGCGCTGCAACAGTGATGTCATCCCAGTCGATTTCCGCCAGGCCCGAGGTCATCAGCACGGCCACGAACAGCAACGCCGGTGCAGTGGCGAAGGCCGGTACGCTGGAGGCCAGTGGCGAGAAGAACAGCGCCAGCAGGAACAGGATCGCGACCACGACCGCGGTCAAACCGGTGCGGCCACCGGCACTCACGCCCGCGGCGGATTCGATGTAGCTGGTGGTGGTCGAGGTGCCCAGCAGCGAACCGGCCATGGCGGCGGTGCTGTCGGCGATCAGCGCACGGCCCATTTTCGGCATGTGGCCATCCTTGTCCATCAACCCGGCGCGCTTGGCCACGCCGATCAGGGTGCCGGAGTTGTCGAACAGGTCGACGAACAGGAACGCGAAGATCACGCTGACCAGGCCGATGTCCAGCGCGCCCTTGATATCCAGCTGCAGGAAGGTCGGGGCCAGGGACGGTGGCATCGAGGTCACGCCGCCGAACGGGGTCACGCCGAGCAGAATGGAGACAATGGTCACCGCCAGGATGCCGATCAGCACCGCGCCGCGTACCGCCAGGGCTTCCAGCGCGACGATCAGCGCGAAACCGAGGGCGGCGAGGATCGGTGCCGGTTGTTTCAGGTCGCCCAGGCCGACCATGGTGGCCGAGTTGCTCACCACGATCCCGGCGTTGTGCAGGGCGATCAGCGCCAGGAACAGGCCGATACCGGCAGCAATCGCCGAGCGCAGGGGCAGGGGGATGCTGTTGATGATCCATTCACGGATGCGGAAGATCGACAGCATGAAGAACAGCACCGCCGAAATGAACACCGCCCCCAGCGCCACTTGCCAGGTATGGCCCATGTGCAGGACCACGGTGTAGGTAAAGAAGGCATTGAGGCCCATGCCCGGCGCCAGCGCGATCGGGTAGTTGGCGATCAAGCCCATCACGGTCGAACCGATGGCCGCTGCCAGGCAGGTGGCGACGAACACTGCGCCCTTGTCCATGCCGGTTTCGCCGAGGATGCTCGGGTTCACGAACAAAATGTAGGCCATGGCCAGGAATGTCGTGATGCCCGCGAGGATCTCGGTTCGCACGTTCGTGTTGTGTGCTTTGAGTTGAAACAGCTTTTCCAGCATGCCTGCTCCCTGTGACGCTATGTTGCGTCGTTATTTGTTGACCTCTAAGTCAAAGCACAAATTGCGCCAAGCGCCTGTGGTTTCAGAGAGGATCGGAAAAAGCGGCGCATCATACCAGCAGCCGAGGCCGTGTGGCGCACGGGCTTGGCTTTGTGGCGCATGGCTGTGAATCATGGCCTTGAGGCATACTGCGCCGATGTTTAATTCAGGGTCATCGACAGCATGAAAAAAGCCAACCGGTGGAGTCTAGCTCTGATCGCTTGTATCAGCGCGTGGTTAGGTGCGGCACCGGCGTGGGGCGCGACTGCACCGGCCTTGAGCGAGGTGCGGGTGTTCAAGGTCGAGTCGGCCGGGTGTGTGGAAACGATTCCGGAGCGCTCCCAGAGCACACAGATGTGTACGCACCGTGGGCCTACCCAGGTGTCGGTGATGGAGGTTGGCCTGGGCAACAACCCGATGGGGCGCTTCAATGGCGCGGTACTCAACGGGCAACGCACTGCGGTGTGCCAGGTCGGCAACGTCAGCCAGGCCTGCAATGGCGCGGGCACGTTGATGGGCTACATCTATGTGTTCGACCTGAACGTCGAAGCCCAAGGCTGGTTCGAATACAGCAACACGTCGATCAACGCGCCGCGAAATACCTTGAATACCCAGCTCAATATCCGCTGATCAATGGCCCTGAACGTCACGGATATCCGCAGCGGCTGGTGGTGAGGTTCAGCCCTTGGCTTCGTCCAGCGGCACATGCATGCGGTCGCGGTGAGCCAGGGTCGGGAACAGTTTGATCCACGTCCCGGTCACCACCAACGTGCCGATCCCGCCCATGACCACGGCGGGCACGGTGCCGAACCAGTGGGCGGTGATCCCGGATTCGAACTCGCCCAGTTGATTCGACGCGCCGATAAACAGGCCGTTGACCGCACTGACCCGCCCGCGCATGTCGTCCGGGGTTTCCAATTGCACGAAGGATGCGCGGATCACCATGCTGATCATGTCGGCCGCGCCCAGCACCACCAGCACCGCCAGGGAAAAACAGAACGAGGTGGACAGGCCGAAAGCGATGGTCGCCACCCCGAACACCCCGACGGCGGTAAACATCACACGGCCCACGTGTCGGTCGACCGAGAAGCGCGCCAGCCACAACGACATCAACAGCGCGCCCACCGCCGGCGCCGAACGCAGCAGGCCCAGGCCCCAGGCGCCGGTCAGCAGGATGTCCTTGGCGAACACCGGCAGCAACGCGGTGGCACCGCCGAGCAGCACGGCGAACAGGTCGAGGGAAATCGCTCCGAGGATGTCCGGGCGGCTGCGGATAAAGCGAATCCCGGCCAGCAGCGAGTCCATCGTGGCCTTGGCCTTGTTCAGCGGCGTCTGGCGCGCGGGCAGGTTGAGGGTCAGCGTGCAGGCAATGAGGTACAGCACCACGGTCGGGCCATACACCCACACGCTGCCGAACGCATAGAGCAAACCGCCGAGGGCCGGGGCGACGATGGTTGCCAGTTGCTGGGCCGATTGCGACGAGGCCACGGCGCGCGGGAACAGCGTGCTGGGCACGATGCTCGGGAGCAGCGCTTGGGTGGTGGGCATTTCAAAGGAGCGCGCGGCGCCGAGCAGGAAGGCGAGGATAAAGATCATCTCGCGGGTCACATTGCCGGTCAGGCCGCCAATGGCCAGGGACACGGCAATCAGCGCCTGCACGGTCTGACAGATGGCCGCCACCTTGCGCCGATCATAGCGGTCGGCCACATGCCCGGTGTGCAGCATGAACAGCACGCGGGGAACGAATTCCACCAGGCCGACCAGGCCAAGGTCCAGCACGTTGCCGGTCAGTTGATAGAGGTTCCAGCCGATGGCCACGGTGAGCATTTGGAAGCCGCTGGCGGTGAAGATCCGCGCCAGCCAGAACGCGATGAAAGGGCGGTGGTGACGCAACAGCAACGCGGGTTCATTGGGCATCGGGAGTTCGGGCCAGCGCGGTAGGGAAGCCCGAGATTAGCATCAAGCTGTAACAAACAGTTGCAGAAACTGCGCTGAGGCAAGCTGTCACGCGGCAAAAGACCACACAGGCCAATCGCCAAAATGGGACTACTCTTTTGACTGTGATTGATCCAGATCAAAGCTATTTCAGGATTTGTTCTGGCGGCCGCAAGGCCTGACTCCCTACGTGGTTGGTAAAAAAAGAAACGAATTGAAATTCGCCACACTCCATATCCGTGGGGGCAGTGGATGCGGCCTCCAGCCAGCATTCGGTATTACCTGACAGAGGAAGACTTATGTTCGGTTTGGAGGCGCTAGATCTCGCCCGAATTCAGTTCGCGTTTACTATCTCGTTCCACATCCTGTTCCCGGCGATCACCATCGGCCTTGCGAGTTACCTTGCGGTGCTGGAAGGCTTGTGGCTCAAGACCCATAACGATACCTACCGTGACCTCTACCATTTCTGGTCGAAGGTCTTTGCCGTCAACTTCGGCATGGGTGTGGTCTCTGGCTTGGTCATGGCGTACCAGTTCGGCACCAACTGGAGCCGCTTCTCGGACTTCGCCGGCTCCGTCACCGGGCCGCTGCTGACGTATGAAGTGCTCACGGCCTTCTTCCTCGAGGCCGGTTTCCTCGGCGTGATGCTGTTCGGCTGGAACAAGGTGGGGCGCAAGCTGCACTTTTTCGCGACCGTGATGGTGGCCGTCGGCACGCTGATTTCGACCTTCTGGATTCTCGCTTCCAACAGCTGGATGCAGACTCCCCAGGGCTTTGAAATCATCGACGGCCGCGTGATCCCCACGGACTGGCTGGCCGTGATCTTCAACCCCTCGTTCCCCTACCGCCTGATGCACATGGCCACGGCGGCGTTTGTGGCGACGGCGTTCTTCGTCGGTTCTTCGGCGGCCTGGCATTTGCTGCGCGGCAAGGACAACCCGGCGATCCGCAAGATGCTGTCGATGGCCATGTGGATGGCGCTGATCGTCGCGCCGATCCAGGCAGTGATCGGTGACTTCCACGGCCTCAACACCCTGCAGCACCAGCCGGCGAAAATCGCCGCGATCGAAGGCCACTGGGAAAACATCGGCAACGAGCCGACGCCGCTGATCCTGTTCGGCTGGCCCGACATGAAGGCGGAAAAAACCAAGTACGCGGTGGAAATTCCCTACCTCGGCAGCCTGATCCTGACCCACTCCCTGGACAAACAGGTACCGGCGCTCAAGGAGTTCCCGCCTGAGGACCGCCCCAACTCGACCATCGTGTTCTGGTCGTTCCGGGTCATGGTCGGCCTGGGTTTCCTGATGATCTTCACCGGCCTGTTCAGCCTTTGGCTGCGTCGGGGCGGCAAAATGTATACGTCCCGGCCGTTCCTGTACCTGGCGTTGTGGATGGGCCCCTCCGGCTTGATCGCGATTCTCGCCGGTTGGTTCACCACCGAGATCGGCCGCCAGCCGTGGGTGGTCTACGGGCTGATGCGGACTGCGGATGCGTCCTCCGGGCATAGCCTGGCGCAGATGAGCATCACCCTGGTGCTGTTCGTGGTGGTGTACTTCGCGCTGTTCGGCGCTGGTTTGGGCTACATGATGCGCCTGGTGCGCAAAGGCCCGGTGGCCCACGACGGCATCGAGCCAACCCACGGTGGCCCAGGCCAGAAACGCACACCGGCGCGGCCGTTGTCGGCGGCCGATGACGGCAGCGATGACGATCACGTCGACCTCCAGCATAAGGGGCATTGAGATGGGTATTGATCTTCCGCTGATCTGGGCCGTGATCATCATCTTCGGCATCATGATGTACGTGGTCATGGACGGTTTCGACCTGGGCATCGGCATCCTCTTTCCGTTCATCCCCGGCAAGACCGACCGTGACGTAATGATGAACACCGTCGCCCCGGTCTGGGACGGTAACGAAACCTGGCTGGTACTGGGCGGCGCGGCATTGTTCGGCGCGTTCCCGCTGGCCTATTCTGTGGTGCTGTCGGCGTTGTACCTGCCGCTGATGCTGATGCTCATCGGGCTGATCTTTCGTGGCGTGGCCTTTGAGTTCCGCTTCAAGGCCAAGGACCACAAGCGTCACCTGTGGGACAAGGCGTTCATCGGCGGGTCGCTGGCGGCCACGTTCTTCCAGGGCGTCGCGTTGGGTGCGTTCATCGACGGCATCCCGGTGGTCGATCGCCAGTTTGCCGGTGGCTCACTGGATTGGGCGACGCCGTTCACGATGTTCTGCGGCGTGGCGCTGATCGTGGCCTACGCGTTGCTCGGTTGCACCTGGCTGATCATGAAGACCGAAGGCAAGTTGCAAGAACAGATGCACAACCTGGCGCGGCCATTGGCCTTCGTGGTGCTGGCGGTGATCGGTATCGTGAGTATCTGGACACCGCTATCGCACCCGGAAATCGCCTCGCGCTGGTTCACCCTGCCGAACCTGTTCTGGTTCCTGCCGGTGCCGATCCTGGTGCTGGTGACCATGTATGGGCTGATCCGCGCTGTGGCGCGCAACGCGCACTACACGCCGTTCCTGCTGACGCTGGTGCTGATCTTCCTCGGCTACAGCGGCCTGGGGATCAGCCTGTGGCCGAACATCATCCCGCCGTCGGTATCGATCTGGGACGCTGCCGCGCCGCCGCAAAGCCAGGGCTTCATGCTGGTGGGCACGTTGTTCATCATCCCGTTCATCCTGGGCTACACCTTCTGGAGCTACTACGTGTTCCGCGGCAAGGTCACCCATGAAGACGGTTATCACTAGGAGGGTCGTTTCATGTCCGGCAAACCTTCGTTGCACGAGATTGAACAGGCTGAGAAGCAACCGCTGTGGCGGCGCCTTGGTTGGTTGGCGATGATCTGGAGCGGCAGCGTGCTGGCCCTGTTCATCGTGGCCAGCCTGATGCGCCTGTTCATGAGCGCGGCCGGCCTGACCACGCACTGACATCCCATCCCGTTGCCTTGCGGCACGGTTTTTTGACCCTGCCCCTCTTTGGAGGGGCGGGGTCTTTTTTTATTTGCGCGCTTTGAGAATGACGAATTTGGGCGTGGCGGCCACTTGCTCGACGCCCCGGAACAGCCGCGCCAACTTGCTGTGATAACCCAGGTGACGGTTGCCGACTATATAGAGGGCGCCGCCGACCACCAACGCTTCGCGCGCCTGCTGGAACATGCGCCAGGCGAGGAAGTCGCCGACCACCTGCTGCTGGTGGAACGGTGGATTGCACAGCACCACATCCAACGATTGCGGTGCCTGCCCGGCCAGGCCATCGTCGGCGCGGACGATGACCTCGCGATCACCCAGGGCCGCTTGCCAATTCTCGGCGGCCGATTGCACGGCCATGTAGGACTCGTCCACCAAGGTGTAATGCGCGTCCGGGTTCTGCAGGGCGCTGGCGATCGCCAGTACGCCATTGCCGCAACCCAGGTCGGCGACTCGCGCACTGCCAAGGCCCGTGGGCAAGTGTGGCAGGAAGGCGCGGGTGCCGATGTCCAGGCTTTCGCGGCAGAACACGTTGGCGTGGTTGAGCAGGGCGATGGCTGGAGTGTCCAAGGCGTAACGGGTGGGGTAGGGCGAGACGGCGGCCGGGCGCTCCCCAACGGTGGCGATCAACAGCCGCGCCTTTTTGACCGCGAGGGACGCGTGCATCGGCCCGATGTACTGCTCCAGCAATTCACCGGCGGCCCGTGGCAGATGCTTGACCATCGCTGCGGCGATAACTTCAGCGCCCGGCGCCAGTTGGCCCTGCAGGCGGATCAACTGTTCTTCGAGCAGCGCCAGGGTTTTCGGTACGCGGATCAGCACCCGGTCGAATGGCCCGACAGGCACTTGGCTGGCGGGGATGAACGACACCGCATCGAACGCCTTGCCGTTGCGCAGCAGGTTTTTTTCCAGGCCTTGGGCGGCGAGAAACGAGTCGCCGCTGGATGTCACCTGCACATGGCCCTCAAGGCTGGCGGCCAATGCGCCAAAGCTATCGTTAAGCACCAGCACGCGAGTTGCGGCGTTCGGTTGCTGTTCGGCCAGGTAGCTGAGCAGATACTCGTCGGCGGCGTCGAAGGCCTGCAGCGGATCATTGTGCTGCTCGGGTTGGCGGATCAGATCGAGCTGGGCGAACGGGCTTTCGAGCAGGGGCATGGCGGGGGAGGCTCTGGGTAATCGATGGGTGTTCGGCAGGCGCTGTGGCGGCCGGCGGAACCGTCTGAGTGAACTACGAGGCGGCACCGAGGGGCTGCGTCAACACTCAGAGTTGGCCGTAAATGTTACTTTTTTTTTGGAGTGATTACATGCGGTGTTTCAAAGCGGGTTAAAACAAGCCTGCTTTCGAGGCACAGAGCACCGCAGCGATTTTGTTATTGACGCCCATTTTGGTGAAGATGCTTTTGAGATGAAAACCAATGGTGCGTTCCGACAGGCACAGTATGGCGGCGATATCGGCAGCCGTTTTGCCCAGGGCTGACCATTTGAGGATTTCTGTCTCCCGTGGTGTCAATTTGCAGGCCGAAGGCGCGTTGGGCTTGTCGGCATATTTCTGTGCGACCACCGCATGCATCGCATGACAGAGCCACAATACCTGGCCGGCCTTTTCGTACAGCTCTTCCGGGCTGACCTCGCCCTTGCTGCGTCCCAGGGTCAGCATGCTGAACACGCCCTAGAAATCGTGGACCGCCTGGGTCCACCCCAGATGCACGCCAGAGGACCGGGCCAGTTCCCAAAAATTCGGCGCGGCGCCGAACACTTTTTCCTCCCAGACGATCGGTAATACGCAACGTTTGCAGTGGGTGACAACCGGGTCTACGTCGAAAAAGTGGGCCTGGTCGTACAGGGAGTTCCATTCATTTGGGTAGTTGTTGAGGCAAATCGGTTTGCATGGGTGTGTGGGTCGTTGTGAACTCATCGTGAAGGAACAGAATTGGAAGCCAAGCTCGTAGGTTTTGTTGATTACCATTTCAAATACACTGGTGATCTTGTCCTCGCCTTCCAGTTTAGGGAGTCGTGTATTGCGCCAGTTGACCATCGGAAAATCTCCATGGAGTTCTTTGTGACTTGGGTACGTCCTGGCCCCCAATGTTGCACGCAAATTAGTGTAGGACATGGACTACACTTGCAGCGGAAATTTTCGTTCTTGTTCGTCGTGTTCTAAGACTCTTTAAGCAGGTGTGCAACTTCCGTCCGCAACTTTTTGCGAAGTTTTGCCCTTTTTTAGTGGGTTTTAGCGTCTGTAGTGCGTCACTGACAATCGCACTATGGGGCGATGTTGTGATGTGTCTTGGACTAATAGCCAAATGTTTAGCAGTGCAATTAAATAGCCATCAACTTGTGGGGTTTTTGCTCTATTCACAATGCCACTACCGACTACGGGTGTTTCCGCACGTGACTTTGGGGGACACTAGGGCACCTGTAGAACGGAGCTCCCCATGACGGCCAGTGCTGAGAAATTTACCCGCCAGACCCTGCTCGACGTGCAATCGCTGACCCCCAGCCTCTTCACCCTGCGCACCACCCGTGACCCGGGCTTTCGGTTCACCGCCGGCCAGTTCGTGCGCCTGGGGGTGACCAAGGCCGATGGCAGCACGGTATGGCGCGCGTACTCCGTGGTGTCGTCGCCGTTTGATGAGTACCTGGATTTTTTCTCGATCGTGGTGCCCGGTGGCGAGTTCACCAGCGAGCTGAGCCGTCTGCGCGTCGGCGATACGTTGATGGTCGAGCGTCAGGCCACAGGCTTCCTGACCCTGAACCGGTTTGTCGATGGTCGTGACTTATGGTTGCTGGGCACCGGCACCGGAGTGGCGCCGTTCCTGTCGATCCTGCAGGACTTCGAGGTCTGGGAAAAATTCGAGCGCATCATCCTCGTGTACAGCGCCCGGGAAGCCAGGGAGCTGGCCTATCAGTCGCTGATCCAGGGGCTGGCGCAGCGTGAGTACCTGGCCGAGTACGCCCACAAGCTGACCTATCTGCCGCTGGTCACCCGCGAGCAGCACCCCGGTGCGCTGCACGGGCGCATTACCACCCTGATCGCGAATGGCGAGCTGGAGCGCGCAGCCGGCGTCGCGCTGACCCCAGAGCATTCGCGCGTGATGATTTGCGGCAACCCGCAGATGATCGACGACACCCGTCAGTTGCTCAAACAACGCGATATGCAATTGAGCCTGTCCCGGCGCCCCGGCCAGGTGGCGGTGGAGAACTACTGGTAACAAAAAAGGCGCCCCTGGAGGCGCCTTCGTTCAAACCGATACGGCTTATTGCGGTTTGTCGTTCTGTGCCTTGAGCAGATCGCGGATCTCACCCAGCAACACTTCTTCCTTGCTCGGCGTCGGCGGCAGGCTGGGGGCCACGGCTTCTTCGCGCTTCAGGCGGTTGATGGCCTTCACCCCCATGAAGATCGCAAACGCGACGATCAGGAAGTCGATCACGCTCTGGATGAACTTGCCGTAGGCCAGCACGACCGCCGGGACATCACCCTGCGCAGCCTTGAGCGTCACCGCCAGATCAGCGAAGTCCACACCGCCGATCAACAGACCGATCGGTGGCATCACCACGTCGCCTACAAACGAGGAAACAATTTTGCCGAAGGCGGCGCCGATGATAATCCCGACGGCCATGTCGACCACATTACCTTTGACCGCGAAGGCCTTGAACTCACTGATCACGCCCATAGGTTATTCCTTGTTACAGATGAGAAGGGTGGAAGTCAGTGTAAGTCAGTCGTAGCGGGCTTGCCTGACACAACTGTTAACACTGTCGGTTTTTATCGACACATTAAATCGCAAATAGTTTGCAAAGTGCCATCAATCGCGCGCGAAATACCCGCGATTTCAGTGAGTTACCAGATTATTTTCTCAATCGACCCGTTGGGGTTTTTCTATTTATCTTCTGACTCGCGGGTCACTAGCCTCTGGCAAGCACAACTGAATGTGCATTAAAAAAACCAGAGGAAACCTCGATGAACAACCCAATGAGCCGCGCGCCCGTTCTGGCGCGACATGCGCTGGTGCTGGCAACCGTCAGCCTGCTTTCCCTGTCTGTGCAAGCTGCCAATCTGACCCGCGACAATGGTGCCGCCGTCGGCGACAACCAGAACTCGCAAACCGCGGGCGCCAACGGCCCGGTGCTGCTGCAAGATGTGCAACTGATTCAGAAGCTGCAACGCTTTGACCGCGAACGCATCCCCGAGCGCGTGGTACATGCCCGTGGCACCGGCGCTCACGGCACGTTTACCGTCACCGATAACCTCAGCGACCTGACCAAGGCCAAAGTTTTCGCCGCCGGTGAGGCAACCCCGGTATTCGTGCGGTTCTCGGCGGTGGTACACGGCAATCACTCCCCGGAAACCCTGCGCGACCCTCGCGGCTTCGCCACCAAGTTCTACACCGCCGACGGCAACTGGGACCTGGTCGGCAACAACTTCCCGACGTTCTTTATCCGAGACGCCATCAAGTTCCCGGACATGGTCCATGCCTTCAAACCCGACCCGCGCACTAACCTGGATGATGACTCGCGTCGTTTCGACTTCTTCTCCCATGTTCCCGAAGCCACCCGCACCCTGACCGAGCTGTACTCCGACTCCGGCACGCCGGCCAGTTACCGCGAAATGGACGGCAACGGCGTACATGCCTACAAGTTGATCAACGCCAAGGGCGAAGTGCATTACGTCAAGTTCCACTGGAAGAGCCTGCAAGGCATCAAGAATCTTGATCCCAAGCAAGTCACCGACGTACAGGGCCGTGACTACAGCCATATGACGAATGACTTGGTCACCCATATCAACAAGGGCGACTTCCCCAAGTGGGACTTGTACGTGCAGGTGCTCAAACCTGAGGAACTGGCCAAGTTCGATTTCGACCCGCTGGACGCCACCAAGATCTGGCCCGGCATACCCGAGCGCAAAGTCGGGCAGATGGTGTTGAACCGCAACCCGGCCAATGTCTTCCAGGAAACCGAGCAAGTGGCCATGGCCCCGGCTAATCTGGTGCCAGGCATCGAGCCGTCGGAAGACCGCCTGCTGCAAGGCCGAGTGTTCTCCTATGCCGACACGCAGATGTACCGCCTGGGCGCCAACGCCCTGCAACTGCCGATCAACGCGCCACGGGTCACCGTCAACAACGGCAACCAGGACGGCGCGATGAATTCCGCCAAGACCAGCACCGGCGTGAACTACCAGCCAAGCCGCCTGCTGCCACGGGAAGAGCCGCAAACCGCACGCTACAGCCAGTCGCCGCTGGCGGGCAGTACCCAGCAGGCGAAGATCCAGCGTGAGCAGAACTTCAAGCAGGCCGGTGATCTGTATCGCTCCTACAGCAAGAAAGAACGTCAGGACTTGATCGACAACTTCGGCGGCTCCCTGGCCACCACCGACGACGAGAGCAAGCACATCATCCTGTCCTTCCTCTATAAAGCCGACCCGGAATACGGCGCCGGCGTGACCAAGGTCGCCAAAGGTGACCTGGCCCGCGTGAAAGCGCTGGCACAAAAACTCACCGACTAACCCCACCCCCCCCTGTAGGAGCGAGCTTGCTCGCGAAAAACGTCAACGATGACGCGTATATCCTGGATGTACGTGTTGCCTGGCAGATCTTCGCGAGCAAGCTCGCTCCTACAAGGGTTTTGTAGAGGAGTTGAATCAATGCGTACCTTCATCGGGGCGCTGCTGGCCTGCTGGTCGCTGAGCGGGGTTGCCGGGCAGCCTGCGCCCAATGACGCAGCGGCGCTCAAGGCGCAATTGCAAGGCTACTATTTCGATGCCGCACGTCGCGGCGACCTGCCCATGCTCGATACCTTCATCGACGCCGGCTTCCCCCTCAATACCCAGGACGACAAGGGCTACACCGCACTGATCCTCGCCGCCTACCACGGCGAAAGCGCCTACGTTGAGCGTCTGCTCGCCGCCGGCGCCGATGCCTGTGTGCAGGACAAGCGCGGCAACACCGCGTTGATGGGCGCGATTTTCAAGGGCGAGCTGAAGATTGCCCAGCGCCTGCTGGCCACCGACTGCAACCCCGACCAGCGCAACGGCGCCGGGCAGACCGCCGCCATGTACGCCGGGCTGTTCAAGCGTCTCGAACTGCTCGACGAATTGAAGGCCAAAGGCGCCGACCTGAATGCCGAAGACCCGATCGGCAACAGTGCTTCACGATTGGCCAGCGGTGAAATCCGGACCCCGGCGCCGCGCTGAGCTATCATCGCGGTTTTTCGGTTGGAGGTTCTCAAATGGCAAAGGCCAAGCGCATGTACGGCTGCACCGAGTGCGGCGCGACCTTTCCCAAGTGGGCCGGCCAGTGTACCGAGTGCGGGGCGTGGAACACCCTCACCGAAACCATGATCGAAAGCGGCGGCGCCGCGGCCCCCAGCGGCCGTGCCGGCTGGACCGGGCAACAGGCGCAGATCAAGACCCTGGCCGAAGTCAGCGTCGAGGAAGTCCCGCGTTTCTCCACCGCGTCCGGTGAGCTCGACCGCGTGCTGGGCGGTGGCCTGGTGGACGGTTCGGTGGTGCTGATCGGCGGCGACCCAGGTATCGGCAAGTCGACCATCCTGTTGCAAACCCTGTGCAGCATCGCCAGCCGCATGCCGGCGTTGTACGTCACCGGCGAAGAATCCCAGCAACAAGTGGCCATGCGCGCACGCCGCCTGGGCTTGCCCCAGGACCAACTGCGGGTGATGACCGAAACCTGCATCGAAAGCATCATCGCCACTGCGCGGATCGAAAAACCCAAGGTCATGGTGATCGACTCGATCCAGACGATTTTCACCGAACAACTGCAATCGGCCCCGGGCGGCGTGTCCCAGGTGCGTGAGAGCGCGGCGCTGCTGGTGCGCTATGCCAAGCAGAGCGGCACGGCGATTTTCCTGGTCGGTCACGTGACCAAGGAAGGCGCGCTGGCCGGGCCACGGGTGTTGGAGCACATGGTCGACACCGTGCTGTATTTCGAAGGCGAGTCCGATGGTCGTTTGCGTTTGCTGCGCGCCGTGAAGAACCGCTTCGGTGCGGTGAACGAGCTGGGCGTATTCGCCATGACCGACCGCGGGCTGAAAGAAGTCTCCAACCCCTCGGCGATTTTTCTGACCCGTGCCCAGGAAGAAGTCCCCGGTAGTGTGGTGATGGCAACGTGGGAAGGCACCCGCCCGATGCTGGTGGAAGTGCAGGCGCTGGTGGACGACAGCCATTTGGCCAACCCGCGTCGAGTGACCCTGGGCCTGGACCAGAACCGCCTGGCAATGCTGCTTGCGGTACTCCACCGACACGGCGGCATCCCGACCCATGACCAGGACGTGTTCCTTAACGTGGTGGGCGGGGTCAAGGTGCTGGAGACCGCGTCCGACCTGGCGTTGATGGCAGCGGTGATGTCCAGCCTGCGCAACCGGCCGCTGCCCCACGACCTGCTGGTGTTCGGCGAAGTCGGCCTGTCGGGCGAGGTGCGCCCGGTGCCCAGCGGTCAGGAGCGTTTGAAGGAAGCGGCCAAACACGGCTTCAAGCGCGCGATCGTGCCCAAGGGCAACGCGCCGAAGGAAGCGCCGCCGGGGTTGCAGGTGATCGCGGTGACGCGGCTGGAGCAGGCGTTGGATGCACTTTTCGAGTAGCCCGCAACACCGCAGTACACCTGTGGGAGGGCGCAAACCCCTCCCACCGGTGGTCAGTGCTCCAGCAAAGCGCCCAACTGCCGCTCCAGTTCTGCCTGATCCCCCAGGTTCAACTCGATCAAGCGGCGCAAATGGCTGATCGATTCCAGACTGATGTGCTCGCATTCAAACCCCAGGTGACCGTTCTGGTCATGGGTCAGCCTGACCTGCATCTGCACATCGGTATTGGCGTCCAGGTGGATATCCACATCGAACGACTCGGTGCCGATGCTGTGCCAGGGCGTCGGTTTCTGCACCAACAAGCCCTTCAGCGATAAGTCCACCAGTTGCACCGACCATTTCCGACCGTTCTGCCGGAGTTCGGTCTTGGCATCAAAGGCAATCCGGCGAAAACGACGGCGGTCAGACGCATGTTCGGTCATGGTGAAACCCTCTGTGGATGAAGGGATTGTAGCCCTACGCCATTATTGAGGCTTTATTTCTGCTTTTTTTGCCATGGGAAGGCTCTAGACCAATGTAGGGGGCTGGCCTTTAAGGCCAGTAGCGCTAAACTCGAGCTGGTTGTCCTTTCTGTCCACCCTGGCTGGAATACAAAAAATGAAAAATAATAATAGCCTGCTACGCCACTTACCCTGGCTGGTACTGGCCATAGTAGGTGCGTGCGCCCTGGGCGTAGTGGCCCTGCGCCGCGGCGAGGCGATCAATGCCTTGTGGATCGTCGTCGCAGCAGTGGCGATCTATCTGGTCGCCTATCGCTACTACAGTCTGTTCATCGCCAATAACGTGATGCAACTCGATCCACGACGGGCCACCCCCGCAGTGGTCAATAACGACGGTCTGGACTTCGTACCGACCAACAAACACATCCTTTTCGGTCACCACTTTGCGGCGATTGCCGGTGCTGGCCCCTTGGTCGGCCCGGTGCTGGCGGCGCAAATGGGTTATCTGCCCGGAACCCTGTGGCTGATCGCCGGCGTGGTACTGGCCGGTGCGGTGCAGGACTTCATGGTGCTGTTCCTGTCTACCCGTCGTAACGGCCGTTCCCTGGGGGATATGGTCCGCGAAGAGATGGGCCGCATTCCCGGGACCATCGCGCTGTTCGGCTGCTTCCTGATCATGATCATCATCCTCGCGGTGCTGGCGCTGATCGTGGTCAAGGCCCTGGCCGAAAGCCCGTGGGGCATCTTCACGGTGATGGCGACCATCCCGATCGCGATGTTCATGGGCATCTACATGCGCTACATCCGCCCGGGCCGCATCGGTGAGATTTCGATCGTCGGCGTGCTGTTGTTGCTCGGTTCGATCTGGCTGGGCGGGCAGATTGCCGCCGACCCGGTCTGGGCCAAGGTCTTCAGTTTCACCGGCATCCAGATCACCTGGATGTTGATCGGCTACGGTTTCGTCGCGGCGGTACTGCCGGTGTGGCTGATCCTGGCCCCGCGTGACTACCTGTCCACCTTCCTCAAAATCGGCACCATCGTCGCCTTGGCCATCGGTATCCTGGTGACCATGCCCGACCTGAAAATGCCGGCGCTGACCCAGTTCATCGATGGCACCGGCCCGGTGTGGAAGGGCGGTCTGTTCCCGTTCCTGTTCATCACCATTGCCTGCGGTGCGGTCTCGGGCTTCCACGCGCTGATCTCTTCGGGCACCACGCCGAAGTTGCTGGCCAGTGAAGGCCACGCCCGGTACATCGGGTATGGCGGCATGTTGATGGAGTCGTTCGTGGCCATCATGGCGATGGTTGCCGCTTCGGTGATCGAGCCGGGTGTGTACTTCGCCATGAACAGCCCGGCGGCGATCGTCGGCTCGGACGTGGTCACCGTCGCTCAAACCGTCAGCAGCTGGGGCTTTGCGATTACGCCTGAGGCGCTGTCGGCCGTTGCCCATGACATCGGCGAAACCACCGTGCTGGCTCGTGCCGGCGGTGCGCCGACGCTCGCGGTGGGTATCGCGCAGATCCTGCACAGTGTGCTGCCGGGTGAAAACACCATGGCGTTCTGGTACCACTTTGCGATTCTGTTCGAAGCGCTGTTCATCCTGACGGCCGTCGACGCCGGTACCCGTGCCGGGCGCTTCATGCTGCAGGACCTGCTGGGCTCCTTCGTGCCGGCGCTCAAGCGCACCGAGTCCTGGACGGCCAACCTGATCGCGACCGCCGGTTGTGTGGCGATGTGGGGTTACCTGTTGTATCAAGGCGTGATCGACCCGCTGGGCGGCATCAACACCTTGTGGCCGCTGTTCGGTATCTCCAACCAGATGCTGGCAGGTATCGCGCTGATGCTGGCGACCGTCGTGCTGATCAAAATGAAGCGCCAACGCTACATCTGGGTGACCATGCTGCCGGCCGTCTGGCTGCTGATCTGCACCACCACGGCGGGCTTCATCAAGCTGTTCGACGCCAACCCGGCGATCGGCTTCCTGTCGCTGGCGAAGAAGTACAGCGATGCGCTGGCCAACGGCCAGATCCTCGCCCCGGCCAAGAGCATCGACCAGATGCAGCATGTGATCTGGAACGCCTACACCAACGCAACGCTGACGGCGCTGTTCCTGTTCGTGGTCTTCAGTATCCTGTTCTATGCGCTCAAAGTCGGCGTCGCCGCCTGGGGCAACAAAGAGCGCACGGATAAAGAAGCCCCGTTCCAGGCCGTACCGGACGCATGATCGAGGATTGCAGCCATGTTCAATGACATCAGTCGCCTCGGTAAATACCTCGGTCAGGCCGCGCGCCTGATGGTCGGCATGCCCGACTACGACACTTACGTCGAGCATATGCAAACCAAACACCCGGACAAGCCGATGATGGACTACAAGACGTTCTTCCGGGAACGCCAGGAAGCCCGTTACGGCGGCAAGGGTGGGCCCAAGTGCTGCTAAGTTGGTAAAACCGCTTTACCTGTAGGAGCGAGCTTGCTCGCGAACAACGCAAGGACACCACGTGCATCCAGTTAGCACGGGTTATCGTTGACGTTCTTCGCGAGCAAGCGCGCTCCTACAGTTGTTTTTACCTCCCCATTTTCAGGAGAACTGTCTTTGTCCTCTCCCATTCCCGTCACGGTCCTCAGTGGCTTCCTCGGCGCCGGCAAGACCACGTTGCTGCGTCACCTGCTCAAAGCCGAGCACGGCTTGAAAATCGCCGTGATCGAAAACGAATTCAGCGACGCCGGTATCGACACCCAGCTATTGGGCAACGAGCCCGTGCAAGTCATGACCCTGTCCAACGGCTGCGTGTGCTGCACCATCCACACCGATCTGACCAAAGCCCTGTACCTGCTGCTGGAGCGCCTGGACAGCGGCGAAATCGCCTTCGACCGCCTGGTGATCGAATGCACCGGCCTGGCCGACCCGGCCCCCGTGGCCCAGACCTTTTTCATCGATGAAGAGCTGCGCGAGCGCTACATCCTCGACGGCATCATCACCCTGGTGGACGCGGCCCACGCCGAGCACCACCTAACCCAAACCATCGCCCAGGCACAGATCGGGTTTGCCGACCGCCTGCTGGTGAGCAAGCGCGACCTGGTGGACGACGCTAGCTTCGATGCCCTCAGCCAGCGCCTGACCCGCATCAACCGCCGCGCGCCGATTCGCGTGGTCGACCACGGCGCCATCGACCTGGCCGAGCTGCTCGACGTGCGCGGCTTCAACCTCAACGCCGGCATGAACCTGCGCCCGGTCAGCACCGCGCCGTCCATCGACCGCATCTCCAGCCTGGTGCTGCGCACCGAACAGCCGCTGGATATCGACCGCCTCAGCGAGTTCATGAACGAGTTGTTGGAAGACCACGGCAAGCAACTGCTGCGCTACAAGGGCGTGCTGAACATCGCCGGCGACGACCGGCGCATGGTGTTCCAGGGCGTGCTGAAGCTCTACGGTTTCGATTGGGATACCGAATGGGCCGAGGGCGAAACGCGGGAGAGTGTGATCGTGTTTATTGCCGATGAGTTGCCGGAAGACAAGATTCGCGAGGGTTTTGCGAAGGTCTATCAAGCCTAACTTGGAAATGCGATCAAAAATGTGGGAGGGGGCTTGCCCCCGATAGCTGTGTGTCAGCCATACATGTGTCGACTGACCCACCGCCATCGGGGGCAAGCCCCCTCCCACATTGGCCGGTATTCCAAATCCTGATCTGCATAAAAAAGCCCGGCTCAAGAGCCGGGCTTCTTATTCAAGCAACTGCAATCAAGCGCCGTACACCGGCAGCTTTTTGCAGATGGCCTTGACCTTCTCACGGACCGCGTCGATCACGGCGTCGTTGTTCAGGTCAGCCAGGATGTCGCAGATCCAGCCGGCCAGTTCCTTGCACTCTGCTTCCTTGAAGCCACGAGTGGTCACGGCCGGGGTGCCGAAACGCAGGCCCGAGGTGACGAACGGCGAACGTGGGTCGTTCGGCACGGAGTTTTTGTTCACGGTGATGAAGGCTTTGCCCAGGGCGGCGTCAGCATCTTTACCGGAGATGTCCTGCTTGATCAGCGACAGCAGGAACAGGTGGTTTTCAGTCCCACCGGATACCACGTCAAAACCGCGTGCGATAAACACTTCGGCCATGGCCTTGGCGTTTTTCACCACTTGTTGCTGGTAAGTCTTGAACTCAGGTTGCAGGGCTTCTTTGAAGCAGACCGCTTTGGCGGCGATCACGTGTTCCAGCGGGCCGCCTTGGGAGCCTGGGAATACCGCAGAGTTGAGCTTCTTCTCGATCTCGGCGTTGGCGCGCGCCAGGATCAGGCCGCCACGCGGACCGCGCAGGGTCTTGTGGGTGGTGGTGGTGACCACGTCAGCGAACGGCACCGGGTTCGGGTAGACGCCAGCGGCGACCAGACCGGCCACGTGGGCCATGTCGACGAACAGGTACGCGCCCACTTTGTCGGCGATGGCGCGGAAACGTGGGAAGTCGAGGATCTGCGAGTAGGCAGAGAAACCGGCCACGATCATTTTTGGCTTGTGCTCGACCGCCAGGCGCTCGACTTCGTCGTAGTCGATCAGGCCGTTGGCATCGATACCGTATTGAACGGCGTTGTACAGCTTGCCGGAGGACGAAACGCTGGCGCCGTGGGTCAGGTGACCGCCGTGGGCCAGGCTCATGCCCAGGATGGTGTCGCCGCCTTGCAGCAGGGCCAGGTACACGGCGCTGTTGGCTTGGGAGCCGGCGTGTGGCTGGACGTTGGCGTAATCGGCGCCGAACAGTTGCTTGGCGCGGTCGATGGCCAGTTGCTCGACCACGTCGACGTATTCGCAGCCGCCGTAGTAGCGCTTGCCTGGGTAGCCTTCGGCGTACTTGTTGGTCAGAACCGAACCTTGAGCCTCCATTACCGCAGGGCTGGTGTAGTTTTCCGAAGCGATCAGCTCAATGTGCTCTTCCTGGCGCACGGCTTCTTGCTCCATGGCGGCGAAGAGATCGGCGTCGTACTTGGCAATGGTCAAATCACGGCTGAACATGGCGGTCCTCAAGGATCGGGGGGCAGAAAAGGAAGGCATTCTAACCTAATGGGTTTTAGATGGCATATGAAAGGACGTCATGTCGCGGACAAGTGGTGTTCATCTGGCGGGGGGGACTGTGCCGCTGCCATCGGGAGCAAGCGCCCTCCCACATTTGAATGTATTAACAAATCGAAGTGTGGGAGGGGCGGTGCGACGATTCGACGTGCTCCCGATGAGGCCAGCGGCTTCACCACAAACTCTCAGTCGAACATGAACAGCGCATCATTGCTGAACTGCGCCGCGAACCGATTCGGCGGCATCGGCCGCCCGAACAGATAACCTTGCACCTCATCGCAGCCATGCTCGCGCAGGAAGTCCAGTTGCTCATGGGTCTCCACGCCCTCGGCGATCACCGCCAGGTTGAGGCTGTGGGCCATGGCGATGATCGCGCGGGCGATTTGCGCATCCTGCTCGCCGGACGGCAGGCCGTCGACGAAGGTACGGTCGATCTTGAGTACGTCGATGGGGAATTGCTTGAGGTAGTTGAGCGACGAATAACCGGTGCCGAAGTCGTCCACCGCAATGCTCAGGCCGAGGTTTTTCAGGCTGGCGAGGATCTGCATGGCTTCGTTGACTTCGCGCATCAGGATACTTTCGGTCAGCTCCAGCTCCAGGCACGCTGGCGGCAGGCCGGTGTCCTCGAGGATGCTGGCGATGCGCTCACCCAACTGACCATCGGAGAATTGCCGCGCCGAGATGTTCACCGAGACTTTCGGCACCCGCACCTTGTTCTGGTGCCAGCTCTTGAGCTGACGGCAGGCTTCGCTGATCACCCAGTCGCCCACATCCACCACCAGGCCCAACTCTTCCAGCACTGGAATGAAGTCCCCTGGCGGCACCAGGCCACGGCGCGGGTGGCGCCAGCGCAGCAAGGCTTCGGCGCCGGTCAGGCGTTTGCCGTCGCCGCTGAATTGCGGCTGGTAATAGAGCACGAATTCGTTCTGGTCGAGGGCGTGGCGCAGGTCGCTTTCCAACTCCAGGCGCTCCAGGGCGCTGGCGTTCATGTCGGCCTGGTAGAACTGGAAGTTGTTCTTGCCACGCTCCTTGGCGTGATACATCGCAGTGTCGGCGTTTTTCATCAACTGGCTCAGCTCGTTGCCGTCCTGCGGGCTGAGGGCGATGCCGATACTTGCGGTGACGAAAAACTCGCGGCCTTCCAGCACGAACGGTCTGACCAGGCTGGCGAGGATTTGCTCGGCCACGTGAATCGCGCGGTTCAGCGCCATTTCGCGGCTGATCCGCGGCTGCAGGAGCAGGGTGAACTCGTCACCGCCCATGCGCGCCACGGTGTCGTCTTCGGCCACGCAACCGAGCAGGCGGGTAGCCATCTCCTTGAGCATGCGGTCGCCGGCGGCGTGGCCCAGGGAGTCGTTGATCGGTTTGAAGCGGTCGAGGTCGAGGAACATCAGCACCACCCACGACTTCTGCCGTTCGGCCGACTGCAGCGCGGTGTGCAGGCGGTCCTGGAACAGCGTGCGGTTGGGCAGGTGGGTCAGGGCGTCGTAATAGGCCAGGCGGTGGATGCGCTGTTCGCTGGCCTTGCGCTCGCTGATATCGCTGAAGAAGCAGACGTAGCTGGCCAGGTCGCCTTCATCGTCGAACACGGCGGTAATGCCGACCCAGGCCGGGTAATGCTCGCCGTTGCGGCGCTTAAGCCACACTTCGCCTTCCCAGGTGCTGTGCTGGTGCAACTGCTTGAGCACATAGCGCAGGTGGGCTTCCTGCTGCTCGTCGACGGTGAGCATGTTCGGCAACTGGTCGAGCACGTCCGCCACGGCGTAGCCACTGACGCGGCTGAACGCCTCGTTGGCCTGCACGATATAGCCGGCCGGGTCGGTGATCAGGATCGCCGACGTGGAGTGCTCGAATACCGTGGCGGCCATGCGCAGGTCTTTCTCGGCGCGGCGCTGCTGGCTGATATCGCGGCCGACGCCGAGGATGCCCTCGAAGGCGCCGTGCTCGTCCCACACCAGCACCAGGCGCAGCTCGATCGGAACTTTACGTCCGTCGGCGCGCAGGCAGTCGAACAGGTACAGTTGGGTGTGGATGTCATCGCGCAGCTTGGCCAGCGCCTCGGCGTCGCCCAAGGCCCGGCTGACTTGCTCGACCAGGCTGTAGATGCCGGCCAATTGCTGTGGGTTGGCGATGATCGACTGCCAGCCATTCTTGAACACCCAGTCCACGTCATACCCCAGCACGGCGTTGACCGAGGGGCTGATGTAGTTGAGGGCGAGGCGGCTGTCGGTGGAGCAGATCACGTCGCTGATGCTTTCGGCCAGCATGCGGTAGCGCTGTTCGCTGTCACGCAGGGATTCGCTGGCCTCGATCTGATCGGTAATGTCCTTGGCCACGCCGATGATGCGCGTGACCTGCGCGGTCTTGTCCCCGGCCAGGGCTTGCTCGCGGATATCGAAGCGGCGCCATTGATTGTTGCGGTGGCGAAAGCGCAACTGGCATTGCAGTTGGCTCGAATAACCGGCCTGGCGCTGCTGCTGGCGCAAGTCGTGGTAATGCTCGGCGTCCTCGGGGTGCAGCAGGATTTCCCAGAAGTACTCGCCCATTTGCTGCAATTCGGCCTTGTTATAGCCGAGGGTGTGGCCCAGGTGGTGGTTGCTGAAAATCATCCGCTGGCTGATCACATCCTGCACATACAGGTGATCGGGCACGGTTCGCACCACGTCCGACCAGAAACTTTCGCGCTCCACCAGCGACAGTTCGATCAGCTTGCGGCTGGTGATGTCGCTGATGCTGAGGATCACCGCCTTGAAGTCGTCGCGCTGTTCCGGCAGGCGCATCACCAGCCACAGGTATTGGTTGTTGCCGAGCACATCGTTGAGCTGGATTTCCAGTTCCAACTGGTTCTGTTGGGTCAGCACCGCCTCGAGCACCTGATAGCCGATGGCCGTGGCGTTGCGTGGGCAGTCATCGATCAAGCGTTCCCAGGCTTGCTCGCACGAGCTGACGTTCAACAGGCGCACCGCCACCTGGTTGACCTCGGTGACGCGCAATTCCTTGAGCAACTGGCGACGCGCTTCGGGGTTGCCCTGCAGCCACCCGTGCAATTGCTCGCGCGTGCGGATCTTGGCCTTGTCGAAGAACGCGTTGAGCCCCGACAGGTCAAGCACGCACAGGGCCACGCCGGTGCCTTCGAAAATATCCTGATAACGCCGCCGACCTTCGTTCACCTGGCGCTGGCGGCGGCGCATATTCAACAGCACGATCACCGGCACCAACGAGAAGGCCAGGCCCAGCAGGCACTTGCCGATAAACGCCGGCAGCAATTGTTCCAGCACGGCGTTACGGTCGAAGAGGCCGCGCAGTTGCCAGTCGCTTTTGCTCAGTGGCGTGACCAGCACGCTTTTTTTCAACTCGTCCGGGGTCAGGGCGGCGGCCAACTGTGTTGGCATGCCGCTGTCACGGCTGACCACGTGGTGGTTCAGGCGATTCTCGACGGCCCACATCGGCCGCTGGCCCTGGCCATCCTGGCGGGTAAGGTTGGCCAGGTAGTTCGGCGCCAGGCGCAGCGCCCAGTACATTTTCGAATCGCCACTGGGCTGATGCAGCAGCAGATAGATGATGGTGCCGTTGTTGTCGTTGCTCAGGTAGTAGGGCTGGGAATGGCTGCGCTTGACCAGTTCCTCGAGGAAGTCGCTGTCCTGGCTGTCTTTGGCCGTGTCGCGGATCATCGCGCCGCTGGGGGCGAGCAGCGCGAAGCTGCGCAGTTCCGGCAGAGAGCGTTGCAAGCTGAGCATCAACGCCTGTTGCTGTTCGTCGTTGCGCGGCGGCTCGACCATCGGCAACAGATTCAGCGCGATCTGTGCGCTCAGGGCCATGTTCAGGCTGATCTGTTCCGCCAGGTCGGCGCTGTAGTCGATGGTGTATTGCTGCTGGTTTTTCTGGTTCTGCTGCAGTTGGTCGAGCAGTTGCCAGAACAATAACGCGAGCAACATGAGGACAAGCGTCGCCAATGCGCCTTTGAGGGTGCCGTGCAGGGGCGCTCCCGGCGCTATGTGAGCGGCGCGCAGGGGAGTAGGCGGCGTGACGTTGGACAAACTGTGATCCTGCGGTTTGGCTGGACTGGCGCGCGACATGCACTATAAGCCGGGCGCCCGGAGGGCGGCTAGCATGCCTTGACTTGTGGCAAAGTGCCAGTCCTGCCTGGCTGGACTGCCCTGGCGCATTCAGGTAGCTTTGCCGGTTACGCGGGGGCGTTCCAGCCCCAGACAATCAGGCTTTTTCCGCTCGCAGGCATTGATCAAGGTCAACGGCCCGCGCGGCGCATGGTCTGGCACGGGCTTCGCCCGCTCAATTCATCAGTCACTGACGCTAGGTTCACCATGGCTCAATACGTCTTCACCATGCATCGGCTGGGCAAAGTTGTTCCGCCGAAGCGGGAAATCCTGAAAAACATTTCGCTGTCTTTTTTCCCCGGCGCCAAGATCGGCGTGCTCGGCCTCAACGGTTCGGGTAAATCCACCCTGTTGAAAATCATGGCCGGCGTCGATACCGAGTTCGAAGGCGAAGCCCGCCCGATGCCCGATCTGAACATCGGCTACCTGCCGCAAGAACCGATCCTGGACCCGGCCAAGACCGTGCGCGAAGTGGTCGAAGAAGCCGTCAGCGTGATCAAGGACGCCCAGGCCCGCCTGGACGAAGTCTACGCCGCCTACGCCGAACCGGATGCTGACTTCGACAAGCTGGCCGCCGAACAGGCCAAGCTCGAAGCCATCCTGCAGGCTGGCGACGGTCACAACCTCGATCGCCAGCTGGAAGTCGCCGCCGATGCGCTGCGCCTGCCGGCGTGGGACGCCAAGGTCGAACACCTGTCCGGTGGTGAGAAGCGCCGTGTGGCCCTGTGCCGCCTGCTGCTGTCGGCTCCCGACATGCTGCTGCTCGACGAACCGACCAACCACTTGGACGCTGATTCCGTCGCCTGGCTGGAACATTTCCTTCACGACTTCCCGGGCACCGTGGTTGCGATCACGCACGACCGGTACTTCCTGGACAACGTCGCCGGCTGGATTCTCGAACTCGACCGTGGCGCCGGCATCCCTTACGAGGGCAACTACTCCGGTTGGCTCGAAGCCAAGTCCGACCGTCTGGCCGCCGAATCCAAGCAGCAATCGGCCCACGAAAAAGCCATGAAGGAAGAACTGGAGTGGGTGCGCAAAGGCGCCAAGGCCCGCCAGTCCAAATCCAAGGCACGTCTGCAACGCTTTGAAGAAATGCAGTCGCAGGAATTCCAGAAGCGCAGCGAAACCAACGAGATCTACATCCCGGCCGGTCCGCGCCTGGGTGACAAGGTCATCGAATTCAAGAACGTGTCCAAAGGCTATGGCGACCGCGTGTTGATCGACAACCTGTCGTTCTCCATGCCAAAAGGCGCGATCGTCGGCGTTATCGGCGGTAACGGTGCGGGTAAATCCACACTGTTCCGCATGCTGATGGGCAAGGAAACCCCGGACTCGGGCACCATCGAAGTCGGTGAAACCGTGCAACTGGCCTGCGTGGACCAAAGCCGCGAAGACCTCGACGGCAGCAAAACTGTGTTTCAGCAGATTTCCGACGGTTCCGACCAGATCCGTATCGGCAACTATGAAATCCCGTCGCGCACCTACGTCGGCCGTTTCAACTTCAAGGGTGGCGACCAGCAGAAGTTCGTCAAGGACCTGTCCGGTGGTGAGCGTGGTCGCTTGCACCTGGCCCTGACCCTGAAAGAGGGTGGCAACGTCCTGCTGCTCGACGAACCGTCCAACGACCTCGACGTTGAAACCCTGCGTTCCCTGGAAGAAGCCCTGCTGGACTTCCCGGGCGCCGCCATTGTGATCTCTCACGATCGGTGGTTCCTCGACCGCGTCGCGACCCACATCCTCGCGTATGAAGATGACTCGCAGGCGGTGTTCTTCGAAGGTAACTACACCGAGTACGAAGCGGATCGCAAGAAACGCCTGGGCGAAGCCGCTGCCCAGCCGCACCGTGTACGGCACAAGAAACTGGCCTGATTCGGGTCGGTTTGGAAAAAGCGGAGCCTTCGGGCTCCGTTTTTTTTGCCCATTGCTTCCTGACGAACATCGATCAAATGTGGGAGGGGGCTTGCCCCCGATAGCGGTTTTTCAGTTGGTGCATGGCGCCGTTTTGAAATCCCCTTTTAGGTGCGATAAATGCCTGTTTTTCAGGTTTATTTATATCAAATGCACCATTTAAATTCACAAAGGCGACATTTTGCCCTGTCGCGGTGCGACATGAATTGATAAAGTCCGGCTCAATCGCCCTTAACGACAATAAATTTGCCGAGACTTTTCATGATCGAATCCGTTGAATCCTTCCTTGCCCGCCTGAAGAAACGCGACCCCGACCAGCCGGAATTCCATCAGGCCGTAGAAGAAGTCCTACGCAGCCTGTGGCCGTTTCTTGAAGCCAATCCTCACTACCTGACCTCGGGCATCCTGGAGCGCATCTGCGAGCCGGAACGTGCGATTACTTTCCGGGTGTCGTGGGTCGATGATCACGGCAAGGTTCAGGTCAACCGCGGTTTCCGTATCCAGATGAACAGTGCCATCGGCCCGTACAAGGGCGGCCTGCGCTTTCACCCGTCGGTCAACCTGGGCGTATTGAAATTCCTCGCCTTCGAACAGACCTTCAAAAACTCCCTGACCTCGTTGCCCATGGGCGGCGGCAAAGGCGGCTCGGACTTCGACCCCAAGGGCAAGAGCGACGCCGAAGTGATGCGCTTCTGCCAGGCGTTCATGAGCGAGTTGTACCGCCATATCGGCGCCGACGTGGACGTCCCGGCCGGCGATATCGGTGTGGGCGCCCGCGAGATCGGCTTCCTGTTCGGCCAGTACAAGCGCCTGAGCAACCAGTTCACCTCCGTGCTGACCGGCAAAGGCATGACCTACGGCGGCAGCTTGATCCGCCCCGAAGCCACCGGTTTCGGTTGCGTGTACTTCGCTGAAGAAATGCTCAAGCGCGATGGCCTGCGGGTCGAGGGCAAGCGCGTGGCGGTCTCCGGCTCCGGCAACGTGGCGCAATACGCGGCGCGCAAGGTCATGGACCTGGGCGGCAAGGTGATTTCGTTGTCCGACTCCGAAGGCACCCTGTACGCCGAAAACGGGTTGACGGAGGAGCAATGGTCGGCGCTGCTGGAGCTGAAAAACGTCCAGCGCGGTCGCATCAGCGAACTGGCGGCCCGTTACGGCCTGGAGTTCCGCGCCGGTAAAACCCCGTGGGAACTGGCGTGCGACATCGCGCTGCCATGCGCCACCCAGAACGAACTCGACGCCGACGCTGCCCGCGCCCTGTTGCGCAACGGCTGCCTCTGCGTGGCCGAAGGCGCCAACATGCCGACCACCCTGGAGGCTGTGGATATCTTTATCGACGCAGGCATTCTGTTCGCCCCGGGCAAGGCGTCCAACGCTGGCGGCGTGGCGGTGAGTGGCCTGGAAATGTCGCAGAACGCCATGCGCCTGCTGTGGACCGCCGGTGAGGTGGACAGCAAACTGCACAACATCATGCAGTCGATTCACCACGCGTGCGTGCATTACGGTGAGGAAAACGGCCGGATCAACTACGTGAAAGGCGCGAATATCGCCGGCTTCGTCAAAGTCGCCGACGCGATGCTGGCCCAAGGCATCGTCTAGGTCTCGGCCTCGATGCGCAGCACTTCGATCAACTGATCGCCGACGGGGCGCTGCCACAGCACCTCGTCGCCCACCCGGGCCCCGAGCAGCGCCCGACCCAGGGGCGAACCCCAGTTGATCAGGCCCGCACCGGCATCGGCCTGGTCTTCACCGACCAACTGAATGCGTTGTTGCTCGTCCTGCTCATTGGCAAAGGTCACCCAACTGCCGATCTGCACCTTGTCGGTGGACACGGCTGGCGCCACCACCTGGGCACTCTGTAGCCGCTGGTTGAAGTAACGCAAATCCCGCTCAAGGTCGGCCTGGCGCTGTTTGTCGGCCTGTTCGCCCTTGGCGGATTCGACGCTGTATTCCTGCTGCAACTGCGCGACCTTGGCCTGTAACTGCGCCAACCCGCGCGCGGTGAGGCGATTGGGTTGCTCGCTGACCTGACGCTCGACCGGTGGGTCGGCCTGGGCGGCGGCGCTGTCTTCATTCACAAAAGCTCGGCTCATGACAGGCTCCCTCTATAGCGTTTGGGCCATGTTCGCCGCACTTAAGTTTCGACGAATGTCTGAAAGCGACCTATTGCGAGCGATAAGCCTTGGCTGCGTCGCGATCCTTCTCCTGCTGCCAGGCGCGCTCGCGCTCGTCCCAGTGACGATCTTTGTAGTCGCGCAACCCTTCGTTTTCGCGCATGGCCTTGCACTGGCGAAAGCCATCTTCCCAGCCTTCGGCGTATACGCGGTCTTTCAGATAACGCGGCACATTCTTACGAAACTCCCCGGTGATCACCCCCGCTGCCTGGCGACCACTGCTGCAACCGTCATCGAAGCCATCGGCAAACGCCGGTGGATAACCCTTGGCCAGCAACTCCTGATGGGTCGATTGGCAACCCGACAACCCCAGCACCGCACACAGCATTACTGCATACCGCCACATTACTTGCTCCCTGGCCGTTTCACGGCTGATAGGGGAAGTTTAGAAGGGGATTCGTCGGGGGGATGTGAAAGGGGGGTGAGAAAGGTGTTGGGTGCTATGTCGTCTGATGGCTGGCCAGCGCAGCATGCTCAGCCAATTCTTGCTGGATAAACGCCGCAATCATCGCGCGGTACACCTGTTCGGTGACGTCGGGATTGGCGCCGACCGTTTGGGACAGATTGCGCACTTTGCTGATCACCTGTTCGACGCGCTGTGGTGCCTTGACTCCGTCGGTGTCTTTTTTGAAGCGTGCCGCCTGGGAAACGTAGTGGCCGCGTTCGGCCAACAGGCTGACGATTTGCTGGTCGAGGCGGTCGATGTTGCTTCGGACTTCTTCAAGGGTGGTGCAGGTAACGGCCATGTTGAGTGAACTCCTGATTCTGGTTGGGCGTTGGTCAATAGTGATACCACTTCATCTCAAGCATTACCTCATTCACCGGCGTCGACAAGTGGCTGTACTCGCGCTGGGCGCTCAGGCGCAGGCCGAGGTTGCGCGACAATTCCCACTGCTGGTTCAGGCTGATGCTGCGCCGTACTTCGCCATTGGTGAAGAAATCTCCCTTGGCTTCCAGGCTCAGGTTGCCCAGCGGGTTTTTCCACAGTACGCCGGTGTTGAAACCGGCAGCGGGGGAGATGGCTTCGCTGAAGTCGTTGTTGTGTTCCACGCGCACGGTGCCGAGGGCGAAGCCGAGCATGTCGTCGCGCAGTTGCCAGGTGCCGCCGGCGCCGCCGTTGACGTGGGCGACCAGGGTTTCATCGTCGTGTTTGCCCGGCACGCGTTCCAGGCCACCGGTGACTTGCCATGACCAGGGTTGCAGCAACGCGTTGCGCGGAGTCAGGGAGCGGATGGTGGCCAGGTCCAGTTGCTGCAGTTGCCAGTGGTTGCCTTCGTACTGGCGCAGTTTCATTTGCAGGATCTCGATCTGCGCGCCGAGGGGGAAGCCTTCGGCGTTGTCGTTGAGGTCGTGGTAGGCCATGCGCAGGCCGTATTCGCCGAAGGCTTTGTCGCCACGCGTGCCGATGCCGGCTTGCCAGGTGCGTGATTCATGGCCGGTTTCCGGCAGGCCTGGGGGCGTGATCTTCAGGTCGGGCGCGGGGTTCTGGTTGATTGCACGCAGCAGTTCGAAGCTGCGTTGGGAGCGTTCGGTGTCGCGCTCCAGGCCATTGGCGCGGTAGCGGCCGAGGCGGTAGGCGGCGTCGATGATCAGCGCCTGGCGCTCGCGCGGCAACGCTTTAAACGCGGGCGCCTGCAGTTGTTTCTGGTCGTCGCTGACTTTCAGCACCCATTGCTGCTCGTCGCTGTCCAGCGGTTTGGCGCGTTCCAGCAACTCGCGCTCACGGGACGGGCGATAGTCGATCTTCTCGACCAGGCCGGCATCTTTCACGGCCTTGACCGTGTCGGTGGGGATTGCAGTGAGCGGGAATTGCTCGGTCAGGCGCAGGCCGGGGCGGGCCACTTGCAGCAACTCCAACAGGCGGTAGGAGCAGTTTTCGTCGAAGAAGAAGTAGTCGAACTGGATCTGCTTGAGTTCCCACACGTGCTCGACCATGCGCTCGGTCTCGACCTGGGTCAGGTTCAGGCGGTATTCCCACAGGTCGCGGTTCTCCAGGCTGCGGTATTCGGAGAGTTTTTCCTGGTAGGGCACCAGGGCGAACAGGCCGGGGTAGCCGCCCATCAGGCCTTTCCAGGCGTAGAGGATGCTGTTGTCCGAGCCTTCGATGTACGCGCCGAAGTTGATCGCATAGCTGAGCAGCGCGGTGTTGTTGCTCTGCACGTCAGCCTGGTCGATGCGCAGCAGGGTGTGGCCGAACATCGATGAAGGGCTGTTGAGGTAGGCCGCCGGGAAGATCATCACCGCGCTATGGGGCGCGACGTCCTTGAACCATTGCTTGAATTCGTTGCAGCCCACGGCGGGCAGGTCGGTCAGTTGCAACCGGTCCTTGAGCCAGCGGGTACGTGCGGGGTAAACGCATTGCGCATGTTTTTCACCCAGGCTGGCCGGCGCGTAGAGCGCGTCGACGGTGGCCTTGAGTTCGGCATCCGGGTGATGGGCGCCATCGGCGGCGAGGAAGAATTTTTTGTCGCTGACATAGCTGCGCCAGCCACTGACTTTGCCGGCTTCGTAATGGCCCAAGGACAACCAGAACGGATCGTTGGCCAATTGCTGCAAACGTTGATCATCAAGATGCGGCGCCGCATACAACGGGGCGCAGGCGAAGAGTGCCATCCAGGCAAGGCGTTTGAGCATAGGGGCAACTTAAGTCGGAAAAAGTGAGACCCAAGCGGGGAGGCGGGTCCAAAAATAAGACCCGCGCCTTGGAGGGCGCGGGCGGCTCGAGCTTAAGCCTGGGTTGCGTATTTCGCCAGGCGGGCATCACTTTTCAGTACAGCCAGGGTGTTGTTGTGGACATCCTCAGCGGTCACGTCGGCCTTGCTGAAGATTTGCTGGAAGTGTTCGTGGGTCACGGCAGAAAAGTGCTCGCGATCTTCCGGTGCAACGCCCAGTACCACGGCATAGGTGGTCAGCGCTTCGCCATTGCCTTTGGCCATGTCTTCGGACAGCTCGTTCATCATGCCATTCATGGCAATCCACGATTTGCCGCCGTAGGTCAGGGCGCTGTTGGTGCTGCAACCGTTGGTGCCCGAGGTCATGCCGAAGGTAGCGTTGCCCGAGGTGCCGTTGGTGGTGGACGCCAGGAAGTGCGCCGGCGTGCCGCGCTGGCCTTCGAACAGCATGTTGCCCCAACCGCAGTTCGGGCCACCGGGTGATTCAGCCATTGCGTTGAGGGAAACGACGGTGAAGAGAGTACCGAGAAGGATCCGTTTCATAGCTTTGTTCTCTTTGTGTGCAAACCAATGGACAAGGGTTCAGGCGCAGTAACGCGCCTTAGGGGCCGGTTATTAGTCCAGCCCGCGCAGTTTGGAGTTTAGGCAGGTTCCAGGGGTTCCGTGATTTTTAATAAAACAATCAGAGATATCTCGATTTTTTTGTAGGACGCAGCCCGTGTCTATGCTTTACCTCAGGCGCGCCTTGCCAGAGCGCGTAACAGAGAGCCAGAATGCCGCCATCTGCCCCGCCTGATGTAAGGAAGCCCGATGCCTGATCCTGTTGCTGCCAGCTTGCGTCTAGCGCCCGAAGCGCTGACTCGCCCTTTCTCCGCTGAACAGTTCAGCTTCTCGACCACCAATGATTTGGAGCCCTTTCGCGGTGTGCTTGGCCAGGAACGTGCGGTTGAAGCCTTGCAGTTCGGTGTGGCCATGCCACGCCCCGGTTACAACGTGTTTGTCATGGGCGAGCCGGGCACCGGTCGCTTTTCGTTCGTCAAACGCTACCTGAAGGCCGAAGGCAAACGCCTGCAGACCCCGTCGGACTGGGTCTATGTGAATAATTTCGATGAACCCCGCGAACCCCGCGCCTTGGAACTGCCGGCAGGCGGCGCCGCGGCGTTCATCAGCGACATCAACGGCTTGATCGACAACCTGGTGGCGACCTTCCCGGCAGTGTTCGAACACCCGACGTATCAACAACGCAAAAGCGCTATCGACCGCGCGTTCAACCAGCGTTACGACAAGGCATTGGACGTGATCGAACGCCTGGCCCTGGAAAAGGACGTGGCGCTGTACCGCGACAGTTCCAACATCGCGTTCACCCCGATGCTCGACGGCAAGGCGCTGGACGAGGCCGAGTTCTCGCAGTTGCCGGAAGTCGATCGCGAGCGCTTCCACACCGATATTTCCGAACTGGAAGAACGCCTCAACGAAGAGCTGGCCAGCCTGCCGCAGTGGAAGCGTGAGTCGAACAACCAACTGCGTCAGTTCAACGAAGAAACCATCACCCTGGCCCTACAGCCATTGCTGTCACCGTTGTCGGAAAAGTACGCAGAAAACGCTGCCGTATGCGGTTACCTGCAAGCCATGCAGGTGTACTTGCTGAAAACCGTGGTCGAGCAATTGGTGGACGATGCCAAGACCGACGCCCAGGCCCGCAAGCTGCTCGAAGAACAGTACTGCCCGAGCCTGGTGGTCGGCCATCCGGTCAACGGCGGCGCCCCGGTGGTGTTTGAACCGCACCCGACCTACGACAACCTGTTCGGCCGGATCGAATACAGCACCGATCAGGGCGCGCTCTACACGACCTATCGTCAGTTGCGTCCGGGCGCCTTGCACCGGGCCAACGGCGGGTTCCTGATCCTCGAAGCCGAGAAGATGCTCAGCGAGCCGTTTGTGTGGGACGCCCTCAAGCGTTCCCTGCAGTCGCGCAAGCTGAAGATGGAGTCGCCGCTGGGCGAGCTGGGCCGCCTGGCCACGGTGACGCTCAACCCGCAGATGATCGCGTTGCAGGTCAAGGTGATCATCATCGGTTCCCGCCAGTTGTACTACGCGTTGCAGGACGCCGATCCGGACTTCCAGGAAATGTTCCGCGTGCTGGTGGATTTCGACGAAGACATCCCGATGGTCGACGAAAGCCTCGAGCAGTTCGCGCAGTTGCTGAAAACCCGCACCTCGGAAGAGGGCATGGCGCCGCTGACCTCGGACGCGGTGGCGCGCTTGGCCACTTATAGCGCACGCCTGGCCGAACACCAGGGGCGGTTGTCGGCGCGCATTGGCGACTTGTTCCAACTGGTCAGCGAGGCGGATTTCATTCGCCACCTGGCGGGCGACGAAATGACCGACGCCGGCCACATCGAACGTGCGCTGAAGGCCAAGGCCACGCGCACCGGGCGGGTGTCGGCGCGGATTCTCGACGACATGCTCGCCGGGGTGATCCTGATCGACACCGCCGGCGCGGCGGTCGGCAAGTGCAACGGGCTGACGGTGCTGGAAGTCGGCGATTCGGCGTTCGGCGTGCCGGCGCGGATTTCCGCCACGGTGTACCCGGGCGGCAGCGGCATCGTCGACATCGAGCGTGAGGTCAACCTCGGCCAGCCGATACACTCCAAGGGCGTGATGATCCTCACCGGTTACCTGGGCAGCCGTTATGCCCAGGAATTCCCGCTGGCGATCTCGGCGAGTATCGCGCTGGAACAGTCCTACGGTTATGTGGACGGCGACAGCGCGTCCCTGGGCGAGGCCTGTACCTTGATTTCGGCCTTGTCGAAAACCCCGCTCAAACAGTGTTTTGCCATCACCGGTTCGATCAACCAGTTTGGTGAAGTGCAGGCGGTGGGCGGGGTCAACGAGAAGATCGAAGGTTTCTTCCGCCTCTGCGAAGCGCGTGGGCTGACCGGCGAACAAGGCGCGATCATTCCGCAGGCCAACGTCGCCACGCTGATGCTCGATGAGAAGGTGTTGCAGGCCGTGCGCGCCGGGCAATTCCATATCTATGCGGTGCGCCAGGCGGATGAGGCGTTGAGCCTGCTGGTCGGCGAGCCGGCCGGTGAGCCGGACGCAGAAGGGCAATTCCCCGAAGGCACGGTGAATGCGCGTGTGGTCGAGCGTTTGCGCGCGATTGCCGAGATGATCAGCGAGGAAGACTTGAAGGAAGCTGAGAAGGAACTGGCGCTGCACGCGCAGGCGGAAGCCAAACCGAGCTGATCGGTTAGCCCGCCACTAAATTGACTCCAGGTTGGGGGCCAACGCCCGTTGGTCTCTACAACCTTGGTTTATCGCGTTTTTCTTCTATTCTGAGCACTAGGGATATCCACCGGAGTCGCAGGATAGAAACAGTCTCGCCGTGCTTGAGGCTGAACGCCGATCTACCGAGGGTCGCCGCCATGCCGCGCAACCTTTGCCTGACCCGCCAGTGTCTGGGCCTGGGCACTCGCATCGAATGCTCCATTCGCCCTCTCGCGGGGGATAACGGGATGTGGACGTTGTTGTTTGCCGCTGGAATGACCGGCGAGCAGCCTTCGACCATCAAATCCCAGGGACCGTTTCCCGGGCCGTTCGTGGCCGAAACCTTCCTGCAATCGATCGTCGAAAACCTGACCCAGCAAGGCTACGAGCTGGCGCAGGAGCCGCAGATCTGGTGCCTGCATCTGCAGGCCCACCTGCGCCAGCTCAATAACGGGCAGGAATGCCTGGCCCTGTAGGCCCGGTTATTTGCTTTCGGGCTTGTCCAGCTTGACCTCGAAGCCGTATTGCACGGTGCTCAGGTTGGTACGCTGGTAGCTTTCCAACTGGGTCGGCTGGCCGTAGAAGTAGTGCACATCAAACAACGCCGTGCCGTATTCCTCGGCGTGGTGGCTGACCCCGAGGATTTCCTTGAGGTAGTTGCCGCTGGCGTCCTTGGCATAGAAGCGCCAGCTGTCGGACGGGAACTGCGCCTGGTCGACGATCAGCGCGTTGTCCTTGAGCGACAGGCCCTTGGGCAGCTTGGCCACGTCGATCGTGGCTTGGTCGATGCTGGTCAGGAACAGCGGAATCGAGCCCACCACAAACGCCGGGTTCTCCGGGAACAGGTTGAGGTCGTAGGTGAGCGTGCCGCGTGCAGGGTTCAGCTCGAAGGCTTCGCTCGGCAACTCGATGGGCTCGCCGCGCTCGCCTTTTTCATTGGCTGTGAAAAACGTCACCGGGGCTTCGTCGCTGTTGCGTTCGGTGCCCGCCAATTCGTCGTTGAAGGTGTAGGGGTGGTCAAACACGATATGCGCGGCGCTGGCATCTTCGACGGACTGGCTGATGGTCACGCTGTTTTTCAGCTGGTCCTCGGTCATCGTCGCGGTTTTCAGCCAACTGGCGGTGCTGTCGTCATACACCGTTACCGCCATCGGCAAGGCTTGCACGGTTTTCTGCAGGCTGTTTTTGTCGAAGCGCAATACGGGCAGGTCGAGGTCCTTGCGGGTCAGCGTGGCCTTGGAAAAGTCCAGCACGTCGACCTGCAGCGTGTCGATCAGGCCATTGAAGTAGACCTTGGCGTAATGGCTGCTTTGCTGGTGTTCGAAGGCTTTCTGCTCGTCCGTCAGTTGTTTCTCAAACGCGTCCGACCAGGCTTTCTGCTTTTGCATCTGCGCCAGTTGTTTCTCGTAGAACGCCACTTGCGCGGCATTTTCATTGATCGAGCCCGAGCGCGTGAGGAACTGCCCGGTACTGTCGCGGGCCTGCACCAGCAACGGGTCCGGTGATTCGTCGCCGACCTCCGCCGCCAGCGGTTCGTGGTTGGTCAGTTCGATCTCGGCGTAGTTTTTTTCCAGGCTCAGCAGGTTGAGGGTGATATTGCCCTCGGTGCGTGGGTGGCCGAGGTCTTTTTTCGACAGGTCGAACGTCAGCACCTTGCCCGGCGCGACCACCTCGACCGTACCTTTGAGGCTGACGGGCTGCGGCTGGCTCTTGTTGTCGGTCTCGATGCCGTCGATGAACGGGTAGGTCACCGTCAGGTCATCGGGGTTGGTCAGGTTGGAACTGCTGGGGCTCAACTGGATGCCGGGATCGGTTTCCGACCATTCCGGCTGGAAGGGGATGACTTTGCTGTTGCTCAAGGTCACCGACTGCCATTCCAGGCCATGGGGGAACGGGAACTGGTCGGGCGTGTTGAAGTTGAACGGGAACACCGGCTGCAGATCGGTCAGGTAGTCGGAGTGGGAGGTCTTGCGCAGCACGAACAGGCCATTGATGTAGGTGTCGACCAGGGCCTGGGGCGTGGGGTAGTGCTTGAGCAGGGCCAGGCTGTCTTCGCCGTATTCGGCTTCGATGGGCTTGCTGGCGAGCTTGACCCGCGCCCGTTCCAGCAACAACAGCGAACCGCCGAGGTCGGTGATGGCGTCGCGCAGTTTGGGGTCCTGGATACTGTCGAGCGACTGTTCGAACTGCTTGGTTTTCTCTTCAAGGGTGGTCTGCTTTTGCTCGTCGCTGGGAGAACAGCCACCGGCCAGCAGCAATGCCGCACACAGGCCGATGCTGGCCCAAGGGGAACGCACATCCATCATCTTGAGTTTTCCTGTCCGACGTCTTTGAGCCGAGTTGATGGCCTCGACACTAGCAGAAAAACGCTCTTACAGATGCCACTCAGGTCAGTTTTCTCGCGGTCACAGGTGTTGGGTAGCGGCTGGTATACTCACCGTCATTTCTAACCACGCTGTGTGAGATTCAATGGAACGCTTTATCGAAAATACGATGTACGCCTCGCGCTGGTTGCTGGCGCCGATCTACCTGGGGTTGTCCCTGGGCTTGTTGATCCTGGCATTGAAATTCTTCCAGGAAATCATTCACGTCGTTCCCAATATCTTCAGCATGCTCGAATCGGAAGTGATCCTGCTGCTGTTGTCGTTGATCGACATGGCACTGGTCGGCGGCCTGCTGGTGATGGTGATGATCTCCGGCTACGAGAACTTCGTCTCGCAGCTGGACATCGATGAAAACAAGGAAAAGCTCAACTGGCTGGGCACCATGGACTCTTCCTCGCTGAAGATGAAAGTGGCCGCCTCCATCGTGGCGATTTCCTCCATCCACCTGCTGCGCATCTTCATGGATGCCAAGAACGTCGATCCGCAGCATTTGATGTGGTACGTGATCATCCACATGACCTTTGTGGTCTCGGCGTTCGCCATGGGTTACCTGGACAAACTCACCAAGCACTGATCCCCGCGCCGGCCTTACTGCCCGATGAAGTAGTAAGGCTGGCGATTGATTGCCATCTCCTTGATCACCGTGACCTTGCCGGTCAGTTGCTCCGTGTTATCCAGCAGCGCGACGTTGCCGGGGGCGGCGTCCAGGTAACTGTGCAGTTCGGGCTCGGTTTGCAGAATCGGCAAGTAGGCCTGCAGATAGAACACGCTGGCGCCGTCGATGCGCTCGTTGGGCCGAAACAACGCGACCTTTTTGCCTTCGGCCTGTAGCGCCTGGATCTGGCTCATCACGGGCACGAAGGACTGTTTTTTGTCGGCTTTTGGCGCGAACCAGAAAGCAGCGCTCAGGTAGCAGGCGATGAGCACGGTGAACACGCCGCCAATCACGATTTTATGCCGCTTATACAGCGCCGGTTTGTGATCTTTCAGCCAGTGCAGCAGCACCTGCGCATATTCCGCAGCCAGTACGGCGGCGGCTGGCGTCAGCGCCATCAGGTATACGGTGCGCTTGCTGGAAGCCAGGGTCAGCAGGGTGAATTGCGCCACCAGCCAGACGCAGAAAAACAGACGGTAGCGGTTGCGCACCAGGCTTTTACGGAAGTGCCACAACCCCAGGTACACCAGGATATTCCACGGCAAAAAGGCTTCGGGCAGTTTGGCGATGTAGTAGTAGAAGGGTTCGTAGTGCCCGGCTTCGACAAACGAGCCGCTGAACCGCCCGACGCTGTTGGTCCACAGCACTTCGCCCACCGCCTGCAGCCCGCCGCGTTGGAACAGAAACCCCAGCCAGATCAGCAGTGGCACCAAGGCCAGCAGGGTAAACAGTGCCGGCCGCAGCCAGTCGCCGATGCGCAGGCGTTTGTCCATCCAACTGGTGCAGGCCAGGTACACAAAGATCACGATGCCCGGCATCGCCAGGCCCAGCACGCCTTTGCTCAGGGTGGCGATCACCATCCCGGCGGTGAACAGGGCCCACGCCCAGGCGGTTGAGCCCTGGCGCTCGGACGCCGGCCGCATGGCCTGGTAGAACGCCAGCAGCGCGGTGGTCACACCCAGGCTGAGCAATGCATCTTCACCGACGCCGCGCACATTGCTCCAGTAACTGGCCATGGTCGCCAGGATCAACGCCGCGCAGAACGCCAGTGTCTTTGGCCGCCCGAACGTGCGCAGCATCCCGTAAAGCAGCATCACGCTGAACAACCCGGCGAACGCCGAGGCCAGGCGCACGGCCCCGGGCGTGCCGCCAAACAGGCGGATCGCGCCGGCGTCGAGCCACAGGCTCAGGGGCGGTTTTTCCAGGAACGGCTCACGGAACAGCCGTGGCACCACCCAGTCGTTGTCCAGGTGCATGGCCATGGCGATCCCGCCGACGCGGGCTTCGGTGGAGCCTTGCAGTTCATGGTTACCAAGGGCGAAGAAGAACAACAGGCCAGCAAGCAGGAGCAGCAGAGGAACGGGACGCGTCATGGGGGCTGGTTACCGGGGCAGGGGGCCGTTCGAGGGAACGGCTCGCAATCGGTGAGTATAGGGGGGCGATTCTTAATATTTCATGAATGGGTACGAGGTTTGTGCAGCGGGACCGGGGCGGTGGTTTATTTCCGCCCGGCTTCATTGCGGATGGGGGTTATGTCGCTTTGACTTTAAACCGGCTCAGCCCTTGTTGCATGGAGCTGGCCCGTTCCGACAGGTCGCGGGCAGCCACCGCGCATTGTTGGGAGTTGGCCTGATTCTGCTGGGTGACTTCGTCGATCTGCTCCAGGCCGATACTGGCTTGCTGCAAGCCGGACGCCTGTTCACTCGAGGCTTGGTAGATCAACGACACCAGGCTGGAAACGGTGCTGGTGCCGGTGACGATGTTTCGCAACGAGTCGGCCGTGCGACCGGCGATGACCATGCCGCGCTGTGTCTTGGTCGACGAGTCGGCGATCAGCGCCGCGGTTTGCTGGGCCGCTTCGGCACTGCGGGCGGCGAGGCTCCTGACTTCATCGGCGACGACGGCAAAACCACGGCCCAATTCACCGGCGCGTGCCGCCTCGATCGCCGCGTTCAAGGCCAGCAGGTTGGTCTGGGCGGCGATGTTGTCGATGGTGGTGATGATCGCGGTGATGTCTTTGCCCGAGTTGTCGATTTCGGTCATGGCGGCGATCAGTTCGCTCATCAGCTTGTCACTTTCCCCGGCGTCGGCGCGTGAGGCCTGGGATTGTTCGTCGGCCTTTTTCGCGTTGGCGGCGTTGTCGGTGGTCTGCGCGGCCATTTGCGTCATGACGGCACTGATCTCAGTGATGGACGACGCCGAGTTGGACGCACCATCGGACAACGACTGGCTCAACTCGGTGACCTGTGCGGAGCTGCCGGTGATTTGCGTGGCGCTGGCCTGCACTTGGGAAATCAAGGTGTTCAAGTTGCCGACCATTTTTTCCAGGGACTTGCCCAACGTGTCGTTGGGGGAAGACAAACGCACTTCCAGGTCCAGATCGCCTTCGGAGATACGTTCAGCCACACGGACCTGACGCTGCAGGCTTTCGGACATCTCGTTCAAGGCCAAGGACAACTGGCCGACTTCATCGTCGGATTTTTGCACCAGGCGACGCGAGAAATCCCCCAGGCTGATAGTGGCAGCCAAGGCGGCGGCTTCACGAATCGGCCCGACGATTTTTGCGGTGGCGAACCACAGCGCCAGCAATGCCAGTACCGAGATACCCAGGCCGACCGAGACCTGCCAGATACTGCTGCTGACGCCACGGGATTGCAGTTCCTTCTCCAGGGCAATCGCCTGGCTCATGACCACCGCCTTGGGCAGGTGGATCAAGATGGCCCAGGGTTTTTCGGTGCGGCCCAGGATGATCGGCATCTGTACTTCGATTTCCTGGGAGTCCTGGTTGAGGCGACTGTCGCCCTGGCCTTTCTGCACATTAGCCAGCACCTTATCCCAGGTGTCGGGTAGCAATGCCTTCAATGACTGGCCGATCAGTTCCGGCCGTTTACTGTCGGCGACCACCAAGCCCTGGTTGCTCAGGATCGACACCGAACCTTTGCCGCCGTAGAGGTCGGCGGACATTTGCTCGCTGAGTTTCTGGATAAACGAGATGTCGAAGTCTGCGCCGACCACGCCGTAAAACTTGCCATTGGCGGTGATCGGTACCGAGAGCGTGGTCAGCCACACATTTTTGCCTTGCACCACGTAGGGAAGGGGGTCGAGCACGCTTTCTTTCAGGGTATCCCGGGGGCCGCTGTACCAGCCGCCCTTGAGCACGCCATTGGGGTGGCGTGCATCGGAGTCGTATTCGACCAGCGGTTGCACGGCGATATGGCCGTCCGAGCCGCGTGTCCAATAGGGCGTGAAACGGCCGGTCAACGGGTTGTTGCCGCCTTCGTTGTTACGAAACGCTTGGTCCTGGCCATCCACCGCATCCGGCTCCCAGCACGAATACGTGCCGTTGAAGTCGGGGTTGTCCTTGAGCACGCTGAGCAACATTGTATTGATTTGATCGCGGCCCAGTGCCAGCGGGCTTTGCGCACTTTTACTCGCGCCCAGCGTATTGGCCAGCGTGCGTGCCGAGTCCAAGGCATTTTGCAGTTTCGCCCTGATCGCATTGGCACGGGACTCCGCCAGGTTTTGTACTTCGCGGATGGTGCCGCTTTCGATCAATGTTGAAACTTCGGTGCCCACGTAGGCTTGATTGGCGGTTGAGGAGTACAACCCATATAACACCAGGCTTGCGCAAGAGATTAACAGGCAGAGTCCGGCGGTGAAGCAAATCCGAGTCTGTAATGAGTTGAATTTCATGGTATTTCCTGCCCACGCTAGTAGTTGCCGACATAATTGGATGGCGGCATTTCAGTTTTTTTTGTTCGCAAGGCTTACTGCTTGATCATGGGCTGCTTGAGCATATAAATGCAGTACAGCTGGGGCATCGCTTAGTTCTGCTCGGACGCCTCATCGTCGAGCCAGAGACGTTCGGTGTTTTTAAAGCCATAACGCTGTGACGGCACGCGCGCAATGATGCGATCGGTTTGTTCGGGATCACTCAGGTCGATTATTTTGGGGGTGATATAAATATTCAACACCGGCACGAAGAACAACTTAATCTTTGGCGTCAATAAAGAGTCGGGGTGTTGTTCGATCACCACGCCGATACTGCCACTTTTCAACTGAACGATAGACCCCACCGGATAAATACCCACGGACTTCAAAAACGCGCGGAACACCTCGTCGTCGAAATGCCCGTCCCATGTCGACATTTGCTGGATGGCGACCGCGGGGTCCCAGCCTTGGTTGTAGGAACGATCCGAGGTGATTGCATCGTAGACATCGCAAACGGCGGCCATTCGCGCAAAAAGACTGATCTGGTCGCCGACCAACTGATGGGGGTAGCCGCTGCCGTCCACCCGCTCATGATGATGCAGGCAGACATCCACGACCATGTCGCACATCTGCGAAGTCGCCAGCAGGGTTTTCTCACCTTCCAGCGGGTGCGTGCGTATCAGTTGTAATTCGTCACCGCTCAAGCGCCCGGGCTTGTTGAGGATCGCGCCCGGTATGGCCATTTTGCCGATGTCATGCAGCAGGCCGGCCATCCCGACCCGGCGAATCAACACGGCAGGCAGGTTCAACTGGTTGCCCAGGGCAATCATCAGTGCACACACGGCGACCGAATGCATGTAGGTGTAATCGTCGAGGCTTTTCAGGCGTGCCAGGCTGATAAAGGCGTTGGGATGGCGGGCGATCGAAGCGGAAATGTCGTCGACCAGTACGCTGATATTCTCCAACTCCAGGGCGCGGCCCATGCGGACATGGCTGAACATCTCGACCACGGCGGTCTTGGCGCGGGCACAGATTTCCTGGGCGGCAACGAGCTCGTCGTTCATGCAGGTGGGAGTGATCGTCGCCGCTGCGGGCGCAGGGGACGGCTCTGCTGACTGGGGTGTCTCGGGTAGCTGCGCGCCGCAGCCCATGGCGCATTGGATATCCGTCTGCGCGTCGCGTGCGCGGCCTTGCCAGAAGGGCCTGGCCTCGCCGCTGTCTGGCGCCAGATGATAGAGCTCATTACATTTCAACATGATTTGCCCTCTGTTGATTTTGTTCTTATTCGTTTCCTTACAGCCTCCTTGGCTTGAGTGTTGTTGTCGTAGAGCGTCAGTTCGTGTTGACGGCTTTGATACGTGAGACGACGCGGCCGGCCAGGTCATCGGGGCGGAACTTGGCCAGGAAGTCGTCGGCCCCGACTTTCTTGACCATGGCCTGGTTGAAGCCCCCCGAGAGCGAGGTGTGCAGCACAATGTGCAGGTTGGCCATGCGCGGGTCGTTGCGGATCTCGGCGGTCAAGGTGTAGCCATCCATCTCCGGCATCTCGATGTCGGAGATCATCATCAGAAACTCCTCATCCGGCTTGCGCCCTTCGTCGAGCATGGCGCGCAGGTAGTCCAGCGCTTGTCGGCCATCGTTCAAGGCCACTACCTCGACGCCCACGGTTTCCAGGCAGCGGGTCACCTGTTTGCGCGCGACCATCGAGTCGTCCACGGTCAACACCCGCAGGTGTCGCGCCTGTTGGGTGACTTCGTGATCGATTACGCCGCTGGATATTTCCTCGGACGATGGCGATATTTCTGTCAGCACCTTTTCAACATCGATGATCTCGACCAGGCGGTCGTCCGTGCGGGTGACGGCCGTCAGGTAATTGTTCTCACCACTGCCCTTGGGCGGCGGATGGATGTCTTCCCAGTTCAGATTGACGATGTGTTCGACCGCGTAGACGAGGAAACCCTGAACGCGATTGTTGTACTCCGTAAGTATTATAAAAGCGCTTTCCTGATCCTCGACTCCGGGCAGTCCCGTTGCCATGGCCAGGTCAAGAATAGGGATGCAGACACCTCGGATATTGGCCACGCCACAAATGTTGCTATTCGACTTTGGTATCGAAGATAACTTCGGGCAGCGGATAACTTCACGAACTTTGAATACGTTGATCCCGTACAGTTGGTGGTTGTTGAAACGGAACAGCAACAGTTCGAGCCTGTTCTGCCCGACCAGTTGTGTGCGGCTGTTAACGGAGGCCAGTACACCGGTCATACACACTCCTTAAACCTGGTTGAACAGCGCTGATGTCGTAATGACATTAGCATATGTAGGGGGATGTAAAATATATGTGCAAATAAAAGAATGCCAGGGTTTGTCGTTAAAACGATATGAAGTCAGGTGAATGTCTTTTCGCACAGTTGTTTTAAATGCTTAGTTGGCTAACTTATTGTTTGTTATTGTTGAGAATGATTTAGATCGAAGATTTTAGATGATCTGCAACATTCGATAGTTCATATAGCCCTAGGCGTAGTCGAGGCATGACCGCCGCTGATGATCCTTGCGGGTGCCGGGCATATCGATCTCGCACATGCGTTGCAAAGGCACGCCGATGCATAAGTCGATGGGCCGCGTGTAAACAGAAGCGGGGTGTCTGAACAGCTCATATATCTGTTTCGGCCGAACCCTGGCGATGGTCGAGAAGTGTCTAGCCTGGGCCTGAGAACCTGCTCCATTTGTTTACCTGTACGGACAAACATCGTGGACGGGGTCGCTGATTTTGCTTAGGGTGTGGCCATTCGATATTACTGGCAAGGTGGTCTGCATGCAGCGCGAACAGTTCCTGGCGCAACCTGAAATTGAGTCCTTCATCGCATGGCTTGCAGCGAATTTGCCGACGCTGACCTTCAAGCTGCGTTTCAAGTCGAGCAAATTTGTGCCTGGCGGTTTGACGGCTGATGTCCAGGGCATCGAGCAGGTGCTGGGGCACTATCGCTGGAAGGCAAGCTGGCAGGATGCTCACCAATGCTCGGTGGATTCACGCACCTGGGCTGAAACCCAACGCTCTCTCGGGCAACTTCGCGAATGGCTGACGAGTGCGGTCAATCAGGGGAATGACCAGCAAGCGCTTCAGGCCTGCCTGCAGATTCTTCGTTGGGGCGGTGTGCGGGGCGCCATTCCGTTTTTGCACCGGCTGGCCGCAAACGGCAAGCTGTCGAGCTATCTGCAAAAGATGGCCGGGTTGATGTCGCTCGACGGCAAAAATGACCTGGATGATCTCGATGCGATCAGCGTCGAGCGTTTCGATGCGGGCCTGACCAAGATTCATGCGTTGTTTGATTCGTCGGGCTCCCCCATCTATGACAGCCGCGTCGGCGCAGCGATAGGCATGCTGTATTCACTGTTTCGCCAGCAATGGACGGGGAGCGGCAAACCCTTGCTGGCTTTCCCGTCCGGAGCCGCTCGTGGCAGCCAGATCCGCAACCCCGGAGCATTTTTGAACGGCCTGGCCGCGCCTCAGTTCTCTTCGATCAGCTATGAGACATGGGCCCGCTGGCAAGTGCGGTTGGGCTGGATTATCCGCGCCGTGCTCGAGCGCACCGGCTGGTTCGCCGAGCAAGGCGCGCTGCCTGCGCGGTGCCATGCGTTCGAGGCCAGCCTGTTTGTGCTTGGCTATGACCTGCGGTGCTTTGGGTGGACACCTAAGTCAGCCGTGCCGGTGGTTGACCTGCCGGAACCCGAAGAACGTGACAGCACGGGCTGGGTGCCGACGGGGAACCCTTTCAGTCAGGTCATCAACGACTATCTGCTGTTCCGTCGCCAGGGTGGAAAAAGCGATAAAGCCTCGTTCGTTGACTGGTTGTCGACTCATCCGCACCACGCGCGTCCGATCTCGCGGGCTACCGCTCAGGACTACTGTTTTGCGTTTTCGATGCAGGAGTTCGACCTCTTCGACCGCTCACTCGAAGCGCTGGAGCGGATTGTCGCCGGTGGCGAGGACGGCTTGCGTGCCGTCTTGGCGAGCGAGGCGCTGGAGCCTTTCACCTTGGGCGATGAGCGCGTCAGTGTGTGTCTGGTAGACGTCATGATCACGGGGCGGGCGTATCAGCGAGAGTCGACCGGTGACGCGCGTGTCGAGTCGATCTTGAGCGCCGGGTACGCCGGCACGAAAAACAGCGCAAACACACTGATGGCCCTGGGGCGCAACGTGGGCAAGCACTTCGGTTTGCTGGACGACAAGCATTTGCCTACGCCGCTCTTCGAGCGTTTCTTCGGCGCATGTTCGCTCGAGGCGTGACGCTCACGACGTTGTGTGCGGGGCGGCCGATCACTCTGTTTGAGCGCATCGATGATCGCGCCGAGCTTGGTCTCAGCGACTGGCACCTCTGTGTGCTGTTCGATGAGGTGCCGCCTCTCGATCCGTCCGGCTTGAATCAGCGCGACCTGGCGGGCGATACGCCGCTGGACATGGCTTACCGGCTGAACCGCAGCGGCCTGATCGACACGCTGGAGTCACTCGGCGCCCAGGGCAACCCGCAGATTCGCGGCTGGGCCGGCCTGGGCAGCTTCATGCCCCACGACAAGTACATCCACCTGCCTGCGCGATACGGCAATGTCAAAACCCTGCAAGCCCGCTACCGCCTGGGTGCCAGCCTCAATGACCGCGATGGGCTGGGGAACACGCCACTGCATTGGCTGCTGCTCAATGGCCACTTGAAGGCCGCGCAGTACTTCATCGACCGCGCCATGACGTTCGGTCTTGATCTGGGCGCGAAGAATCACCAGGGCAATACGCTGCGCAATATTGCTCAGCTCAACGGCCAGCATGAACTGGCACAGCGCTTACTCGCGGCCGAGATCGACAATTGCCTGCGTGCGCTGCGCCTCTGGCAGGACATGCGCCTCAATCATGCATCAACCACGGTCTCAACTCTTTGAGATTGGTGACCACGATCTGCTGGGCCTCGGGGTTGGTCGCCTGGTTGCGCGGGTCGACCTGATAGCGGCGCAAGACGTACTTCACCAGTGCCTTGCGACTGGACACCACCAGTTGCCCGTCGGTCATGCCGAAGTCGGTTTCGATGATGGCCTGCTGCGCCGCGTTCAAGCGGCCATCGGGGGCGAAGATGATCGGCACTTCGGTATTCCAGTCTTCGTCCAGTTCCCGTGTGTTCTGCGACGCGTCGAGCAGGTCCGGCTCACCGCGCAGGCGGCTCAGCACAAAGTCGCGGTACTGCCGATTCTTCTCGCAGTAAGCGCGCACATGCCAGCGCATCCCGGTGTACACCAGGGTGTGAGGGGCAATCAGGCGGATTTCCACGTTCGGGGTATTGAGCGATACGTACTCGGTCTCCAGGCGCAGACCGTCGCGGCATGCCGCGAGCAAGGGGCGCAGGATCTCCGGCCGGATCGGCCGGTCCGGCACTTCGAGCACCTTGGTATGGGCATAAGCCAGGGCCAGGCCTTCGATGTGCGGCGCCCGTTCATTGTTCTGGTAAAGCAGGTGCAGGTAGGCACTGGCGCTGTCATCGATGAACAGCGGCTTGAAGTGTTTGCTCGGTACATAGCCCTTGCGTTGCTTGTCATATGTCAAGTTTCGGGGCGCATGTTCATTGATGTAGGTATTGATGTCCTTGGAGGCTTGCTGGCGGCTGATGCCGAAGCTCTGGATCAAGTGCCCCGTGGTCAGGCGGCCTTCCCACCAGGCGACGGTCTCGATCAAACGATAGCGAAGTGCCAGGTCCCAGCGCACTTGTTCGATGGATTGCTTGCGTTTCATACCTGCTCCATGTGCGTGAATACTTTACCTGTATAAGTCTACATTCTAGACCTGTCGTAAATCACTACATATCGTGTCGCTGTCTTCGGAATATCTCGAAGGGATGGAAGGATGTGAACATGAGTATGTCGGAAGTGGTTTCGACGGGGGCATTGGCGGTGATGGGGATCATCCTGCTGGTGCTGGTACAGCATTGTTTGAAGTTGAGCGAGCTTTGGAAAATGCTTGCCCATTATCAGAAGGATCTGCGTTTGGCGCAGATCTGGGAAGTGGAAAACCGCGAGCTGCGGTCGGCGTTGCGCGCCGAGCGAGAACACGTCGCGCAGTTGCAGCGCAAGCTGGAATTGCTGCAAGCGCTGCTCCCGGTCACAGAATAATCCGCAGTATCGCCATCCAGGAGAACCCATTCATGCCGATAAAACCCAGACCCTTCACCTTTGTGTGTGAAGACTGCAAGTGGAAGAAAACCATTGCGCCGCGCAGTGACGCGCTGATGCCCGGCGATTGGTTCGCGAGCTGTCCGAAGTGCGGCAGCACGGCCTTGAAAATGCGCGCGGCCGGGTGGCTGGAGGCGGCGGTGGCGGAGTTTGTGGCGCGGCGGTAGGCGTCGACAACGTGGGCTGTGGTCGATCATGTCAATATGGCATTATTTGTGGCTGTCTTGATAAATGGACCGCAGCCACATCAATCGCTGTCGTTGGATCATGGAGGGTGAAGGATGGGCCTGATAGTGGGCGTTGTGGTTTTTTTGGTGGTGCTTGCGGTGCTCGCCGGCCTGATTGAACGGGGCGCCGCTTCGCGGATGTTGCGTCCCTATATCGGCTTGTTGCTGATCTCCGGCGTGATTGCCGGTATGGGGTTGTTACTGGGTTTTTTGTCCAGCGATGTGCAGGGAATTTTTTTCATGGCCGCCAAAGTGCTGGCGGTATTGGTCGGTGTGGCGCTGTGCGCGCACTTGATCATCGTCATCGCTAAGCGATGGCTGTAGCAGCAGGGATATCGAGAACTCGATGAGCAGGCGATTTACGTTCAGCAGCCTACGAAATGACAGCGATGGATCGAATGAAGCGAATATCTTCATTCACGGTTATAGCGCCGGCCATAATGTCGAAGACCGGCAAACCTTGTTGGCGAGCATTCCTGAATCCATTCGGAACCACACGAACATTTTCGCTTTCTGGCCGTCCAGCCATTTTTCCCGTTTCAATCGCACGTCAAAAACACTGCTTCACGCTTCAAGCCGGGTGTCTTTGCCGGTCGGCGCGGCCGTGGCGGCTGTCGATCGGGGCTCGCATTCTTGGAAAATACGCTCGCGAGCCGAGGAGATGGGCGAGTCGCTACTCGATCAACTGAACGAATACCTGCGTGATCACCACCTTGGCATCGACACGGTCAACCTGATCGGTCATTCACTCGGCGGGCGTCTGGTTATCAGTAGCTTGAAAGATTTTGCCCCATGACGCTCGACCTCAAAACGCCCAGCGATATTTACCAGCGCGTCAATGACGAGCTGGCGCGTATCACTCAGTCGCTGAACACCCCGTCGACCGATCCGGCATTGAATCTGGCGCAACAAGATGCGCGAGAACTGCTGCGCGAACAGCAAACCGCCTTGGCGGCACAGCTCGAGGCGCTTCAAGCAAACGCCGAGTGGAACACTTTCACGATCGCAGTTGCTACTCGCCGAGCAGCGGTTGCCAGGGGTGGCTACCGCCCGTGACAGCGCTATCGAAGCGTTGCGTATCCAACACGGCGAAGCGAAGCAAGGCAAACACGCGCTGATACAACAGCGCGCACAACTCGCGCAGGACTGCGAAAGCACACTGGCCCACCTGCAGACCTTGGGTGACGGTGAAATCATCGGCGACGGTCGTGCCGATTTCACCCGCCAAACCCAGCGCTACGATCTGGAGCTGAACGGCCAACCCTTCGCCTTGCTGGATGTGCCTGGCATCGAGGGTAACGAAGGGCTGGTGGTCAGCCAGATCGAGAAAGCCGTGCAAACCGCCCACGCCGTGCTGTATGTCACCAACCAGGCGGCGCCGCCACAAACCGGTGACGCGCAGCGCAAACGAACGCCAGCAGCGCTTCCAGGCGTGGCGTGTTGAGGCACAAACCATCGAGGCGCAGTTCAAGGCGCTGAATTGAAGGCCATGAGGCATTGAAAGGGGGGCTCAAGGCTCGGTAGTTTCGTCACTGCCGAGCCGGCGTCCATCCCATTGTTTCGGATGATCAAGCGTTGCCCCCCCTCGGCGATGGCAACGACGCTGCCGGTAGAGACGTCATTCCCCCCCTCCCCACAAACATCCAATCAAAATTTCAGCGCTGGCGGGATAGCGGCGTAACTCCCGGGAGCGCTGACCCGCTGGCGTGTTTCTAACATCACCCGACAACTGAGCGCGAGGTGAATATGAGCGTGACCCAACAAACCCTTGAGCAACTGGCGGGTGCCTTGCGCGCGGCCGAACGCACGGGCGAGGCGATTGCCCCGTTGCGTGAGCGGATCGGTGAAGACGCGGGAGAGGCGGCTTACGCCATTCAACGTCTGAACGTCGCCCATGCAGTGGCCGCAGGTCGGCGAGTCGTGGGGCGCAAGATCGGCCTGACCAACCCCAAGGTGCAGGTTCAGCTTGGGGTCAATCAGCCGGACTTCGGCACCTTGTTTGCCGACATGTGCTATGGCGACAACGAAACCGTATCGCTTAGCGCGGTGCTGCAGCCGAAGATCGAGGCGGAAATTGCGTTGATCCTGGACAAGGCGCTGCCACGCAGCGATACCACGTTTGCCGATGTACTCGATGCCACCGCCTGGGTATTGCCCGCGTTGGAGATCGTGGGTTCCAGGGTGCAGGACTGGAACATTCGCTTCGTCGACACCGTTGCCGACAACGCCTCCAGCGGATGCTTCGTATTAGGCGGCCCAGCCGTGCGCCTGGCAGGCGTCGATCTGCGCACGTCGGTCATGCACATGAGCTGCAACGGCGAACCGGTATCCAGTGGCAGCGGGGCCGAATGCCTGGGGCATCCGCTCAATGCCGCCGTGTGGCTGGCCCGCACCCTGGCGAGTCTGGGCGAGCCATTGCAAGCCGGCGACATCATCCTCACTGGCGCTCTCGGGCCGATGGTCGGGGTCCGCGCGGGTGATCGTTTCGAGGCCGTGATCGAAGGTATTGGTCAGGTCGCCGTCAATTTTTCGGCCGAGTGATCGGCAGGCTCAACGTTAAGAGCACATCACCATGAAGAAACTCAAGGTTGCCATTATCGGCTCGGGAAACATTGGCACCGATTTGATGATCAAGATCATGCGCCACGGCAAGCGCCTGGAAATGGCGGCGATGGTCGGCATCGACCCCAACTCCGATGGCCTGGCGCGTGCTGCGCGCCTGGGGATCGCGACGACCCACCAAGGGGTGGTCGGGTTGACCCAAATGGACGTGTTCAAAGACATCGACTTTGTCTTCGATGCCACCTCCGCCTCGGCCCACGTGAAGAACGACGCGTTCCTGCGTTCGATCAAGCCGGGCATTCGTTTGATCGATCTGACGCCGGCGGCCATCGGCCCGTATTGCGTGCCCGTGGTCAACGGCGCGGAGCATGTCGACAAGCTCAACGTGAACATGGTCACCTGCGGCGGCCAGGCGACCATTCCGATGGTGGCGGCCGTCTCGCGCGTGGCCAAGGTGCATTACGCCGAGATTATCGCGTCCATTGCCTCGAAATCCGCCGGTCCTGGAACCCGGGCCAATATCGACGAGTTCACCGAAACCACCAGCAAGGCGATCGAAGTGATCGGCGGTGCAGCCAAGGGTAAGGCGATCATCATCATGAATCCGGCCGAACCGCCGCTGATCATGCGCGACACGGTGTTCGTGCTGTCCGAGGCCGCCGATCAGGTCGCCGTGCAAGCCTCGATCCTGGCGATGGAACAGGCGGTCAACGCTTACGTGCCGGGTTATCGCCTCAAGCAGCAGGTGCAGTTCGACGTGATCCCCGAAGACGCGCCGCTGAACATTCCGGGCCTGGGCCGGTTCTGCGGGCTCAAGACATCCATCTTTTTGGAAGTCGAGGGCGCTGCCCACTATCTGCCGGCGTATGCGGGCAACCTCGACATCATGACCTCCGCCGGCATGGCGACAGCCGAGCGCATGGCTGAAGGCATGCTGAGCGGCGAGGCCTGAGGAGATGAGCATGACTGACAAGAAACTCTATATTTCCGATGTGACCCTGCGCGATGGCAGCCACGCCATTCGTCATCAGTACTCCATCCAGAACGTGCAGGACATCGCCCGCGCCCTGGATCAGGCCCATGTCGATGCCATTGAGGTCACTCACGGCGACGGGCTGCAGGGTTCGAGCTTCAACTACGGCTTCGGCGCCCACAGCGACCTCGAATGGATCGAAGCGGCAGCGGACGTGATCGAAAACGCCAGAATCACCGTGCTGTTGATTCCCGGCATCGGCACCGTGCATGACCTCAAGGCCGCCTATAACGCCGGCGCGCGCTCGGTGCGTGTGGCTACGCATTGCACCGAGGCGGATGTCTCCAGGCAACACATCGAGTTCGCCCGGGAACTGGGCATGGATACCGTGGGCTTTCTGATGATGAGCCACATGATCGAGCCCGAGCAGTTGGCCGCCCAGGGCAAACTGATGGAGTCCTACGGCGCGCAATGTATCTACATGGCCGACTCCGGTGGCGCGATGAACATGCAGGATATTCGTGCCCGCATGCGTGCCTTCAAGGCCGTGCTGAACTCCGAGACTCAAACCGGCATGCATGCCCACCACAACCTCAGCCTGGGGGTGGCCAACTCCCTTACGGCGGTGGAGGAGGGCTGCGATCGCATTGATGCGAGCCTGGCGGGCATGGGCGCGGGGGCCGGTAATGCCCCGCTGGAAGTGTTCATCGCTGCCGCCGAGCGTCTGGGCTGGAATCATGGCACCGACCTCTATCGCCTGATGGATGCCGCGGATGATTTGGTGCGTCCATTGCAGGACCGTCCGGTGCGGGTCGATCGTGAAACCCTGGCGTTGGGTTATGCCGGTGTGTACTCCAGTTTCCTGCGCCATGCCGAAGTGGTCGCCGCGAAATATGGCCTGAAGACCCTCGACATCCTTGTCGAGTTGGGACGCCGGCGCATGGTCGGCGGCCAGGAAGACATGATCGTGGATGTCGCTCTGGATCTTCTCAAGCGAAGCGCTTGATCCTCCGCTCCTTTTTGCCGTGCTCGTCACGGCTTTTTTTTTCGAGAATTTTTCACAGACGCTCGCAGTGGTTCCGTCCCGGTCGAGAGGAGGTGTCCTGATGCTGTCCAACTTGACGATGACGAAAAAGCTTTTGCTGACGGTCCTGCCCATCACCTTGTTGATTTATGTGGCCACCGTGTTGCTGGTCTATCAGTCGAGCAAAGCGTCCACCGAAGCGCTTGCCGAAGTCGCCGTAGACGCGATTGCAAAGCGCCAGGCGACGGAGATCAGCGACTATTTCAATGTTTCTCTGTACTCGGCGCGTAACACGGCCCGACTGCTGGGGGCCGAGTTGATCGACGGCCAGTTGCAGGATCGGCGCATCGCTGACCAGATGATCGAGTCCTTGCTCCGCAGCACACCCCAGGCCACCGGTATCTGGTGGGTGCCGAGCGGCTCGCCGGACGACCAGGCGGTGCTCTGGCTGCGCGACGGCCAATCCCTCAACCCGGCGTTGGGGGATCAGCGCCAGGCCCTGATCGCGGCTCTCGGGCAGAGCGCCGGCGAGCGGGAAAATGTGGTCCCGCTGCTGCACCTGAGGAGCGCCGGTGAGGACAAGGTGATGATCGCGGTACTGGTTCCGGTGCGTGACAACGGACGGGTAGTCGGCAGCCTGGGTATTGGCCTGGATGCGGCACAGTTGCAGAAGCGGGTTGCCGAACTGCATCCACTGGAGGTCGGAGTTGCGGTGTTGCTTGCCAATGACACGACCCTGGTTGCCCACCCGGACCCGAGCCGGGTGGGGCGCACGCAAGCTGAGAGCGAGGGCGACTTCCTGGGCGATCATATTAAGGTTGCCACCGACGCGGTACGCAGTGGCGTCGCCGTGACCCTGCGTTTTATCTCGCCGGCGATGGCGCAAGAGGTTTTTATGCTAGTGACGCCGGTGACGATCGGCGATACCGGCACGCCGTGGTCGCTGGGGCTCGCGTTTCCCAGCTCGGCGCTGCTCGGCGGGGTCAAGACCCTGGCGTTGCAGCTTATGCTGCTCGGCGGATTTGCCGCATTGGTGTTGGGCGTTACCGTGTTTTGGCTCGGGCGCGCCTTGTCGCGGCCGCTGGAAACCGTGGTGCAGGCCATCCAGCAACTGGCATCCGGCGAGGCTGACCTGTGCTTGCGCCTGCCGGCCAAGGGCGATGATGAGCTGGCAACGCTGGCGCGCGAGTTCAATCATTTTCTCAGTGCCATGGCTGATCTGGTGTTTGAGATCAAGGGCACCAGTCTCGCGTTGCAGAAAACCTCCTCCGAGTTGAAGGACGAAAGCAGCACCTCTGGCCTGACGGTGGATGCGCAGCGCGATGAAGTGGAGCAGTTGGCGACTGCCATGCAGCAGATGGCAGCGACGATCGAGGAGGTCGCCGGCAACGCCGGGCAGGCGGCCCAGGCCAGTGGCGAGGGCGACCAGGCCGTCGCGCGCGGGCAGGCCACGGTGTCCCGGCTGGTGGAGGCGATCAACCAGGAAGCGCAAACGCTCGAACACGTGTCCGGCTTGGCCACGCAACTGGACGAAGCCAGCCAGTCGATCGGCACCATCGTTGCGGTGATCAACACGATTGCCGATCAGACCAACTTGCTGGCGCTCAACGCGGCCATCGAGTCGGCGCGAGCCGGCGAGCAAGGCCGCGGTTTTGCCGTGGTGGCTGGCGAAGTACGGGCGCTGGCGCAGCGCACCCACATCTCGACCGAGCAGGTGAACGGCAGCGTCAATTTGATTCAGGAGCGCACGCGTATGGTGGTCGATATCATCGTTAAGAGTCGCGGAGCTTCTCACGCCAACGTTGTCAGTGCGCGAGAGGCCAGTGAGGCCTTGCAGACGCTGTCGCAGGTGATCGGCCAAATGCGGCATATGAGCGAGCAGATCGCTACGGCCACTGAAGAGCAGGCGACCACCAGCGAGCTGCTGTCGCGCAGCCTGGTGACGATCGCCGATTCCGCGCAAAGCGCTTCGCAGAGCGCTCGCCTGGTCAATCAGCGCAGTGGCGACCTGGATCAAAGCGCCACGCGACTCAACGCGTTGGTCAGTCGTTTCAAGCTCTGAATCCGCCCGGTGGCGCGGTATTCCGCGTCGCCGCAACCTCTCCCGAGGTTTCGCTCAAGTCATTGATTAAAAACAAAAAATAAATAGGCACGAGCGTCCATGGGTGACGCTCGCACGCCTGTGCGCCGCCTTGAAAATTGACTCGGATCATTAACATGCACTGGACGGATAAGCCCAGCAGTAGACGGATAGTTCGTAGGGGTGTGGGCACCTAATGTGATCGCTAGCTTCGCTATCAGCTTCCGGATAGCGATTTACGTATGGATCCGTCTCATGTCGAACCTTTCTACCCATGAACACATCCTCACGCAGGTTCCCGCACCAAGCGTGGGCGCGCGTCCGTTGAAGCTCATCGTGATGCTGCTTCCCTGGACCATCATCGCCGCGCTGCTGTGGGCCGGGCTCTTCATTCATCCACAGCCGGTGGGCGGTACCGTCGCAGCGTCCGCCCTCGAGCGCCGCGATCAGTTCTATGGCCTGGCAGAGTTGCCAGGCGGAGCGCTATTGGCCAGCGGTTCATACGGCAAGATCCTGTCGATCAGTCGCGATGGCCAGATCCGCCGCGTGAACACGCCAACCCGTAACACCCTGCAGGACATCGCCGTCTGGGATGCCGAGCATGCGGTGGCGGTCGGTAATGACGGGGTGATCCTGTTCAGTGTTGATGGCGGGCTGCACTGGGATCAGGCGGTCGATGTGCCGCGCTCGGAAACGGCTAACAAGCTCAACCGTGTCCGCCTCGGCGCTGACGGGCTGGCCATCGCCACTGGCGAGATGGGCGCGGTGTTGATCAGCCGCGATTTTGGCCGCCACTGGCAGCGTCTGCGTGACGAGGAGGATGTGGCGTGGAACGACGTGGCGATTCTCGACAACGGCCAACTGGTGTTGGTGGGCGAGTTCGGACGCGTGTTGCTCGGCAACCTCGAGACCGGGCAATGGCGAGAGGTTGAGTCGCCACTGTCCCGCTCGCTGATGGCATTGACGTTCCGCGATGCGCAGCACGGCATGGCGGTCGGCCTGGAGGGGGCTGTCATGGAAACCCGCGACGGTGGGCAGCACTGGGACGTTATCGACGTCGGCCTGCGCGATCACCTGTTTGATGTGGCCTGGCTGCAAGAGCAAGGCGTTTGGTTTGTCACCGGCGCGTTGGGGCGCTGGGCCAGTGGCGATGCCAAGGGTTGGCAATCCGGGACCCTCGATGCACAGAACCTGTCCTGGCATGTGCGGGCGCTGCCCGTGGCCGGCGGCCTTTGGTTGGCGGGTGCCGATATCGGTCGCTGGGACGGCAAGGTCTGGTCCCTGCTGAAGCCCTGAACCCCTAGTTGCGTAGTCTAAACGAGAGCTTTCCATGATCGAGCGTATAGCCGAATTCTGCATCCGGCGCGGTGCCTGGGTTGCCAGTGGCCTGTTAGGTATGACATTGGTGCTGGGCTGGTTCGCCCTGCACATCGAGGTTCGCACGGTATTCGAAGACATGCTGCCGTCACGGCATGAATACGTGCAGACCCACGAAAAATTCAAAGACACCTTTGGCGGCTCGAACATCGTCACCATTATGTTCGAGGTCGATAAGGGCGATATTTTCCAGGCCTCGGTATTGGAAAAAGTCCGTGAAGTGACATTGGGGCTGCGTGAAGTCTCGGCGGTCAATCCGTACCAGATCACCTCACTGGCCTCGAAGAAACTCAAGGAAGTCCGGGCGTCCACGGCGGGGATCGAAAGCCTGCCGCTGATGTGGCCGGACCTGCCGGCCAACGCCGAGGCCATGGCCGCGCTCAAGCAGGCCGTGCTGCGCAACCCCTTGGTCTATGGGCCTTATGTGTCCAAGGATCTGCAGGCGACGTTGATCACGGTCGACTTCATCGACAATCAGGTCAACTACAGCAAGGTCTTCCAGGAAATCCACAGCCTGATTGCCCGCGTCGATGATGGCACGGTGCATATCCGCGTGGTGGGCGATCCCATACTGTATGGCTGGGTAGGCCACTACCTTTCGGAAACGTTCCTGCTGGTCGGCATCGCGCTGCTGGTCACTCTGGTCATGCTGTTCGTCCTTCTGCGCACGTGGCGCGGGGTGCTGTTGCCGCTGCTCGCCGGTGCCGTCAGTGCATCCTGGGCCTTGGGCATCTGCCATCTGCTGAACATCAGTTTCGAGCCCCTGGTGATCGTGGTGGCGATGTTGATCACCTCGCGTGCCGTGTCGCACTCGGTGCAGATCGTCAACCGTTTCGATGATGAGTTGCAGCTTTTGCCGGCGCACGCGGACACGGCAAAAATCGCAGCTCGCGTCGCCCTGGCCGACCTGTTCAGGCCCGGCATGCTGGGGGTCATCGCTGACGCGGCGTGCATGGCGGTCGTCGCCCTGAGCCCGATCCCGATGCTGCAGAAACTCACGGTGCTTGCGGTGGTGTGGGTGCTGACCCTGACCGTCAGCGCCGTGATCCTGACACCGGTGATGCTCTCGTTCATCCGCAGGCCGCACGGGGTGGTGCATCCGCTCAACTGTATTCCGCTGCTGAATAAGGTGCTTGACCTGGCGACCTGCGTGACCTTGTCGCGCGCTCGTTACGGGGTGCTGGCGAGCACCTTCGTGGTGGTGGTGTGTGCGGGCCTTTATTCGCTGAACCTGAAAATCGGTGACGCCAATCCGGGTTCGCCGATCCTCTGGCCGAAGTCGGAATACAACGTCGATTCGGCGGCGATCAACGCGCGCTTCGAAGGCGTGGACCGCATGTTTGTGGTGCTGGGGGAAGACGGTCATCCAGGGCTGATCAAGAGCAACGAAGCCCTGCACGCGATGAATGGCTTTCAGCGTTTTATCGAGGCGCAGCCTGAGATCGGCGGCTCGCTTTCACTGGCCGATGTGCTGCCACAAGTCAACGTCAGCCTGCGCGAAGGCAACCCGCGTTACCTGGAATTGGGCGATACCAGCGCGATCAACGGCAGCCTGGTGGCCATGCTCGACTCGGTGTCCGAGCCGGGCGATATCTCGCGTTTTGCTGACGACCACTATGCCAACGGTGCCGTCACCGTGATGTTCCGGGATCGCCAGGGCGAGACCATCCGGACCGCCATGGCCCGGATCAAAGCGTTCATCGCGCAAAACCCGCTTGCCGAGGGGCAGTGGCACCTGGCGGGCGGACTGATCGGGGTCATGGCGGCGGTCAACGAGATCATCCTCTCCAGCCAGATCGAAGCCATTGCGCTGGCCCTGATGGTGCTGGCCCTGATCTGCACGGTTGTGTACCGCTCCTCGATGGCGGGCATGGTGTTCATGGTGCCGGTGATCATTTCCAACATGCTGACGTTTGCCTTCATGACCTGGAAGGGTATTGGCATGAGCATCAATACCGTGCCGGTCGCGGCCTTGGGGATTGGGCTTGGCGTGGATTACGCCTTCTACATCGCCGATCGCATCAAGGAAGAAATCGCCAACGGAAAAAGCGCCGAGGAGGCCGTGCGTATTTCCCTGCATTCGTCCGGTATGGGCGTGATCGTGACGGCCAGCGTGCTGATTTTGGCCACCCTGTTGTGGTGGGCGTCGTCGCTGCGCTTCCAGGCGGAAATGGGCCTGCTAATGGCGATCTGGCTAAGCGCTTCAGCGTTCTGCGCGCTGTTCGTGATGCCATCGCTGATCTACGTGTTCCGTCCTCACTTCATTTTTGGTGAGCGCGGACAGTCGCTAGCCGCCAGTCAGCCGAACACAAGGATTGAGCTGGGTTGAGGCGAAAAACAAAAACAAGAGCATTCATTCAACCGCTGCCATTACTTACTGGGGAGTACATCCATGGGCAATCCGATTCGGGGCATGCAACCACTGACCTCGTTCAACAGCATCGCGACGGCTATTGCACTGGGCGTGGTTGCCACGTCCGCGCTCGCTGACGATACCTTCACTTACGACGGTTACCTGCGCCAGGAAATGTCGTGGAACATGAAAAACTGGGAGGACACCCCCAGTTATAACGACCGCGGCAAGCTGTCGATGATGCGCAGCACCGCGCGCCTGAACTTGCAGTGGCAACCCGGCGACGACGTCTCTTTCGTCGCCAAGTTGCGCGGGGTGCGGGAGGTAGAGACCGACTTCCTCAGGCACTTGGAGAAAATGGGCGCCAATAACTATCACGAGGCCGACGGCACCGGCGATATCACCGACCTCTACGACAAAACCGACATCCGTGAGCTGTACGTGGATTTGCCGCTGGGCGAACGCACCAGGCTGCGCTTCGGTAAACAGCAGATCGCCTGGGGCGAGACGGATTTCTTTGCCGCCAACGACCTGGTGCATGGCTTCGACGATACCTGGCGCTCGTTTTTGGAGCCGGCCAACGAAGAGCTGCGCAAGACCAACATCATGGCCAAGTTCAACATCGATGTGCCGGAGTACAACGGCGGCATTGAACTGTTCGTGCGTCCGGGCTGGGACCGCAAGAATGACATCGGTACCGAAATCGACATCTACGGGGGGCGCTGGTCGAGTCAGCCCTATGCGGGCGTGGATTTTCGCAATATCGACCCGTACAACTACAAAAGCGACGAAGGCAGCGTCAATGACGTGACCGGTGGTATTCGTTGGAGCGGACTTTACGGCGACGCAAACTACTCGTTGTCGTACCTGAAAACCTACTACAACGCGCCGATTCTAAACCCGTCGAACAACCTCGCCCTGTTTGGCATGCCAGATGTCTCTTCAGGCGCAACCTCCAAAGGCACTGACCAGACACGTGGCCTGGCGGGTGAAATCATCTACCCGCTCGTCGACATCTTCGGCTTCACCGCCAGCCGTTACTCCGATCTGGCCGACGCGGTGTTCAGTACCGAGGTGGCTTATATCAAGGACGCGCCGTACCAGTTTCAAGCCAAGACGCCGACCATGCTCAGCCAGTACATCGCACCGGGTTTTGATGGCTATACCAAGAAAGATGTCGTTGCGATGATGCTGCGCATGGACAAGAACATCGCCGCCACGCAAACCTGGCTGGGCACCGAAAAACCGATGTTTTTCTCCGTGCAACTGTTCGACAAGTGGGTGCAGAACTTCGATAAGGACGACCAACTGCTGTACAGCGTGGGCTGGGGTGGCAAGGTCAAGGAGCACTCGGCCATGGGCACCACGATCTTTGATCTTAGCTACGCAAACGGGCGTGTTCGACCACAGCTCGTGCTCGGTGCCGATCTGAGCAACGGCGGTGGTTTTGCGGTGCCATCGGTGACCTTCGAGCTGTCCAGCAAAGTCCGCTGGAAAGTCGAATACGATGCTTTCTGGGATAGCGGGTCTCACGATTCCAAGAACTGTCAGCCGGGCAATCTGGCGACGTGTGACACCACCACGCTGTTTGGCTACTTCCATAACCGCGATCAGCTGTACACCAGCCTGACCTACCTCTTTTAAGTCCAATCGGAGACTCCATGATGGCTATGTTTTGTCATGCCCTACGCACCCCGTTCCTGGCCGGCCTGATCACTGCCTTCGGCAGCCTCGCCAGCCTGGCCATGGCTGCTGAAGTACCGGTGGGCACGGTTATTTCGGCGGCCAACCTCGATCATATCAAAGGCAATACCTTCGAAGGTCACACCATCGCCAGTCTGTTGACCGAGAAGATGGAATGGCGCATCCGCAACGATGGCTGGAAACTGCCGCTGGCCGCTTCCAAGGAAGTGCCGCTGGACCCCCGTTGGGTCAAAGCATCCAATGCCAACGCAGGCAAGACCTCGATCAACCGTCAGGAATGCCGTATCGACGGTTGGGGGGCGGGCGCACCGTTCCCGAACATCGACATGAAGGACCCGGAGGCCGCCGAGAAGATCGTCTGGAACTGGCACTTGGGGCAACTGGTGGGCGATGTCTCGCAAGTGCCGGGTTACACCCAAGTACTGATTGATGGCAAGAAAGGCGTACACGCAGAGCCGGTGGCTGAGTTCACCCGCTACGCCATGAGGGGGCGTCTGACAGGGGGCAGCACGGTTGAAGGGGATGGCAGCGAGCGCGGTCGGCAGTTGCTGTACTTCAAGTCGCCGTCCGACATGAAGGGGCTGGGCACTTACACGGTTATGTATGACTCGGCGAAAGTGAACAGCGTGTGGGCTTATATCCCGGCGGTCCGCCGCGTGCGCCAGCTGTCGGGAGGTGCCTGGATGGATCCGGTAGGCTCATCCGACCAGTTGCAGGACGATCTGGAAATCTTCAACGCACGTCCATGCTGGTACCCGGAGTACAAACTGCTGGGTAAACGCAGCATTCTGGCGGTGACTGCGAGCAAGACCGGGACCGATATCTGGAACAAGGAAGGTAAAACATTCGCCGAGCGTTATCCGGTGCTGCAGAACGAACCCCCTTACTGGAACATGAGCGGCAACAACTATGAAGTGCGTGAAGTCTACGTCATCGAAGCCATTACGCCGTCCATCCACCCTTACAGCAAAAAGGTGCTGTACATCGATGTGAAATACCCGCGTATTCACTACGGTGAGGCTTACAACCGCAAGGGCGAGTTCTGGAAGTTCATGGAGTTTCAGTCCTATGCCAACGTCACTGATGGCGATATCCGCACCACCGCCGGGGAAGTCATTGATTACCAGCGCAACCACGCGACGGTCTCGCTGATTGACACCTCCAGTTGGCGGACCAACTTCGTCGCCAAGCCCACCGACTTTTCGTTGCAGGCATTGCAGGGCGCGGGTCACTGACGTCTGACCCTCCATCTTTATCTGCGTCCGTTGCCCGCGCCCCTGGCGGTTCGGGTAATGGATGAGTCCCTGGTTCATTACTAATAGAACGATAATGACGGGGTCGCCTCGGCCTTGCGCCGTTCCTGCGACCCGAGGAGTACTGTGTGCCTTTGATGCAAGCAGCCCGTCTTCACGAAATAGGCGGCCGATTCATACTTGACCGTATCCCTGTGCCCTCTCCCGGTCCTCACGATGTGCTGATCAAGGTCGCGGCCAGTGGGGTCATTCCTAACCTGAAAAACGTCACCACCCATTTCCCTGAGTGGTATCCCTTTTTACCACTGCCCGAACTGCCCGCCATTTTTGGCCTGGACTCGGCCGGAACGGTGGCGGCGGTCGGTTCGGCAGTCACGGTGTTCAAGCCCGGGGATCGGGTCTACGTCAATCCGGGCATCGGCTGTGGCGAGTGTCGCTGGTGTCGTGAAGGGGATGCGCCGCGTTGCCAGGCCTATACCTTCATGGGTTACTTCGGATTCGGGCCGGGCTCGCAGCAGGTCTTCAAGCGTTATCCCTACGGCGGTTATGGCCAATACATGACGGCCCATGGGAACAACCTGGTGCGTCTGCCCGAGTGTCTGAGCTTTGCCCACGCTACCCGCTTTGGCTATCTGGGGACTGCGTATTCGGCCATTCGCAAGGCGGCCCTGCGCCCTTCGCAGAGCGTTCTCATTCTTGGGGCAAGTGGAACCCTCGGCGTCGGTGCGACCCTTCTTGCCCTGGCATTCGGTGCTGCGAAGGTCGTGGTCGTCGCCCGCGATGCCGACGCCCTGGAACGGCTCAAGACCCTTGATCCACGGCGTGTCATACCGGTGCTGATAGGGGGCGGCGCGATCCATGAGCAAGTGCTGGCGCAGGTACCGGGCGGCGTTGATGTGATGCTCGATACCCTCGGGGCCAAGGCTCCTGCGCACTTGTCGGTGGATGCCATGCAGGCCGTCGGCCGTGGCGGTCGGATCGTGCAGATTGGCGGCGTCGCCGGTCCTATCCCGATTGATCCTCACCCCTTTATGTGTGCGCAACTGCACTACATCGGCTCACTCTGGTTCACCACCGCAGAGGCCGAGGAAATGGCCTGCATGGTCGAGTCCGGCATCCTCGATCTGTCGCTGCTCGAGTCGCGCGCCTATCCGCTGGAGCGTCTCAACGATGCGTTGGACGATATCCAGACCCAGGGCAATGGCTTCAGCAATTTTCACATCGCTTACCAATAATCCAAGTGGGGGCGGCACAGTGGTGTACGTCACCCCGTCACAGTGGAGAACGCCATGATGCGAGCACAGCGTGTAGTGACTGGGCATGACGCCCAGGGTCGTTCCTGCGTCGTCAGTCACGGCCCGATTGCCGGGGACGAGTCCTTCACCCATATCCCGGGCTTTAGCGCCGCTCTGGTCTGGAAGGCCGATGCGCAGCCGCAAGTCGGTGGCGAGGCGCCGGATCCTCTCAGCCATGTGACTTCGGTGTTGCCTGCCGTGGCGGGCACCAGCTTCATTCTCGTGAGCTTTCCGCCGGAATCGACCAAGAGGTCGGTGGAGGCCGATCCACTGGCTGCCGATGAGATGAATCGGCGCGTTCCGGGTCTGGCGCAGACCTTCGAGGCGGATGCGCCGGGTTTTCACCGCACCGATACCATTGATTACGGCGTCGTTGTCGACGGCGAGCTGACCTTGCTACTTGATGACGGGGAAAGTGCCTTGCTCAAAGCCGGTGATGTGGTGGTGCAGATGGGGACGCGACACGCCTGGCGTAACACCGGTAACAGTCCGGCACGGGTGATGTTCGTCATGGTCGCTGCCGTTCGTTGTTGATGTGATCGCAGGTCATTCCCAAGGGCAGATCGTCAGGGGCGATCAGTTCTCTGGGGTGTCTATAACTGTTTGATTATGTGGGGCTATTTTTAGGCTCGGCGCCAATCGCGTGAAGTTCTGAAGTGGGTGTTTCATCGGTCGTCTCAATACTGATATTTGCGCGTTCAGGCACGTTAAATGCTTGGTTCGAGGGGTGGTTATCCAAACCTGAGCCAAGTGATACTCAAACGGTGAGGCGCACAGGGTTCCTGCGAGGTGATTGCCTCGTGCCTTGCGACGATTGCACCTCGCTACGCACTGAAACCGTGCGTATTGGCGCAGGATGGGTGGCAAAGGGTTCAGCCAACGACTGCGATAACAAGAATGATCGGCGGCATGTACTGTCGATCTTATAAACCGTGTGTTAGTGCGATCTGGATGCCTGGCCAGGTCGCAGAGGGTTATTCATGGAACAGCTTAGTTTCCGCCCGGTCACTGCTCCTGAGGCCGTACTGGCGCGATACGAAATTTGTCGGACCCGTGACATTGAAGAGGCCCGCCAATGTGGCGAAAAAATATTCTGCGAAAACCACCTCTGTAACCTGGACGCCAAAACCTCGCTAGACGCCAGCATTTTTTACCGTCGGGCGGGGGGGATCGGCATTGGCCGAATGAGTTATGGCGGTGCCTTGACCATCAAGCCGGGCGTACTCGATACCTTTGCCTTGATCCAGATGCCGATCCGCGGTGAGGAGCAGATTCAGTTAGGCGATCAGAAAGTGGTGTGCAACCCCAGCATGGGCACGGTGATCAACGCCCACACGAAATCACTGATCAACCACCGTCCCAACACCGAAAAACTGATCATCCGTATCGAGCGCAGCCTGATCGAGCAGCATTGCCAGCAGTTGCTGGGCCGCACCCTGGCGAAAAACATTGAATTCGAGTCTGCCATCCCGATCGCGAGCGAATCGGGCGCACGCTGGTTGCGTATGGTGAGCTGGGTGTATGACTGCCTTTCGCTGGATGACGAGCTGTCGCCCTTGATGTCTGCCCAGTTGGAAAGCGGCCTGGTGCATATGCTGCTGACCAATCAACCGCACAACTATTCGGCGGAGATTTTGGCCGACGCGCCCTCGCTTGCGCCGTCGTTCGTCAAGCGTGTCGAACGCTACATCGAGGACCACGCGCACGAACCGATCACCATCATCGACATGGCCGAGCACGCGGGCGTCAGCAGTCGTTCGTTGTTCGCGGGCTTTCGGCGTTACCGCGATACATCGCCCATGCTGTACCTCAAGGAAATACGTCTGCGTCGCGTCAATGAAGAGCTGCTGCGGCTGAGTTCGGGCAACGAAACGGTCACCGCGGTTGCCTTTCGCTGGGGGTTCAATCACCTGGGGCACTTCACGACGGATTACAAACGCCGTTTCGGCGAAAGTCCTTCTGCAACCCTGGCGCGTTGAGCGCGCCGTCATCCGGCAGGCCCTGCATCTTTCTTGCGCTGCAAGGATAGGCGAAACGGTATCGGGATCGTCAGTCTTCCTGGAGGTTCTTAGGATGATTGCAACAGCGCCGCACAGGGCGGCGCCGATCCTGTTAGCAAGGGAATCCGTATGTCCGAGCAACCTATCATTCGTCGGCGCATCGTCAAAACCGGTATCAGTGATGCCCGTGTCAACAACTCCAAGACCCAAAGCCAATACCAACCTTACAAAGACGCGGCCTGGGGCTTTATCAATCACTGGTATCCGGCCCTGTTCACCCATGAGCTGGCCGAGGATCAGGTTGAGGGTATCCAGATTTGCGGCGTGCCCATTGTCTTGCGTCGCGTCAACGGCAAGGTCTATGCGCTCAAGGATCAGTGTCTGCACCGTGGTGTGCGTCTTTCCGAAAAACCGATGTGCTTCACCAAGAGCACTATTTCCTGCTGGTACCACGGTTTCACCTTCGATCTGGAGAGTGGCACCCTGGTGACCATCGTCGCCAACCCGGACGACAAACTGATTGGCACCACCGGCCTCACGACTTACCCGGTGCATGAAATCAACGGCATGATTTTCGTATTCGTGCGCGAAGACAGTTTCCCTGATCAAGATGTGCCGCCGCTGGCCGATGACTTGCCGTTCCGCTTCCCGGAAAACAGCGAAGTCTTCCCGCACCCGCTGTGGCCGGCTTCGCCGAGCGTGCTGGATGAAAATGCCGTGGCCCTGGGCATGCACCGCACCGGCTACGGTAACTGGCGCATCGCATGTGAAAACGGTTTCGACAACGCTCACATCCTGGTGCACAAGGACAACACCATCGTTCACGCCATGGATTGGGTGCTGCCCCTGGGCCTGTTGCCGGCCTCCGACGACTGCATCGCCGTAGTCGAGAACGAAACTGGACCCAAAGGGCTGATGCAATGGATGTTCACCGACAAGTGGACGCCGGTGCTGGAAAACGACCTTCTGGGGCTGAAAGTGGATGGCCTCAAGGGCCGTTTCTACCGGACCTCTGTGGTGCTGCCGGGCGTGCTGATGGTGGAAAACTGGCCAAGCGAGCACATGACGCAGTACGAGTGGTATGTGCCGATTACCGACGACACCCACGAGTATTGGGAAATCCTCGTGCGAGTGTGTAACACCGATGAAGAGCGTGAGAAAAACCAGTATCGCTACGACCGGGTGTACAAGCCTCTTTGCCTGCACGGTTTCAACGACTGCGATTTGTATGCCCGCGAAGCCATGCAGAATTTCTACACCGATGGGACCGGTTGGGACGATGAGCAACTGGTGGCGACCGATATCTCTCCGATCAGTTGGCGTAAGGTGGCTTCGCGCTGGAATCGCGGGATCGCTAAACCGGGACGTGGTGTTGCCGGTTCGGTGAAGGATTCCAGCCTGATCTTCAAGGACACCGCCGACGGTCATCGCCCAGGCTACAAAGTCCGTCAGATCGAGGACTGAGGTGACTGAGCCGGCGTTTTTCATCCCGCGCCGGCTCACTTTCGGGGGAGCCCTCTATGCCCAAGTCAAACCCGCCAGTCAGCCAGTTTTTATCGGTCGATGGCGTTCGTCTGCATTACCAAGTCGTTGGCCAAGACACTCCTCGATTGCCCGTCATATTTACCCATGGTGGTGGTCCGGGCAGCACGGCCTGGAGCAATTTTCGTCTGAGTGCCGAGACGTTCTCGGCTCGGCATCGGTGCTATTTCCTCGATTTTGCCCAGTTCGGCCGCTCGGATATGGTGCCGGTTCACGGGCCTGTGTTGAGTTGGCATGCACGTAAATTGCTGGGCTTCATGGACGCTCTTGGTCTGGAGCGTGTGCATCTGATCAACCAGTCTCTTGGCGGCGCGGTGGCTTTGCGTCTGGCTGTGGACGCTCCGCAGCGCGTTGGTCGGCTGATCAGTATCGGTGCGCAGCCCGTCGATCGCGGTGTCCTGCAACCGTTGCCGCTGTTCAGCAAGCAAGCGGCGACGTTGATGAGTGACTACTACCTCGCGGGTGACGGTCCGAGCCTCAGCAAGATGCGTGTGCTGCTGGGACGTTATGAGCTACACCGCGATGAACGGCTGGACGATGAAAACCTGCGCCTGCGTTTCGAGGCCAGTGATAACGCCGGCTTTATCCAACTGCTGCAAACCCCTGGTGCATTCGGCGAGTGGGAGAACCTGCTGCCAGTGCTGGATCGGGTTCAGGCTCCCACCTTACTGTGCTGGGGGCTTCATGACTGGTTTGGCGGTGTCGACGTGCCGATGATGATGCTCAATCGCTTGCCCAACGCCTGCCTGCACGTATTCGGCAACGCTGCCCACCACCTGCAGAGCGAGTGCCCGGATGAGTTCAATCGCCTGGCCTCGAGCTTTATCGGAGCACATGAATGAACCTGCCAAACGATCTGCATTACCTGGAAATGCATGAGCTGTCGCTGTTGATCCGTAGCCGCAAGTTGTCGCCGGTGGAGGTGACCGAAGCGCAACTGGCACGCATTGCCGAACTGGACCCAGGTCTGCACAGCTACGCCCGGGTGACGCCGGAGCTGGCCTTGCAACAAGCGCGAGCGGCGGAGCAAGAGTTGGCTGGCGGTACCTGCCGCAGTCCGCTGCATGGCATTCCCCTGGCGTACAAGGACCTGTTCGACACTGCCCAGGTGGTGACCGCCGCAGGCATGCCGTTGCACGCGTCGCGCATCCCTGATCAGGATGCCACCGTCGTCTCGCGGTTACGTGACGCCGGCGCGGTGATGCTGGGCAAGTTGCAAATGACCGAGGGCGCGTTTGCTCTGCACCATCCCGACATTCCTGCACCGAACAACCCTTGGCACCCTGGGCATTGGGCCGGTGCGTCGTCCAGCGGTTGCGGCGTGGCCACCGCGGCGGGACTGTGTTACGCCTCGATCGGTAGCGATACCGGCGGCTCGATTCGTTTCCCCTGTGCCGCCAACGGCCTGACCGGATTGAAGCCGACCTGGGGGCGAGTCAGCCGCCAGGGGGCCTTTGAACTGGCCGCCAGCCTCGACCACGTCGGGCCGATGACTCGCAGTGCGCGCGATGCGCTGTTCCTGCTGTCTACGATCGCCGGCCATGACCTGCTCGATCCCACCTCCCAGCCCAGCGTGTGCCTGGAGGTTCCCGGCATCGACGACAGCTTTCGCGGGTTGCGCGTCGGGATTGACGAGCGTTGGCTCAGCGATGGCGTGGACCCGGTGATCCAGCAGGCGTTGCAGCAGGTCATGGCGATGATCCGTGACGGTGGCGGCAAGTTGCTGAGCATTCGGATGCCCGACACGCGCGCCGTCAGCCAGAATTGGGAGGCCCACTGCGGCGTACAGACTGCTGTGGCGCATGCCGATACCTACCCGCTGCACGCCAGCCAGTACGGCCCGGCCTTGCGGCGGCTGATCGACGGCGGGCGCGAGTTGAGCGGCATGGACTATCAGCGAATCCTGTTGGACGCGCAGCGATTCACCGGGCAGCTCGAGGTGCTGTTGTATGAACTGGACTTGCTGCTGGCGCCGGTTCAACCCTATGCCGCGCCGACCCACGAGCAACTGTCCAGCCTGGCATCGGACCCTGAGGCCAACCGTCGCCTGATCCAGTTCACCGCCCCTTTTAACGTCAGTGGTCATCCCTGTATCAGCCTGCCGATTGGCCTGACCGCAGGCGGTCTGCCGATGGGCGGGCAGTTCATCGGGCGCAAGGGCGGCGAAGCCACGCTGTGCCGCGCGGGTATGGCGGTGCAGCGGGTCAGCGATTGGCATCGCCGACGACCGCAGCGACTGACATGAGGTGCAACGATCCCTTGTCCACTCACTGAGTTTTTCGGATCAGCGCTACGCCATCGGCGTTCGCGAGGAGCGGGTATGAGCGAAGGTGTATTGATGTGATGCCCTCGACCGAGTTGCTTGAGTACCAGCACTTGCAGGCGCTGCGTTCGCACGATCTCGACGAGGTGCGCGAGATGGTGTCGTCGATGTTTTGCGAACATCAACTGCTGGCCAAGGGAGGGGAGCAGCTCAACTACCGCCACGCGCACCTGCGCACGGGACGCCTGAGTTTCAGCCAGATGAGCTACGGTGCCCAAGTGAACGTCGAGCCCGGTAACTTGGGGGATTTCTACCTCGTCCAGTTACCGTTGGCGGGCAACGACTTGCAATTCATTGGCGGTCGTGAGCTGCACAGCAACCATCGCTACGGCTCTGTGCATGCGCCGGACGAAGCCTTGGAAATGAACTGGAGCCGCGACTGCCGCAAGCTGGTGGTGCGTTTCGACCGTGAGGCGCTGGAGCAACACGCAGCCAGCATGTTCGGACGCTGCCTGCACAAGCCTGTGGAATTTCACCCCACCATGAGCCTGGATCACCCGGCCTGTGCGGCCTGGAGCAGCAGCGCGCAACATATCTTTGCCGAGATGCAACGCTCGCCGCAGTTGTTTGACCTGCCGCTGATCCGTACCCAGTTCGAACAGACGTTGATGACCACGCTCCTGAGCTGGCAGCCCCACAGTTTGCGTTGTGAGCAGGCGCAGGCCCTGCATCGTCTGCTGCCGCGTCATGTCAAAGCGGCAGTCGATTACATGCAGGCTTACCCGGAACAGCCCATCACCATCGAGACCCTCGCGGCGGTCAGTGCGGTCAGCGGACGCACGCTATTTGCCGGGTTCGAAAAGTTTCTCGGTCTGAGCCCCATGCGCTATCTGCGTGACATCCGCCTGGAGCGCGTGCGCCAGGATCTGCTCGACCCCGGGCAGTCGCACAGCGTCACCGAAATCGCCACGCGCTGGGGGTTCTTCCAGCTGGGGCGACTGGCCGCCGATTACCGTCGGCGTTACGCCGAGACGCCCAGGGAAACACTGGTTCGCGCGCGAGGGTCGGGGGTCATGCAGGGCCGGGACCCTCGGCGTTAATTTCCGCACTTTACGCATACCCGCTGCGCAATGCGCATATTGCCTGTGCCTGCGCTGCTCCACATTGGCTGTACGGACTGCATAGCGTCGTCCGCATAACCACAACGGAGCGAAACCTCATGAGAACGATCACAATCGTCGGTGCCGGGCAGGCAGGTCTACAACTTGGCATTGGTTTGCTGCAGCAGGGCTACACCGTCAACCTGGTGTCCAACCGTACCGGCGAGCAAATCGCGGCGGGCAGGGTGCTGTCCAGTCAATCCATGTATGACATGGCGCTGGGTTTTGAGCGTGAGCTGGGCCTGGCGCTGTGGGATGACATTTGCCCGCCCACCATGGGCGTGCATATGCGCGCGGGGAATGGCGAAGGCCTGGGCGTGGATTGGCGGGCCCGTATGCAGGCGCCTGGTCAGTCGGTCGACCAGCGCATCAAGATGCCACGCTGGATGACGGAGTTTCAGCGCCATGGCGGCAACCTGATCATCGAAGAAGCCGGTCTGGCTGAACTGGAACGTTATGCCGAGAGCAGCGACCTGGTCATCGTCGCCAGCGGCAAAGGCGAGATCGGCGCCTTGTTTGAGCGTGACGCCGAACGTAGCGTGTTTGATCGTCCGCAGCGCACCATTTCATTGACCTACGTGCATGGCATGCTTCCACGCAGCGACTACAGCGCGCTCAATATCAACATCAATCCGGGCGTTGGCGAGTACGTCAATTTCCCCTGCATTACCCATACCGGTCCCGGCGACATTATCAACCTGGAATGCATCGAAGGCGGCCCGATGGACCGCTGGGGGGAGGTCAGCACCCCGGCCGAACACCTCGAATTGGCGGTGGAGTTGATCCGCGAATTCTTCCCCTGGGAGGCACCGCGCTGCGAAAACCTGCGCCTGACCGACGAGCTCGGCACGCTGGTCGGCCGCTTGACGCCCACGGTACGCAAGCCGATCGGTGTGCTGCCTTCCGGGCGCACGGTGCTGGGCATGGCTGACGTGCTGGTGCTCAACGATCCGATCACAGGGCAGGGGTCGAACAACGCCAGCAAGTGCGCCAACGTGTACATGCAGGCCATTCTCGAACGCGGCGAACTGAACTTTGACGATAGCTGGAAGCAGGCAACATTCGAACGGTACTGGGACTATGCCCAGTGGGTCGCGCGCTTCACCAATACCCATCTGTTGCCTCCATCGGAATCCATCCTGCGGGTGTTCGCCGCCTGTGCGCAAAATCCGCAAATCGCCTCGACCGTGGCTAACGCATTCGACGATCCAAAGAGCCTTCGGCCCTGGTACTACGACCTGCAGGAAGCCGAGCGCTTCATCGACAGTTTCGCCGTGGCGGAGGGCGTCTGAGATGGCGGCTTTCATCGCTGGTAAACGGCGTGTCTCCGGCATCGCTACGACGCTGTTTTTAGCGGGGGTCCCCTGTCACTTCGCCCAGGCCACCCAGGGCACGTTCCCGCATGGCTATGGGGTCAAATCCGAGGGCATGGGCGGCGTGGTGCTGGCCTTGCCTCAGGATGCACTGGTCGGCGCATCGAACCCGGCCGGCATGGTGTGGGTCGGTGATCGTTTGGATGTGGGCGCGGCCTTTCTGAAGGTCGACAACGGCGTGGACTTCGCGGGCAAAAAAAACAGCGGCAGCGCAGACAATGATCTGTACATCATTCCCCAGCTGGGTGCGAACCACATGCTCGATGAGGTCAGCAGTGTCGGCGTTTCTGTGGTGGGGAACGGTGTCGGCACGGACTATAGCCGCCAGAGCAACGTGGGTGGCCTGCAGAGTCCCGGCTCCACGCTTCAGCAGATGGTGGCGACCCTCAGCTATGCGCGCAAGATTACCGAGCGACACAGCCTGGGCATCGGCCTGCTGTTGATAAGGCAGCAGCTTGATATCGACGGCACCGGCAGCATCGGCTTGCCGGAAGGGCGCGACGAGTCCTACGGCAGCGGTGTGCGCGTGGGCTATCTGGGGCACATCACTGATGAGCTGAGCGTCGGTGCCAGCTACGCGACGCGTGGCTACATGTCGAAAATGAAGCATTTCGACAAGCTGCTGGCGGAGGGGGGAGACCTCGATATGCCCTCTACCTATGGCGTCGGGCTGAGCTACCAGCGCGGTGACTGGACGCTGGCTGCCGACGTGCAAAAAATTCTCTGGAGCGATGTGAAGGCCTATGGCAACCCCGGCGTAGGCCGCGCCACGGGGGCGCCGGGCGATAGCGATGGTCCGGGTTTCGGCTGGCGTGACCAGACGGTGTACCGCGTGGGTGTGGCGTACGACGCCACGCGTGATCTGACCCTGCGCGTGGGCTACAACGACGCCAACCAACTGCTCGATAGCCGCGACGGCTACCTCGGCACGCTGGCACCCTCCGCCAACCATCGTCACGTCACGTTGGGTGCCACCTACCGCTTGGGCGGTGGCAACGAAGTGTCGTTCGCCTATGCGCGATCGTTCATGGACAAGGTGGCAGGAAATGGCCAGGGACCGGATGCCGTGAGCTCGCCGTACATGAGCCAGCATTGGTTGTCGCTCAGCTACGGCCTGACGTTCTAAGGGGGATGTGCGAATGATTGACGCCACAACTTTACGTCAGGCCCTCGGCCACTTCGCCACCGGCGTCACTGTCGTGACGACGCGGGATGTCGCGGGGGAGCCCATCGGCGTGACGGCCAGCAGTTTCAACACGGTCTCGCTAGACCCACCGCTGGTGCTCTGGAGTATCGGCCGCAATGCCTTGAGTTACCCGGCGTTCTCAATGGCCGAACACTTCGCTATCCATGTGCTGGGTGACGAACAGCAGGCGTGGTCGAACCGTTTCGGCCGGGCATCGGAAGCCAAGTTCAGTGGCCTGGACTTCGGCGAAGGCGTTGGCGGTGTGCCGCTGCTGCATGGCTGTCCCGCGCGTTTCGAGTGCCGTATCGAGCACCGTTATGACGGCGGCGACCACCAGATCCTGGTCGGGCGGGTGCTGCGCATGGCGCTGGGGGCGGAGGACGCCCGCCCGCTGTTGTTCCATCGCGGGCGCTACGCCGGGTTGGATGCGCTGCCCAGGGGATGACGGCATTCAGCGCGTTCACGGCAGCCAGCGATGGCTGCCGTTTTTGCAAGAAGCTGCGCTTTTGGGATAACCGCGTAGCTCAACGGAGCGCAGTCAGCGGTGGCTACTTCCTAATATCGAGCACATGACCAGCCCCCTCCGGAGCGCTGGTGGTTTGCTGCCACCACGCTTCAGCAAGGCTTCGCCAGAACCACGCAATTCCCGTACTCCGGTGGAATCCTGTTTATGAATGAACCAGTGCATCAAGTCACCCTGAACTTTGCCGATGGCGTCACCCGCAGCTTTAGCGTCGCACCGAACAGCAATATTCTCGACGCCGCCATCGAGGCGCACATGCCGGTGCTCTTCCAGTGCCGCTCCGGCAGTTGCTCAAGCTGCATCAGCACCCTGACAAAAGGCGAGGCGCTCACCCGTCCGGGCGCCAGCTCGACCTTGCTGGCCAGTGAGTTCGCCGCCGGCCAGCGCCTGCTGTGCGTCTGCCAGGCCGAGTCCGATTGCACCTTCGATCTCGGCTACGGCAGTGAAGTCGGCGCCAGTGCGGCGCATGAAGTGCATGCGTTTATCGACTCGGTCGAACGTATCGCCAGCAACGTGATGCGCGTGACGCTGGAGTTGGCCGAGGGCGAATGGATGGAGTTCCGCCCGGGCCAGTTCATGCAGATTGTCGTGCCTGGCCTGGGTGTCCTGCGCAGCTACTCGCCGTCGAGTACCCAGCAGAACTTGCCGAAGATGGAGTTCCTGATCCGCCTGATACCGGGTGGGGCGATGTCCGAGTATCTGGAAACCCTGGCCGAGTCTGACCAGATCCTGAGCCTGAGCGGCCCGTATGGCGCGTTCTTCCTGCGTGATGAGCACAAACGTGCGCCGCATATTTTTGTTGCGGGCGGCACCGGCCTGGCGCCGATCCTGTCGATGATCGATGCCCTGCGGCAGGGCGGCGGGCGTAAGCCTCCGATGCTCCTGACCTTCGGCTGCGCGGTGCCCGAAGCGCTGTTCTCGCTTGAGGACATCGAGTTGCGTCAGCAATGGTTGCCGTTCCTCGAGACGCGCATCTGTGTCGACCGTGAAGCCACCGACGGCCTGCATCAGGGCAGCCCGGTCAGTGCGCTGCGCGAGGGTGATGTCAGCCATCCCGATACTGTGGCCTACCTGTGCGGTCCACAACCCATGATCGACGCTGCCACCCAGCGCCTGATCGAACTGGGCATGAAGTCGCAGAACATTTTTGCCGAACAGTTCGTCGCCAGTCATTGAGGAAGCATGCATGAAACCTACGATTTCACTGCCATTTTCGGCCCAGCAGGCGCAGTGGTACGAGCAGGCACGTGCCAGACTCAATCCCCAGCGTCTCCAGCAGCTGTTGTTTGATATCAGCAATATCCACAGTCCGACCGGGGCGACCCGCCAGGCCAGCGAGTTCATGAATCGCCACTTGCAAGGCATCGGCATGAAGTCGCGTTACTACCCGATGAGCGACATCACCGGCAACGTGGTCGGTGAATTCCGTGGCAGTGGCGGGGGCGCGACGGTGTTGTTGTATGCGCCGATCGACACCCACCTGGACCGTACGCCCGGCGAGGAGGTGCTCACCGGCGAAGGTCAGGAAGCCGACCTGCAACCCTTCGCGCAGAGGGTCGATGACTGGGTGTTCGGCCTCGGCTCGTCGAACCCCAAGGCGATGATTGCGACCTTGACCGAAGTCGCCACCGCGTTGATCGATGCGCAGGTGCCGCTACGTGGTGACTTGCTGCTGGGGATGGCTGACGGCGGCATGCCGGTGGACATCAGTGCGCGTCACGCGGGGATGTCCAATGGGGTGATCCACCTGCTCAATCGCGGCCTGTACCCGGACTTCGCCATCATCATGAAGCCATGGAACTGGGTGTACCACGAGGAGCCGGGCATGGCCTGGTTCAAGCTCAAGGTCTACGGCACCCTCGGCTATGCCGGCGTGCCCCATGACACGCCGGGTTTCCGCAGCTCCGTGGTGCCTTCAGCCACGGTTATCCAGGCGTTGCAGGAATGGATCCTGGCGTACACCCAGCGCAACACCAGTGGTGTCATCGAGCCCCACGGCTGGATCAGCGGGGTGCGCTCTGGTGACGTCGAACGCCCGGCGTTCCCGAGCGCGGTCACTGAAATATTTTTCGACGTGCGAATCAATCCGCGCGTCAGCCCCGGTGATGTGAGGGCGCAGTTCGCTGAATTCATCGACGACCTGAGGGTGCGCTTTCCTGCGCTGGATCTGGGCTGGGAGATGTACGGCTCGGTACCGGGCGGGACCACCGATCCGCAGAACTGGATCATCCAGTCATGTAAGCGGGGTTGGGAGTTCATTGAGCAACGCCCTCACGGCATGCCCGACATGCTCGCCGGTCAAACCGATGGTGCCGCGCTACGCCGGTATGGCGTGCCGACCGCGCGTATCGGTTGGCCTTGGCCCGCGACCGGCGCACCGCTGCCGGTGGCCGAGGGGTTGGGCGGCATGGGCGCGACCTATGTCCCCGACCTGATGCCCTGCGCCGAGAAAATTCTCTATGCGTTGATCGACACCCTCACGCGTCCCCGTGAAGAACTGGGTCTGTGAGCATGAGGAGCGAATGATGAAAAAGCGCATCAAGATGATTTTCCCGGTTCCGATGAGTGAAGCCACGCGCCCGTTGGTGGAATCCCAACTGCCCGTATCGCTGATGCGGCCCGACATCGACGTGAGCTTTGTGGGCGCGGGCCAGGTGATGACCCTGGCCGACAGTTATTACGACATGGCGCTGATGGAACTGGCGGTGATCGAAGCCGGGATCAAGGCTGAGGACGAAGGTTACGACGCGGTGTGCGTGAATACCGTCAGTGACTCCGGCCTCTCGGCGCTGCGTTCGCGCTTGTCGATTCCGGTGCTGGCACCCGGTATCGCCGCGTTCCATACCGCCTGCATGCTCGGACAGAAGTTCAGCATCCTGACCATGTGGCCGCGCTGGTACCCGCTGTACCGCAAGACCCTCAAGGAATACGGCTTGGAAGCGCGTCTGGCGTCGATCCGCTCGATTGATGTGCGCCCCGACACGCAGGCGTTGCTGGAAGGCAAGGAAGAGGTGGTCTTCGCCAAACTGCTGGACGCGGGAAGGCTTGCCATTGAGCAAGACGGTGCCGATGTGATTGTGCTCGGCTCGACCACCATGCACCAGGCGCACGCCTATCTCGCCGAGCATCTGCCGGTGCCCGTGCTCAACCCAGGGCTGATCGCTTACAAGATGTGCGAAGTACTGCTCGATCTGGGCCTGTGCCACAGCAAGATCGCCTACCCAAGCCCGGAACAGATAAAGGACACAGCCTTCAGTCGCTGAAGTCTGTGCCAGGAGTACTGACATGACAGTGTTTGAATCTGCAAGCGTTGAGGTTTTGACCGATCTGACCATCGCCGAGGCGTCTGAGGCTTTTCGCAACGGCGTACTGAGTAGCGTCGAGCTGGTCCAGGCGTGCCTGAAGCGTGCTGAGGCGGGCAAGTCGCTCAATGTATATGTGACCCTCGACCGCGTGGGCGCTTTGCAGGCCGCCCAGGCCGCCGATGCGGCACGCCAGGCGGGCGAGCCGCTCAAGCCGCTCAGCGGTATCCCGATTGTCATCAAGGACAACATTCACGTTGCCGGGCTGCCGTGTACCGCAGGCTCGCCGGCATTCGCCGGTTTTGTACCGAGCGAAGATTCACCCAGCGTGCAGAAACTGCGTGACGCCGGGGCGATCATTCTCGGCAAGACCAACATGCATGAGCTGGCGTTCGGTGCCACTGGCTATAACGGTGCGTACAACACGGGCAGCGAGGTGGGCGTGCGCAACCCATACGACGGCACGCGTATCGCAGGGGGGTCATCCTCTGGCAGCGCCGCAGCATTGGGCGCACGTATGGCCCTGGCGGCGTTGGGCACCGACACCGGCGGCTCGATGCGCATTCCGCCGGCGCTCAATGGCTGCGCTTCGCTGCGCCCAAGCGCGGGGCGCTACTCGGACCGTGGCGTCATTCCGATTGCCCGCAGCCGCGACACGGTCGGACCGATGGCGCTGTGCATGGCCGACGTCGCACTGCTCGATGGCGTGATCACCGGTGAGTACGCAATGCCCTCAGTGCTGCTGGGAGCCTTGCGCCTGGGCGTGCCGAGCGAGTTTTGGGACAACCTCGATGAAGACACCTACGAGCAGGCCATGGCCGCGGCAGAAACGCTGCGCGGCCATGGTGTGACCCTGGTGCCCATCGAAGATGCCGGCCTGCACGCGCTGAACGCGCCGGTTGGTTTCCCCGTGGTGATCCATGAGGCCTACGACTGCATGGTCGACTACCTGCGCGACTACGGGCATGCCCAGACCATCGAGCAGCTCGCCGAGAAAATCTACAGCCCCGATGTGCGTTGGATTTATGAGCATTGGGTCATGCCACGCAAAATGCCGGTCGACGATCAGTTGGTGGACGTTGCACCGGCGTATCACGTTGCGCAGAACGGCGGCCGCCAGGCGCTGCTTGAGCGTTACCAGACGCTCTTCGAACGACATCAACTCGACGCGCTGCTGTTTCCCACGACGGCAATCGTGGCGCCGTTGGCCAACGACGACGTCAACCAGCCAAGTGTCTTCGGGCGCCTGATCCAGAACACCGAGCCGGCCGCTAGCGCGGGACTGCCGTGCATTCAGTTGCCCGTCGGGCTGGGCAACCGAAGCGGTTTGCCTGTGGGCATGGAGTTGGATGGTCCGCCCGGTTGCGACCGCCGCCTGCTGGCGATCGGTCAGTTGCTGGAAGGCCTGTTTGGCCGAGTGCCACGGGCTTGAAGCGCGTGATCGGAGGCGTCATGAGTCGGGACAGTCTGTGGCGTGACAAGGTGGTCATCGTGACCGGGGGCGGCAGTGGGATAGGCCACGATGTTTGCCTGGCGCTGGCACGTGAAGGCGCACGCGTGGTGATTGGCAATCGCACGGCGCAGTCTGGCCAGGCGGTGGTCGCGCAAATCCTCGCCGACGGTGGTCAGGCGTTGTTTCGTGCCACCGATGTGTCTTGTGCGGCGGATTGCCAAGCCTTGGTCGCGCTGGCCATGAACACCTACGGTCGCCTCGATGGTGCCTTCAATAATGCGGGGCTGCAGCGCGACTTCAATGATGTGCATGAAACCCCGATCGCAGACATGTCCGAAGTCATCGACATCAACCTCAAAGGGGTGCTGTACATGATGAAGTATGAGACCGCCGCGATGCTCGAGTGCGGTGGCGGCGCCATCGTCAACAATGCCTCGATCTTCGGCCTTAAGGGCATGCCCAAGATCGCCAGTTACGTTGCCGCCAAGCACGGCATTGTCGGGGCCACCCGCGCCGTAGCACTGGATTACGCGACGCGTGGGATCCGCGTCAATGCCATCTGCCCCGGCCCGATCAAAACGCCCAGTTTCGACCGGGTCACCGCGGGCGACGAACACATGTACGACGAAGGCGTTCCCATGCACCGCATCGGCCGTCCTGATGAAGTGACCTCGGCGGTGCTATGGCTGCTGTCGGAGCAATCTTCTTATGTCACGGGCACGGCCCTGTCGGTGGATGGCGGCATGTCGGCCGAATGAACCGTTCTGATCAGCAATGGCCAAAGGAGAATAATAAATGATCAATGCTTTGAGCTACGTGGTGGTGCAAACCCCGCACCTCGATGCCTGGATAGCGCAGGCCCGGCACCACGTCGGGTTGCATGTCGATGTGGTCGAACCCGGTGTCTGCGTGCGTTTGCGTGCGGATGAGAAGGTTCAGCGCTTGCTGGTCAGCGCCTGCGAGGGCGAGGCGAGCATGGGCATGGGGTTCGGAGTGCTCGATGCCGCCGCGCTGGAGAATACCCGGCAGGCCCTTGAGGACGCCGGTTATCCGACCACCGCCGGGACCGCTGAAGAGCTGCGCTTGCGGGGGGTGGAGGGCATGGTGCATTTCACCGATGCGGACGGTGTGCGCCTGGAAGTGGCCTATGGCCTCGCCGATGCCGAGACTGCGTTTGTACCGGGGCGTCCTCTGGGGGGCTTCCGCACGGGCGATATGGGCCTGGGGCATGTTGCGCTGATCACCGAGCACTTCGATGAGCTCAGCCACCTGTACCGCAACGTATTGGGCTTCAAAGTCAGCGATCACACCCAGGCACCCTTTCGCGTCGAGTTCCTGCACTGCAATCCGCGCCATCACACCCTCGGCCTGGCATACACCGGCGGTCCGGCGAAGATCTACCACCTGATGCTCGAATACAACGATTTTGACGACGTCGGGCGCGCCTACGACATGGCTCTGGTCAACCCCGAATGCATCGGGGTCACGCTGGGTCGGCATATCAATGACCACGTCACCTCCTTCTATTTGAAGAACCCGGACGGCTGGATGTTCGAGCTGGGTTGGGCCAGCCGCACGGTCGGCCCGGACTGGGGCGTCGAGGAGCTGCAAGGCATGAGTCTGTGGGGCCATGACCGCACATGGCTGCCGGACGACAAGCGCGAAGAAGCGCGACAAATCCTCAAGCGTCTGGCCGATCAGGGCGTGCGTGCCCCGGTCGTGACCACTGCGCAAACCGCTAAGGCCAAACAATGACTGCACACTCTCAAGCTGCCTCGCCGGAAATGGCCAACCGCATTCAAATTGGCGAATGCACCCTCAACTATCACGATCAGGGCGAAGGCGATGTGATTCTGTTGATCCACGGCTCAGGCCCGGGCGTGACCGGCTGGGCTAACTGGCGCGGAGTGATTCCAAGCCTGTCCCAGCGGGCGCGGGTCATCGCTCCCGATATGCTCGGCTTCGGCTACACCCATTGTCCGTCGCAGTGGAAACTGGAGCCTGCCATTTGGGTGCAGTCACTGATCGGCTTGCTCGATGCGCTGGAGATCAAACAGGTATCCATTGTCGGCAACTCCTTCGGCGGCGCCATCGCCCTGGCACTGGCCAAGGCGTTTCCCCTGCGCGTCAAGCGCCTGGTGCTGATGGGCGCTGCCGGCCTGTCGTTCCCGATCACCGACGGGCTGGACAAGGTATGGGGTTATCAACCGTCGTTGCAGGCGATGCGCGGGCTGATGGAGGTGTTTGCCTATGACCACAGCCTGATCAACGACGACCTGGTCAGCATGCGCTATCAGGCGAGCATTCGCGACGATGTGCAAAGCCGCTTCGCCCAGCTGTTCCCCGCACCGCGCCAGCAAGGCGTGGAAATGCTTGCGCTGGCCGAAGAGGATTTACGCGCGTTGCCACACCCGACGTTGCTGATCCACGGCCGCGAAGACAAGGTCATCCCGCTGGAGCTGTCCGAGCGCATGTTGCGCCTTATTCCCCATTCCCAGATGCACGTGTTCGGCGAATGCGGGCACTGGGTTCAAATCGAAAAGGCCCAGGCCTTCAACCGCCTATTGGTCGACTTCCTGGTCGATCCACCGGCCAATGCAGGAGCATGACCATGAACCGAGAAACGATTAAGGGCCGCTGGTCCATCCAATCCTGGGAGCAGTTATATGACGATGGCCGGGTGGTGTGCCCAATGGGGACTGAACTGGAAGGCTTTATTGAATACAGCGACTTCGGCATGTTTTGTGTGGTGGCCAAGAAAGGCCGCGAGCCATTCCTGACGGGCGGGCAGTGGTCGGCTGTGGATGCCGAGAAGGCGGCCGCCTACAGCGGCTACCTGACTTACGCGGGTGACTTCGACGTCGCAGGCAACACGATCACCCACAAGGTGCGCTACAGCATCTTTCCCAATTGGGTCGGCGGTAGCCAGCAGCGTATCGCCGAACTCGATGGCGACACCCTGTCGCTTACGGCGCGCCTTGAAGAAGGGACCCGCGAAGCCCGCACCGCGCGCTTGATCTGGACGCGTACCGCGGCTGCCGCAAGTTGATTGATGTTCGGCACGCGGCGCTGTGGCGTGCCGATTTTTTCTGATTTCCGAGACGCTGATTGTGCGAAGTGCCGGATAAACATTCGGTGCTATCTGAAGGCCCGGGTTGGCGGTTCAGCTTGCAGGTGCGCTGTCGAAAATCATGTCCCGCATCAGTTCACTCGCGCCGGTGGCTATCCCAGCGGCAGAAGCTGATTCTGCAGGGGCTGGCGCACCTGTAGGGCGAATTTCCGATAGCTGTCGCTCAGGTAGGGGGTGGGCATGTTCGGTTCGCTTTTATTTCACCAATATCACTTGGAGTGCCGAGATGCCTGTCGGTCAGGCAGCCGGGAATTCTGAATACTGCGTTCGGGGTGCCGGCTGCGGCCCAGATCTCGTCGAACGTCAGCAGGTCTTCATCGACGAACAGCTTCACCTCTTGCTTATAGTTGCAGGGCTACAACGCCCGGGAAATTGGCATCAGCCTGATCGCCTACCGCATGGTGCAATTGGTGCTGGCGCCTTTCATGCGGCGCCTGATGAAGTGGCTCAAGCCGAAACTGATGGTCGCCAGCGGCTTTTTCATCGTGGTCCTGGGGGCTACCTCGGCACGCACCTGGATGTCGATAGCGCCGCCAATGTGATCATTCCTTCCACGGTGGTACGAGGCATTGGACAGCCGCTGATCATGGTGGCGCTTTCGGTGCTGGCGGTGTCCGGCTTGGCCAAAGATGAAGCCGGTTCCGCTTGCGCCTTGTTCTCGATGCTGTGCAACCTTGGCGGGGCAGTGGGCACCGCAGGGCTGACGCGGATCGTCGCAATGTGCGAGCGCTTTCACTCCGAGCGGGTTGGGGAATCGATCACGCTATTTTCCCCGTCCTTGCTGGACCGCAAGGACCGTATGAGCAGTGTGGTGGAATATGAACAGTCGACTCGCCGAGTATGATGTGTCTGTGGATATCTAACGTAGACGGTGTCGACCCACCCGCGCAGCGCAGGCTGCACGGGTGGGGTCACGATGACTCAGCAGTGAACAGGGAGGTACATTACCGATGGTCAGCTCAGCCTTGCGGATATGGTGTGCAGTCAGTGTGCTGTGTATGGCTTCGTTCACGATGGTGACGTCCGAGTTCGCCCCCATTGGTTTGTTGTCGCAGATCTCATCCGCCCTCGGTCAACCTCCATCCACCGTCGGGCTGACGGTGACGTTGTACGCATGGATCGGGGCTGCCAGCGGCTTGCTCTCCAACTGGCTGAACCGCTGGATTCCCCGCAAGATGCTGTTGGTCGCATTGATGCTGATACTGGCCCTATCCAACGGCCTGGCAGCATTATCCCCCGGATTTTCGACGCTGCTCGGCGCCCGCGTCGTCGGCGCATTGGCCCATGGCGTGTTCTGGGCAATCGTGGCTGCCACTGCCGCGCATATCGTGCCGCTGCATCGCATGGGGCTAGCCACCTCAATCGTGTTGGGCGGCATCACGATCGCCACTGTCATGGGCGTTCCGTTGATCAATCTGGTGGGTCAATATGACGGTTGGCGCACGGCCTTTGTGTGCCTGGCGTTGATGTGTGTCGCCAGCGCGGCTGCGATAGCACTGGTGCTTCCCACCACGCAGATTCATTCGCTTGCCAAGGGGGGCGGGTTTGCCGCAGTGCTGTGGCGTAAAGATCTGTTGATCACTTACGTCATCACCGGGCTGACAGCGGCTGCGCATTTTGGTGCCTACACCTTCGTCGAGCCGTTCATTGGCCAAGTACCCGGGATTACGGCGTACTTGATTGCTGTCTTGCTGTTCGCCTTCGGGGCCGCAGGTTTTCTGGGCAACCTGCTGAGTGCGTTGTTTATTGATCGCTACTTGAACGTTTTCATTCTGATAGCGTTGATTGCGATGGCATTGGCTTTGATGATCTTGGGCATTTACGGTCCGCTTCTGGGTATCGCGCCGGTGGTTATCTTGCTGGTGATCTGGGGTGTGGCCATTTCCGCTTTGTTTACCGGCCTGCAGACCTGGGTCTTGAGGATTGCCGGTGATCACACGGTGCCGGCCACGGCAATCCACACAGCTGTACTCAATAGCGCGATCGGGCTGGGTGTGATTATCGGCGCAGGAGCGCTGAATGTAGCCGGGTTCAAGGGGGCGATGCTATCGGCCAGTGTGGTGATTATCCCTGCCATCGTCCTGATGGTTGCCGCAGGCGTTCGCGCTCGGACAGAGCCCGTCTTGTTGTGAAGCAGGAGGGCGTGGGTTTCTTTGGCTACTTTCAACAATTGGTCGTATCTATCTGGCGGAAGGCGAGGAGGGGCCGACACTGAAGTGATGGTGGTGATGTCGGACTATTGAGACTCTGTGAACCAGTAAAGGACATCTTCTAAAACGCGTTAGAGTTTATTTTTGAGAGAGTCAATACCTATGCTGGGCTGTTTGCACCTTTTTTGAGTGTGTTCAGCTGATGTTCAGAACTCGCATGCTAGTTGATTAGTTGAGTCAATAGGCCGCATGTTGTTTAACAACTTTTCACTGTTTTTGTCTGGATGGCGCAAAAAGCAAAATGCTAGCCTGCGAGTTTTTTGGGATAGCAGGTCCACATGAAAGTGCTAAAGGAAATGGCTGTAAAAAAGCCATGCTCATTTATTTTTATATTGACATTTCTCATATTCGCAGTGCTGCAATACAAGCCTGCTGTGCTCAATTACACAACGCGCTTTGTCGATTTTGCTCAATATATGCTCGCGCATGGGGTGACGCTGTTTCCAATTGCGGATGATCTGCGGCCATATCCCGATTACACGGTGATCAATACGCTCCTTGTTTATCTGGTTTCTTTGCCGTTTGGTCGTGTATCGATTCTTTCAATGGGCCTTCCTTTCTGTGTTGCCGCGGCCTTGATGCTGGTGTTTGTTTACAAGCTCGGTGCATTGCATGAGAAAAAATGGGGCGCATATGGTGTTGTGTTTGCCCTGTTCACCTGGTCATTTCTGGACGGCGTGAACTCCTTGGCACTGGATATATACCCCGCGCTTTTTACAGTGGTGTGTTTTTATCTGGCCTACACGGGAGAGGTATACAAACAACGTTTCCGCTTGCTGCTTGTGCTCGCAGGCCTTGCGCTGGGCTTTGCATTTCGTGGCCCTATTGGTCTGATCGGCCCCGCCAGTGTGGTCGCCGCTTATTATTTTTTGAGCAAGCAATGGCGCATGCTGGTTGTGTTTTGCTTGCTGGCGGGCTTGGTCCTGGGCACAGGCATTGCGGTGCTGACATGGGCTGCCTACGTGCAAGGTGGAGACGCGTTTCTACAAGAGGTATTGATCATGCAAGGGCTGGGGCGGTTTGGCAGTGATCACTCGTCCCGTTATTACTTCTATTTCTCTGCCGGCTTGCTGACCTATGGCGTAACAGCTCTTATCGCTTTGAACGTTATCGTCAAGAAGGGGAAGTGCTTTTTTGAACGCTCACCTGATCCGGCCACGAACATGCTCTTGTATCTCTCGGGCTGGCTCCTTGTGGTGATCGTACTGTTCACGATTCCAAGCTCCAAGAAGGCGCGTTACATACTTTCAATTACACCCGCTATTTCCTTGTTGGCTGCCTACATCTTCGTGGATCGCAGCGCTCTCTTTGCAAGTACCCGAGACAAACTGCTGAGGTTTTGCTTAAACCTGCCAGTGGTTGGCCTGGGAGTGTTACTGCTCGCGTTTATTCATGGTCTGTATGCGACGACTCCACTTCAGCCGAACTATCTCGGTGCTTCCATGGGGTTGATTGCCCTTGTTGCCGTTAGGCCCTGGATGGTGACACGTTTCAGCATGCATCCACATCGTGAATTTGTGACTTTCTCTTTTGGTGCTGTCGCCTTCCTCATACTGGACATGTTTTTCTTTAACTCGGTTACTTACCACCTGGAGTTGGCCAATGAGCCGACACCCAAGTTTTTGCCGTATTGGTTTTGGTGAGGTCTACGGTCAAAGGGGTACTGAGTTGCAGCAACTTCAGCTTTGATGCTACGGCCAGGATTAGACAACAGCTGGGAGCCAGTTGAGAGCGCTGTAAGCGCAGTCAGTTCAGTAACACGATTAAGGCGTCGGCCGGCCGAAGTCTCACCTCGATATTGTCTGCCACGCCTTCAAGGAAACTCATGGGAGTGAAGTGCGTCGAAGCAATGTGACTATGGCCATCGATAATTGTTAGTCCGCTGGTGCGCTCGGACTCGTCATTCATCGTCCACCTGCTGCTTGCGCAGGAAGCGTGCGTAACGTTCCATCATTTGCCTGACAACACCATCACTGTTGCGGTCGACGCCAAAAACGTAGCGGGGGAAATCCAGTTCTTTCTGTACGTTCCAGATCTGCTCGTGCTGGTCGGGGGAAAAGTATTGCGCCGGATCGCCCACGGCGACCCAGCCAATCGGCAGTGTCGCGCCGGCTTCTACCCTGGTTCTGATATGAACCACAGCATTGATGCGAACCTCCGCGCCTTTGCCGATGCAAGCACCGTTAAAGACCGAGGCGCCGGTCGCGACAAACACTTCATCGTCGATCCTGCAGCCGCTCAAATGACTGTGCGGCCCCACCATCACATGGTTACCGATGTGGCAATCATCATGGGCCGTACTGCGAATTACCGCATTTTCCATGATGATGCAGTTCTCTCCGATCATCAGCGTACCCCCTTCTGCAACGAGGACCGCGCCATGACCTACAACGGTACCCGCTCCGATAGAAATATTGCCTTCCAGGATAGCGCTCGATGCAATCCGCGCCGTGGCGGCGATTTGCTGGCGTACAGCGGAGTCCGGTTTGGCTTTGTCAGGCATACAATGCTCCCGTGATTCCATTCAGTTACTGTTTTTCTCCAGAAACGAACAATACCCCGATCCCCGCCCAGCCGCCTGGGCTCTCGATACTTTCCTTGATCGCAGCCATTTCACGCTGAGCCTGTTCGAGTTCGGCTTGTGGGATCACTTCCATCTTGTAACCAAAGACCAGGTCACAAAATGCCGTTGCACCAATCAGCGACGTGGACACCAGTAACATGCTGCAGCGGATGTCACTGTAGCCGGTTTCCTCAAGGTAATTTGCCAGCTTGCTGCCCACATGGCGATCACCGCCGCGAGCGGCCTGAGCCCGTGCAACACGGGCCAGGAAAGATTGCAGCTCGGGAGGTTGAGGCGCTGCGCCGAACCAGCGGTCGTCGATGTCGCAAATACAGAGTCGTCCACCGATAGCGAGACACCGGTGGATGTTGCGCAACGCACTCAATGGGTCGGATAAATGCTGGAATACCATCCGCGCATAGCTGAAGTCGTATTGCCCTGGTTCGGTCAGGGCGTCGTCATAGCGATTGCATTGACGAACCTGTGCGTCGTTGACCCCCGCGCTGGAGAGCTGCGCGCGCGTTTCCTTGATACTGGTTTCATTGCAGTCAAGTGCCAGCAGCCGACGGGGAAGGGCACGAAGCGCAATCTGAGTCGTGATTATTCCCTGACGAGTTGTGCGTAGTAAGCATGTAGAACTGCTTTGCGGCATCAGATTGACCAGTTGTCCGTCCTCCAGAAACGGCGCAGCGATGTCCGCAGGCATCAGTGTGTAGCCGAGGCTGGCCAGTACAGCATCCTGAACCATGGGTAATGACGGCACATAGTGACAAGGAAATCGCGCGATCGAGACCCCGAGCAGCTCACGAAGGCATGCGCTATGGCCAGTGGATGAACTTCAAAGCCATCAAGCGCATCGGCAACGACCGATACACATCCTTGCACGTCACCGCGTTTGAGGATATTCAAACTAGAGCATCGATCATCCGAGATGATTTCTACGCAAACCTGCTCAGCGCGCATCAGTTCGATCAGTAATGGCGCGAACCATGTATTGAGTGAGTCGGGATGTACGCCAATGGCAATTTTTGAGCTCATACTGCTTTTGTACGAGAGCAACTTAAGAACATCATGTTCAAGCGAGCGCAAGGCCGAGACGTGCTGTAGTAAAGCCTGGCCTGCCGACGTGGGGTGAATGGGCCGTTCTCGAATAATTAAAATGGTTGAAAGAGAGTTTTCCAGCGACTTGATCCGTTGCGAAAGAGCGCCGCCGGTAATATTAAGGACCGATGCAGCACGCTCAAAGCTCTTATGTTCTATGACGCAGGCAAATGCTTCCAACTGTTGGCGATCCAGCAGGTCAACCTTCCTGTGAACCAGCGTTAATAACGTTAAAAACGCGTGGTCATGAACATCCGTGTACTCATGGCAGTATTGCCATCACATACATTTCACACTGGCCGTAATCCGAAAAGCCGGATCGATTGAAGCAGGAAGACTAATGCGGGGAACTCGCCCCGGTTGAACCAAATCGCAAGTCGTCAACTATAATTGACTATCGAGTTTGTATTCTCTCTATAAATTGGAAGCCGTTCAGGCGGTAGATTCATAAATCAGTCTCCTCAGCTCAACAGATCATCGAGGGCTGAACGGAACAACGCTTGCGGATATTGTCATCGAAACGCAGATGAATATCGCGGACGTCAGCCGGCAGTGGGAGCGGCGTATCACCACTGACCCCCACCAGGATTTGGCTCTGAGTCACTTTCCCAACCTTCGCCGATCGCGACCAGCCGCTGGCGACCCAGCTGTGAAATTCGCCACATCTAGAACAGGCGGGTTTCATGTGCGCTGAACGGCTGACCCTGCATGATTGCTGTAAGCGTATGGCGAATTCAGTATCGGCCTCAGCCCGCGAACCTGGTTCCCGTTCTAAGCGCAGGCTCTATTTTTTTCCGTATAGAGCGCATCGAAGTTGACGGGGGCCAGCATCAGCGGCGGGAAACACCCCTTCAGCATGAGGGTGTCGAGGGTTTCACGAATATAAGGAAACATGACCAGAGGGCAGGCGGAGTTGAGGGCTTCATCCAGTTTCTGCTCGGGGAAACCTTTGATCACAAACAGTGCGGCCTGGTCGACCTCGACCAAGAAGGCGAGAATACCGTCGTTTTTTGCGGTGACCGATATGGACAGCACCACTTCATAGATGCCATCACCGATCGATTCGTGGCTGACATTCAAATCCAGGCTGATCTCAGGTTTCCAGTTCTGCTTGAAAACCTTCGCCGCATTCGGCGCTTCGAAGGATGAACTTTTAATATAGATTTTTTGTAATGCGAAGAACGGTTGTTCGGCGCTGTGGGTATTTTTATTTTTATCCAACATGTCACACCTCATAATGCATTTTAGTTTATTAAACAGGCTTGCAACGGGAGGAATCTTGGGAATACTCCGGCCGGAGTCCGGCCGGGGTATCACTTAGGGCGGACGCCGATTAAGCGTTCACGGGGGCGGGAAGATCCAGCCAATCAAACAAGGCTTTCAGATCCGGCTGGAAGTCGTGAATGACCGGATACCAGGGCGTGGGGGCCTCGATATCGTGCATCACCCCACAACTTGGGCAATAGTATTCACGATAGACCTGCCAATTGGTGTCTGGGGCCATCAGCGTGGGATAAACTTCCTGCATCTTCTCTTTGCTGTCACGCACGTAGATCAGCGCATTGAGCTTCCAGTTTTTTTGGTAATCGCCATACTCATGACCACAGGAGCATTTGGTGACAAGTTTTTTATCTTGCTGGGTTTCTGCCAGAAACAGGTGAGGACCAAAGGGCATGATGATCTTATCATTCCAGGATACCTGCTCCTGCAACACGGCAACGTAATTGGCATAGCGCTCTTTGTCCTTGGGCAAAGATAACATGCGGTGCAGAGTATCCCAGTCCAAATCCCCTTTGACCAAATCGGACACTTGTTTTTTGGTATAAGTTGACATAATCAGTCTCTCTTTTATTTTTTGAATTGTGAGATGCCATTGAAGAGGACGCTCAGGCATCCCCTTCGTAGACAATCACTGTTCGGTCATGATCACGGGGTGAACATCGGGTAATTCGCTCAGATCCATATGGTGTTTGGCGCCAAACATGGGTATATCGAGTTCTTCCTCTTTCAATTCCCAGCTGGCCGGCAGATCCCAAAACGTTTTAAATTCGGCGAGGAACTTCTCTGACAGATAAAAGCTGGAGGCGAACATCTGCTGGACCTGGACCGATGCCTTCTTATCCAGAATTTTCTGACGCTCCTGCTCCATCCATTGATGGGTCAGTTGGCCCCGGGCGATCCGCTCCTGGCGGATCGCCTGCCGGCGTGCCGCCGTTTTCTTTTCATCTACTACCCAGTCGCCGGCTTTGTTCTGGGAGATCACTACGCCGTAAACCTTTTGGGCAAATTCCGGCAGCACGAAGTTCTGGTTGAGGTCTTCGGCGACCGCCGCCGGATCGCGATCCAAGGGATCACCGAAGCCCGGACCGCCACGCAGGTAGTTGAGGTAGAGATCGCCATTTTCGAAGATCGTTTCGGTGGTGATGCACTGCTTATCGCGCTTAACCCGCGCACCGGCGTCGAGGTGTTTCTCGAATTCGCAGGTGCCGGGGTCACGATCTTTACCCAGGGGCAGCGACTTGCCCGCCTTGATGCGATCCAAAAGACCGGTGTTATGGGCTTCGAAGCGGTAACCGGTCGCGGCCGGATAACCGCCCATCAGCCCCCAGTCGCTGTTCATATAGCCGTTGCCCATAAAGAACATGGTCCAATCGGCGGAACCCCAGACCATGCGCAGGGTTTCGAATCCGAGACCGCCGCGGTATTTACCGTAACCGCCGGTATTGGTCTTGATGGTCCGTCCCATATAGAGCAGGGGTTCGGCCAGTTCCCAAATCTCGATATCGCCCATGTCCCCTTCGGGATTCCAGATTGCCGCGGCGTGATTCAGGCCATCCTTGACAGCGCAGGCGCCCGTGCCGCAGGCCGCGGTTTCGAAGCTGTTGACGGCATGGATCTCGCCTTCCTGGTTGATACCGCCACCCTGGAGCCAGTTGCAGGGGTTGGAGTTGCCCGCGTTGACCTCCTCCAGATAGCCGCGGCCGAAATAGGTCCGGCTCACGCCGCGCCACAGGGAACTCCAGGAAGAGACCAGGAAGTGCCAGGCATCGGCGTGGGCGGTACGGCGGTCATCCGGATTGGTCCAGGTGCCTTTGGGCATCCGGAATTCGGTGGCGTAACGGGCACCGTCATTGATCCGCTCGGTGGGCACCAGGGACTGGGTCATCATGACCCAGATGCCGCTGGTGAAGGCCACCGGGTTGGCATTGTAGGTGTGCCAGCCCCAGCGGCTGCAGCCCTCGAAATCGAGGCGCCAGGTGGCGTCGGGTTTTACCGTGATTTCGCAAGGGGCATGCATGATTGTATCGATCTTGGCGAAGGGCGGAACGACCACATCTTCGTGCATATAGGGCACGTCCACAAAGGCGACGGTGCGGATCTTGCCGGGAATGGTCATTGCCTTGATCCGGCTGATGAGCCCGCGCCGGCCATCCTCGATCACTTCCGTGGCAAATTTTGTATAGGCGGCGAGACCCTCTTCACGGACCGTCTCCTCGACCAGATCGCGGATCATATGGCAGCCGGCGATACGGGTCTTCTCGTCCAGGATCCAATACTTGGGGGTGCGCACATTGCGCTGGCTCTCGTGGAGCCAATCCCGCAGTGGTGTGTCATTGATGCCAGTCTTACGACAGGTGATCTGCACTCCGTCACCGAAGCGCTGGACCTGGCCGTTGGACATGGAGCCCGGGCCCACCGCACCCACATCGATGACGTGCGTCACGCCGCCAACCCAGCCGATCAACTGACCTTCATGGAAAATCGGTACGATGGTGGCGATATCGCAAGGGTGAACGTTGCCGATCTGGCAATCGTTGTTGGTGAACATGTCACCTGGGTTAATTCCGGGGTTAGATTCCCAGTTATTCTGAATCATGTATTTGATGGCGGCGCCCATGGTCCCCACATGAATAATGATTCCCGTGGAGGTGGCGATACAGTCCCCTGCCACGTTATAGAGGGTAAAGCACAGCTCCCCCTCCTGCTCGACGATGGGCGATGCCGCAATCTTCTTGGCCACTTCACGGGAATTGACCAACCCCGCACGGAGCTTGGAAAAGATCCGTTCATAACCGATGGGGTCCGACTCTTTAAATTCCAGCCGTTCCAAGCCGTTGTAGTACCCGGTTTTTTCCGTGCGTTGCAGAATCAGATTGCGATAATCATTGAGCGTTAGTCCGCTATCCAGCAGTTTTCCCGCCTGGACATAGGTTTCTTGAATAGTCATGAGAGGTCCTCTACTTGTTATATTTATAATTGGGTAGTTAGCATTCGATCAGATGGAACAGACGGTTCACATCCAGGAAAGTCTGGAATCCCGGCGGTATAACGTAAGTAGTGGCATCGGATTCGATGACCGCAGGACCTTTTATTTCGTTACCGGGCTTGAGCTTTTCCATATGATAAATAGCGGCGTCGACCCACTCTTTTTCGTAATAGAAGGGCCGGGTACCCAAGCGTGATTCAGGAGGTGGAGTAGGGCCGGCTTCCGGCTCCTCCGGAATATTCGGTTTCTTGGTTTCCACGGAGCCACGCATGATGGCGCCGGTGATCCCGTAACCCAATTCCGGCGATCGCGCGGCGTCGGCGTAAACCCGCGCGTAGGTATCGTTGAACGACTGCACCAGGTCGTCCCAGTCCTCGGCACCGGACAGTTCCGCCACCGGCGAATCGATTTCCAGATCGTTCAACTGCCCCAGGTATTGCATGGAGTAACCGGGGGTCAGAGTGACCTCCTCGTCCTTGAAACCGTTGATCCGGAACTCTTCCAGAACCTTGATGCGCAGTTCGTTCCAGGCCGCCTGCAGGGTGGTAGTTGCTGCGGTGATATCCTCGGTGGTGGACTTCTCGTTGATACCGATATCGACACTTTTGTCGTAGCGATACTCGAAATCGGCGGTCGCACAGCCGAAGGCGGAGAAGCCGGCCGCCCAAGCGGGCACGATGGTCTCCTTGAAGCCCAGCCCCTTGGTATAGCCATAGGCATGCACGGGACCGCCGCCGCCGTAAGAGAAGCAGACGAAGTCGGAGGGGCTGTAGCCCTTGCCGGTGATCATGGCGCGCAGATGCTGGCGCAGGGAGAGATCCAACAGCTCGATGACCCCGGCGGCAGCGTCCTCCACCGAGAGCCCCAGGGGGGCGGCGATCTGACGCTCAATCTCGCGCCGCGCCCGCTCGACATCCAGTTTCAGGATCCCGCCGAGGAAGTTCTCGGGATTCAGATAGCCGAGGATGATGTGGCAGTCGGTCACGGAGACGGTATCGAGCCCCCCTTCCGGCCAGCAGGTGCCGACCTTATAGCCCGCACTGTCCGGCCCTAGCTTGATGGCATTGGCATGGGGGTCGATGCGCACGAAGCTCCCGGCGCCGGCACCGATGGAGTCCATCGCCACCAGCGGCAGAGAAAGCACCAGGCGCGCCATATCCCCGTCTTTATGGATGGCGAAATTGTTCTTGGTGATCAGCGCCATGTCGAAGCTGGTCCCGCCGATGTCGGAACAGGCGATATTCTCGTAGCCAAGTTTTTCACCCAGAAATTTGGCCCCGATCACGCCGCCGATCGGTCCCGATACTAAGGATCGTGCCAGCTCTTTGGCTTTCCAACTGATGGTGCCGCCATGGCTGGCCATGACCCGCAGGTCGAACTGGCCGCCGACATCCTTCATGCTGTTGCTGATGGTCCCCAGGGTGGCGCGGGATGGTTCGGCCGCGTAAGCCTCCAGGATGGTGGTGTTGGTGCGATGGCTTTCCTTGCGCATCGGGTAGTAGTCCACGGAGGCGAACACCGGGATCTCGACCCCCATCTCCCGGGCGACTTCCTTGCAGACATCGCGGACGGCCTTTTCGTGATGCCCGTTCAGGTAGGAGCTCAGTAGACTAATGACGATCGTCTTGCAGCCCTGCTCGATCAGTTCCCGCGCGGCCTCCCGGGCCTCGTGGAGGCGCAGCGGAATCACCACATTGCCCTTGGAGTCGATCCGTTCGGTGACGCCGCGGGTGTCCTTGATGCTCACCAGGGGATCGTCATAGCGATGGGTATTGAGGTGAATGCGATCCTCGAAGGCGTAACCCAGATAGCTCTGGACGGCGCGCCCCATACGGTGAAAATCTTCAAATCCCTTGCTGACGATCAGCCCGGTACGCAGCCCCTTGCGTCCCACGACGCGGTTGAGCATGGCGGTTCCCGAGAAGACGCAGGTCACCATTTCGGGGAAAACATCCTCCACCGTTCTATCCCAATGGGCCAGGGCGTCCTTGCTGGACTCCAGCACCGCCTGGGATTCGTTGGCGTTACTCTGCGCTTTGCCGACGACAAACGTCCCGTCGGCCCGCACAAAAAAGGTATCAGTCATAGTGCCACCGGCATCAATACCGAGGACTTCTACTGGATTCGCTAATTGATTCAAAGTTATATCCTCTAATTATTCTTATTGCGGATTGCTGACGCTGTTTGCCCGTTCCCGATCAGGAGCGGCACATGAGGTCATCCAAACCCACCGGCCTGGACAACTGCTTGAATACATAGCAGCGGTTGTGCCAACAAAAAATAAGCCAACAAAAACAATAGAAAACATTCGTTTTTTTAAAAAAACCAACTTTAGTGGATGGTATTGCGTTCGAAAATCGGTCGCCTATCGACCGCTAATCGAACTCTTCCAGGTAGTAGCGTTGGGATGAGAAAGAAGGAGTGCATCATCGGCGCAGATTTGGCCTGAACCAACAATTGTAAATAGGTCAAGGTGGGGTCAAGCTAAGAACAGCTTCTCTAATAATAAATAGAATTAAAGGGGTGACTATCATGAAGCAGAACCCGCCATTACGCAGATCGGTGGCTGTTGAGCAACCCGGGCGCATCGCCGATGCGCGGGAACGGTTACTGAGCATCGGCACCCTTCCCGACGAAACCGTCCGCTCGGTGATCAAAGCCTCGTGGCAACGTTGTGTCTCTAAAGAGGTGAACCCCCTGGTGGCCAAACAGGCCATCGACCTCAAGAGTGCGCAATTGGAGAAGATCCGGGCCGCTCACCAGGAGCTGATCTGTGCCTCGGAAACCATCATGCGTGATGCCCACGATCTCTTGGCCCAATCCGGCACCATCATGCACCTGGTGGCCCCTTCCGGCGTGATCCTGCGCAGCCACGGCGATCCGAAGACGCTGGAACTGGCCAATCAATTCCGGCTCGTGCCCGGCGCCAACTGGGCCGAGAGTGTTGCAGGGACCAATGCCATAGGTACGGCGCTGCGTATTGGCTCTCCGGTGCAGGTACACGCCTACGAACATTTCTGTGCAAACATCAGCAACTGGACCTGCTCCGCCGCCGTCATCAGGGATCCCTTCGAAAACAAGGTGCTCGGCGCAGTCAATATCTCCGGGCTCAAGAACACCCAGCACGATTACTGTCTGGCGCTGGCCGTCTCCGGTGCCCACCGTATCGAAGGGCAACTGGCTCACCTGCTGCTGTCCAAGCGCGAACTGCTGTTGGGCGAAACCCTGGGGCGCTTTACGTCCCCTGGCAATGACGGCCTGTTGCTGATGGATCTGGAGGGGCGACTGGTGCGCGGCAATGGGCACGCGGAGCGTGTGCTGGCGGCGCACGGCATCAAGCTGGACCTTACCCCCTATAGTCCCGTCCTCTCCCTGAACGGGGAGGGGCGTCTGGCGCCACGGGTGGAACTGATTCTGCCGCGGTTAGCGCGAGAATGGATCGAGCCGGTCCGCCACCGTGGAGAAACGATCGGTTACTTCGCGGTGATCCCCTTTCCCAGACCGCGCACTACGCGCGTGGAGAAGGACGACAAACGCACCCAGGAGACGACCCGTCATGCTGGCTTTTCTCGTCTGATCGGCCAGAGCCCGCTGTTTCTCAAAACCGTACAGCAGGCGCAACGCCTGGCCAAAGCGCCCATCCCCATTTTGCTGCAGGGCGAGACCGGCGTCGGTAAGGAGCTGTTTGCCAACGCGATGCACGAGGCCGGCCCCCATTGCGAGGGCGCCTTCATCGCCCTCAATTGCGGCGGCCTGTCCCGTGACCTGCTAGCGGGAGAGCTGTTTGGCTATGTGGAGGGGGCCTTTACCGGCGCCCGGCGTGGCGGGATGACCGGCAAGATCGAGGCCGCCAATGGGGGAACCCTGTTTCTGGACGAGATCGGCGAGATGCCCCTGGACCTGCAACCCCTGTTCCTGCGGGTGCTACAGGAGTTGGAAATCTGCCGGGTCGGTGAAACCCGTCCACGCAAGGTGAACTTCCGCCTGATCGCCGCCACCAATCGCGACCTGACCGAGGAGGTCGCAGCAGGGCGCTTCCGGATGGACCTCTACTACCGCATCTCGTCCATGACCCTGACCCTGCCTGCCCTGCGAGAACGACGGGGGGACACGACCCTGCTGGCCGAGCATATCCTGGCACGGCTGGTCGAACAGCATGGCGGCGTACCCAAGCGGCTGAGCCTGGATTTACAGACCGCGCTCGAAGGCCACTCCTGGCCCGGCAATATTCGGGAGTTGAGCAACCTGGTGACGGCCGCCTATTTCCTCTGCGATGGCGGCGAACTGACCCCCGCCGATTTGCCGGTGACCCTTTGCGCTTCGGCCGCTAGAGTTGAGGAAGCCAGTGACCATCCCCTGGAGTCGGCCGAGAAAGCGGTGATCGCCGAAGTCATTCTCGAGCAGGGCGGCAACCTGACCCGCGCGGCCAAGGCATTGAATATCGCCAAGAGCACCCTCTATAGCAAACTGAAAAAATATGACCTGCCCCGCCCCGACTGACGCATTAGGGGAGGGCGGAGTGAATAAAAATAAATCACTCCGACCCGAATGGCACTCGGCTACCGGAAGTGAGGAGCCCCACCGCTATGCCGAAAGTAAAATCGGATAGGCTTGAAAGTGCATATTTTCGTCTACTCCGCAGATTCCCCTCGATGCGTTGGCTCGCGAAGACACTGCCTTTCTGCTCCGCGGATGTTTTCGGAGTAGCGGCATGGCCGGTATTAAAAAATGATCGCCATGGGCCAATTTCTGCCTGTCGTTACCGGCAGCAATGAACAGCTCTCTGCCGATCATGGTTACTAAGCGTGCTGGTCAAGTCCGTTGCAATCGTTGGTCAGGTCGAATGCAAGCGCCTGGTCAAGAGCGATGCAAATGAGTGCTGGGGTAATCTGAATCGGTTTTTTATACTCTTGATTATTATGGTTAATGTTTGTTTTAAATTTTGATTGGAATACCTTCCTTTACCCTCCCCTCGGCCGGTTAAGTTCCATCTGGCAACATTTCTTGGCGTTCATGATAAGCAGTGACATATTTACCGCTTTCGGGATAGCAGGCAGAAACCGGCCGATTCTGTTGAAAAAGTCGGTCTCGGTTTTCACGACAGAAAAGTACACGTCTGAGATTGAAATCCCTGTTTTGAGCAGAGGGTGCTGGATTCGGATTTCACGTAGCCGCGTGAAAAAATGACGTTTTCGCACGATTACGGTTTTTGCCTTGTTTTAGGCTTTAGCGGCGCTGACAAGCAGTTCGACCAGCAGTCGCGAGTTAGCCAGCTTTGCCTCGCCACATGCTCGTGCCGGTGCATGTCCGTCGGGCACCCAAGCGTCCCAAACTTCGTTCATCGCTTCAAAGTCAGCCATGTCAGCCAACCAAATGGTCACTTGCAGCAGGTGGTCACGCGAGGAGCCTGCTTCTTTTAACAGTGCATCGACGCGAGACAATGCTGTACGAGTCTGGTCCGCTACTGATTCGTGCTCATCGCCTACCTGGCCTGCCAAATACACGGTATCGCCATGCGTCACGATCTGGCTCATTCGCTTGTTGGTATGTTGGCGCGTGATGGTGCTCATCAAAATTCTCCTATGGAATGTATCGTTAAAATCTGCTGACCGAGAAATGCTCTAGCCAGTCGGGAGCCTTTCCTGCAATGCATTGAGCAACCAGCTCGCCAGTTGCACCTGCCAGAGTTAACCCAAGGTGCTGATGGCCAAATGCATAAATCACTCGGGGATCATTTGGCGAAGGCCCAATCACCGGCAGGGAATCTGGAAGGGATGGGCGGTAACCAATCCATTGGCGTGCCACCGGTGCTGTGATGCCCATAACCCGACGTACGTGGCGCTCCAGGTAGTCAAATCTTTTGGGGTTCGCAGGGTCTTTGATTGAGCCTAGTTCTACAGTACCCGCGACTCTCAGGCGGCCCTCCATCGGTGTCATATAAAATGCGTTCTCGACAGGGCTGCAGGGTCTGCTGAGCAGTGGCTGATCCATATCAAATTCGATGTGATATCCACGCTCTGTATCCAGTGGGACACGGTCACCCAGTTGGGCGGCCAGCAAAGCAGACCACGCGCCACTGCATACAACTATTCGGTCTGTCTTATAGGTTTCACCGCTGGCGCTGGACAACGTCACGCCGTCTGCCCCCGACTTTATTCCCGTGATTGTGGCTTTGATGAGTGAGCCATCGGCGACCAGAGGAGCTGCGAGTGCCTCAATGAACGCTTTGGGATCGTTCATGTGGGATGAGTCTGGGAACATTAGGCCTGCGACAGACTTGCCTCCCAGTGCAGGCTCCATTTGATCGACTTCTGAAGCAGTGAGTACTTGCTGAGGAATTCCCAAGGCACGGCGCCATTCAATGGCTTGCTGGGCTCCTGCAAAACCAGCATCCGTGCCGTAGCTATAAAGGCATCCGTTGTGGCTCAGACGACGATTCGCTTCCGGGCATTTGTCCAGGAGTGGCGCATAACCGGTGTAAACGTGCTGGAGAATCTGATGCAAAGCTTTTGAGTTCGCCTCGAATCGAGAGTTTCTGCATTCGTTCAGAAACCTAAGCAACCATGGCATCAGCTTAGGTAGCCGCGCCCAGTTGATTACGAAAGGTGATTCGGATGAAAACAATAGTGACGGCAGTGATGTCAGTATCGAAGGTTGAGCGATAGGCATCACGCCATAAGGCGCCAACGTTCCCGCATTACCAAACGAAGCGCCCGAGGCGATGGAGTCGCGTTCGATCAGTAAAACCTTGTAGCCCTGGCGTCGAAGCCACAAGGCGGTTGAAACACCAACGATTCCGGCCCCAATGACGGCCACATCACCTTTGATAGACAGTGTCATCTGTTCAGATCCGGTTGTGCATGTAGAGGTGACCCTGCCGGGCGAGCTGGCTGATCACGTTCAAAGCTTTAACGAGGTGCTCTCGGGAAAGGGCTGCCGAGATATTGATCCGCACCGCTTGAGGTGAAAGCTCGGACCTCAGGGTGAATGCTCCTCCTGCAAGCAAGATCACCCCTCGTTCCTGGCACAGGAGCGCAAAGCGTGAGCCAATCCACGGTTCAGGCAAAATGAGCCATGCATGGGTGCCTGTGGGGCTGTTCTGAAATTCCAGGCCATCCAGATGCTCTGCGAGCAATGACTGCCGTTCGCGTAGCTCTTCTTTTTGCTCGGTAACCAGTTGTTCCGCGTGACCTTCTTCGATCAATTTTGCTGCGATGAGCGATGTCAACGGAGATGTGCTCCAGCAATCGATTCGTTGCATCGTCGATATGTCCTGAACCAACTGCGGCGGTGCAAGAACAAACCCCATCCGCAGCCCTGGCGCGATGCATTTTGATAGAGCGGAAATATAGATTGTCCTATCAGGCAGCAGGCTCACAAATGGAGGTGGAGAGCTATCCAGCAAAGGGCGATATACGTCGTCCTCGATCACCAGAAGGTTGGTCTCCCGAATCACCGCTGCGAGTGCTTCCCTGCGCTCCAGGTCCAACGTAATGGCTGTTGGGTTTTGAATTGAAGGGACCAAAAAAACAAGGCGCGGATCATATTCGTCGCATGCGATTTTCAGGGCCTCTGGTGACATGCCCCTGGCATCAGCGTCGACGCCAATTAGAACCAGACCAAGTGACCGACACAGGGCGTTAATACCCTGATAGGTCACGCTATCGGCCAGCACCACATCGCCTGCATTCGTCAGGCTTCTAAGGGTGTTCGCGATCCCATGCTGGGCGCCTTCGACGATCAGCATTCGTGATGCTTCTGCGGGTACGCCGGTATGACATAACCACTGGGCAGCAGCCTCGCGGGCCCACAGGGGGCCTTCTGAAGGATGGTAATCCTTCATGTCGATGAAGCGCGGGTCTGCGTGGAGTCGAGGCAGTAGCGCTGCCAAAACTCGATTGAATCCTATTGTCGCGGGGCGGTTGACACTCAGATCGATGGTGTCCGGGTCATTGCTCGGCGCGGATTGGAATTGAGCTGCGGGATGGCGAGGAAGTGATACCTGGGTTCCGCGACCAGGCCGGCTCTGCACCAGTCCTTTCTGCTGAAGTACCGCCATGGCTCGGGTCACGGTGGTGATGTTCAATCCAAGCACGCTTGCGAAGTCCCTGTGCGGCGGTAAGCGGTCTCCCGGCTGCACCTTGCCGCTCTCGATAGCGTCCGCCAAAGCGTCTGCAAGCTGCTTATATAGCGTCTCACTGTTGCCGCGCTGCAAAGCGGCGCTGGCTTTCAGGTCATCTAGCAATTGGTTAGATGCATTCACGGTGTGTTTTCCCTGATTGTCATGCTTGTAATGCAACAAGCGAGACAATTACCTAAGTTTTAATGATTTTTATCCGATAAAACGACCGTTGACAAGCAAAAAAACTCTCTTTAAGGTGGATATTGTAATGCTTGTCATGGTTGCGAACACAAAGATCGGCTGCTACGTCCAGCCTGGATCGAGACCACCGTAACAATCGAACCCACTCTGCCGAGCTCATCATTTTTAGTAGGTGATCTATGTCTGACTCAAAATTTGTTACGCAGGGCTTCTCCAGGCGCGGTTTTCTTAAGGCCACCGGCTATGGCTCTATGGCCGCCGTCGCATTGGGCGCCTTGGGCCCCATGTCCAAAGTGTTCGCTGCCGGTGAGCCAATCAAGACCATTCGCCCTGGTTATCTGACCGCCGCGTGTCTCGGGGAAATGCCCCTGGGCGCTGTGCGTGATGGGGTTCCTATTGGTACTGACCTTGAATTGCTTAAGGTTATTGCTGACCGACTAGAGCTGAAGCTGGATGTTCAGACTATGGGCTTCCCTGCGGTTGTTGAGGCCGTTCGTTCTGGTCGTGCAGATTGGTTCGGCGGTAACTTTGCCTGGAACCCCATGCGGTCGAAAATTTTGCTGCTGACTGACTCGGTTTTCTACACGAGCGCCTACCTGCTGATGCGTGATGAGGAGCCTTTCACTACGTCAATGACCGTGGCTGATCTGAAGGGCCGTACCATCGGTAGCTATACCGGTTACTTCTCGATCCCGGACATGAAAAAAGTACCGGGTGTGAAAGAGGTCAAGTTGTATGACGGCACTGATGCTTGTCTTCGTGATGTCCGGGCCGGGCGCCTTGACTTTGCTGTGCTGGACGCCCCAACCATCGACTACATGATCCTTCAGGACCCAAGCCTGAAGCTCAAGCAAGTACCTATCGTTTTCGATGAAAAATACCCAGCCTTGACCGGCAAGTTCGAGGCGATCTGGGGCATTCATCCGCAAAACCAGGACCTGTTCGATGCCGTAAACCAAGGTCTTCGCTGGGTGAAGTCTACTAATCAGATCAAGCCTATTCTTGCCAAATACGGCATCAAGAATGACGACTACCTTGTACCGATGGCCAAAGATGGTCGACTGGGTGTAGACCGAGATGAGAAAGGCAATGTTATAGGACCGTTCAAGCACGAACCTCGCGACTTTAGCCAAGCCTTTGCCTGAACAGCGCTGCTTTAACACCGGCCTCATCACTTACGGATAACGCTCATGGCTGTAATGAACCCACTGGTGCGCGTCGAGGGATTACACAAATCCTTCGGCAGTTTGAACGTACTCAAAGGCATCGACCTTACCGTGCAACAGGGCCAGAAGATTTCGCTCATTGGCCCCAGTGGGTCTGGCAAGACCACGCTACTTCGCTGCATCAATTATCTGGAGGAGCCCACTCAGGGCAGTATCTACCTGGATAACGAACTGATCGGCCAGCGGCTCGTGGGTAACCGCAAGGTGCCCATGGGAGACAAAGATCTGGCCCGGATGCGTGCTGAGATGGGCATGGTCTTCCAGCGCTTCAATTTGTTTCCTCACCTCACAGTCCTGGAGAACATCATCCTCGGACCCATGAAGGTACAGAAGCGCGAGAGGAGAGACGCAGTCGCTCATGCTGAAGAGCTTTTGAAGAAGGTCGGCATGCTGGCCAAGCGTGATGCCTACCCAGAGCAGCTTTCTGGTGGGCAGCAGCAACGGATCGCAATCGCACGCTCGTTGGCAATGCGACCCAAGCTGATGCTGTTTGATGAGGCGACTTCTGCGCTCGACCCAGAGTTGGTCGGTGAAGTGCTGAACGTGATGCGAAGTCTTGCGGATGAAGGGATGACGATGATTATCGTCACTCATGAAATGCGTTTTGCTGAAAGCGTTTCTGATCAGGTGGTGTTCATGGCCGATGGGAACATCATCGAGCAGGGGCCGCCTCGGCAGATTTTCCATGACTGCGAAATCGAGCGAACTCGCTCGTTCATTCGAGCGGTTCAGGAGCACTGATCATGGTTGATAGCAGTGCCTTCGGCAAAACCCTCGAGATGTTGCCGTATTTTCTGAACGTGCTCGGCGTAGGCGCATTGACCACCGTCGGGCTGACCCTGGCTGCTTTCGTCGTCGCCGCAGTGCTAGGTTTTTGCCTGGCGTTGATGCGGCTTTCACGCCACCGCACGTTGGGATTTCTCGCAAGCTGCTACCTGGAGATATTTCGGAATATCCCGATCCTGACACAGCTGTTCATCCTGTATTTCGGCCTTACCTACATAGGCATCACATTACCTGCCGTCGGAGCCGCCATCATCGGGTTCGGGCTGAACGGAGCCGCGATCCTGTCCGAGGTTTTCAGGTCCAGCATCAAGACTATCGACAAGGGGCAGGCCGAAGCGGCGTATTCCATTGGAATGACTCGCAGCATGGCGATGCGCATCATCGTGCTGCCGCAGGCTTTCAAGATTTCCATTCCAGGTATGGCGAACTTTGCCATCGGTCTGCTCAAGGACACCTCATTGGCATCCGCTGCGGCGGTTCCAGAGATGACCTTCAAGGCAAAAATGCTGGTGAGTGAAACCTATCAAACCAACCTTATCTATTTTCTGCTGGCGATCATCTACCTCGCGCTGAGCCTGTTTATTGCCTATTGGGCCTCTCGCACCGAGCGCCGCTTGAAAGTCGTCAAGGAGAATTGAGATGGGATACGGCGAACTGTGGGATGCAACCCACGTAGAGCTCCTGGCTGCCGCACTCGCTACCTTGCAAATGGCAATCGGTGCGCTAGTAATCGGGTTGATTGTAGGGCTGGTCCTGGCCCTGGCCAGACGTTCATCAAGCGCTCCACTGAGGCGTGCTGCCTCAATCTATATCGAGGTCTTCAGAGGAACGCCCGCGCTGGTACAGCTTTTCATCATTTACTTCAGCCTCACGGCTGTGGGGATCGAGTTCAGCTCGTTCGTCGCAGCAATCATTGGCTTGGGATTGAACGCTGCTGCATACCTCGCAGAGATCTACCGTGCAGGTCTGGAAGCGGTGCCGAAGGGGCAGATGGAGGCAGCCAAGGCCATCGGGATGCCGCGGGTGCAGGTAATGAGGTGGGTCGTACTTCCTCAAGCGATCAGGATCGTTCTCGCACCCATTGGCAACGTCGCTATTTCGCTCTTGAAGGACACTTCCGTCGCATCGCTGATCGCGGCTCCAGATCTGATGCTGAGGGCACAAGATCTCAGCGCGGTGTACTTCATGCCGTTGGAGACCTACATCCTGGTGGGCGCGATGTATTTCGCCCTGTGCTTCCCGCTGTCTCTCGGCGTTCGATTGCTGGAACGTAAGGGCAAGCGCTGACAGCGATCCCTCCCTGTACATTCGCTTAGCCGCAGTTGGGCGAATTGAAATGCATGTCGATTCAATGGGTTCGGGTTATCAACGGACCTCATTTTGCATGACTGGCATGAAACAAAGAGGATTTGAGACATGGCTCAATTTGTCCACACTATTGGTGGTCAAGTCTGGCGATTCGACAGCCTGCGAGAGTTGCTGTTGTCTACGACTTCAGCCCCAGCCGCGCGGGTGAGCATGCTCGTAACTTCCTGCACAACAGGAAAGGCAAACTGGTCTGCGACGACTTTGGCGGTTACAAGGCGAGTTTCGAACTCGGCGTGACCGAAATCGGCTGCATGGCCCATGTCCGGCGCAAGTTCTTCGAATTGCACGCAACTAATAAGAGCCAAATCGCCGAGCAGGCGCTGCGCTACATCCAGTTGTTGTACGAAATCGAAAGCGAAGTGCGCGACCTCGTGCCCGAAGGTTCGGCTATCAGCAGGGCACTGGATTACAGCCTGAAACGCTGGGCAGCGCTGTCGCGCTACCTTGATGACGGTGCCGTCCCCATTGACAATAACTGGGCCGAGAGCCAGATCCGACCATGGGCGCTTGGGCGCAAGAACTCGCTCTTCGCCGGGTCGCTACGCAGCGGAAAACGGGCTGCGGCGATCATGAGCTTGATCCAGTCTGCGCGGCTGAATGGTCATGATCCATAAGCCTATCTGAAAGATGTTCTCACGCGCCTGCCGACGCAGCGAGCGAGTTAAATCGAGCAACTGCTTCCGCATAAGTGGCATCAGGCTTAATCGCGCAAGGCCAACAACGGATGCTTGGTGTAAAGGAAGAGGCGTACCGGTTGCTGCGATGGCTACAGGTCAAAGATTGGAAGCGTTTCAGTATTCGTGAATTGAATCGCAACGGTCCCCGCTTTGCCCGTAAGAGCAGTCGTCATACCGCCAAGCTGTTGGTCGAATTGATTGATCATCAGTGGCTCATCACTGACGGCCACACCTTCGAGGTGCGCCATGTTCAATATTGATGAAGCGCTACGCAACCATCTGGCTCAGCGCCAAAAGGAGCCGAAAGCGCGGTGTGTCGCCGCTACTGTCGCCACTTTGTCGCCACGTTCAAAGCCAGGCAGGACAAGGGTTGTCGCCGCTGTCGCCGCTGTCGCCACTACCCACAAAACTATTGCCTCGACGACAGCCATCATCCAATGGTTGGAAGAGCAGGGCGCGCAACTCTACGTCGCCAACAACACGCTTTGTTTCCGTCCAACTGATTGGGCCCAGTTCGCTATTGTGAGTGCACACTGGCAAGCCCTTCTACATGAGCTTGCTGCAGTCGATCAGGAACAGAAAAATGGCTCGCGTCGGTAAGCGAGCGGGGCGCAATTTCGGCTTCGGTCGCCAGCTCAGCTATGCCGGACCGCAAGCCCTGAAAGATCTGTTTGGCGACGGCCATTTTGCTACCGTCAAAGCCCATAGTGATCGGTGGCAGGCCTTCGTGAATTGGTGTCGATCCGAGGAAGGGCCGAGGCTCAATGACGCGCGTCAGATCGACCGCGAGATCCTCATGCGGTACGCCGCCTATATGAGGCAGCAGGTTGACCAGGGCAACGTCGGCATCGCCACCGCGCAGAACCGACTGTCAAGCGTGAACCGAACGATGGCTGCGCTGCGCGGTGATCAGTACGTCAAAATCCCCAGTCCGAGCAAGGCGCTGGGTATGCAGCGCTCAAACGTGCGCGGGGAGGCACCGCAAGGCCAAGATCGTGCTCAGATCGAGTTGATCGCACGCGCACTGTCAGAGCGAGGTCAGCAGCGAGTGACCGCAATTGTGCATCTGGCTCGGGAGACTGGTATGCGCCTGCGTGAAGCGATCTTGGCTGACCTGCCCCGACTGCAACGTGAGGCCGGGCAACTGGGCAAGATCAACATCCAAGACGGCACCAAAGGTGGTCGATCAGGCGCGTCAGCACCGCGCTGGATCGCGGTCACTGATCAAATCCGTGGCGCCTTGGATAGGGCCTGGGAGGCTTCACCCAGCGGCAGTCGAAACCTGTTGGCTCCCAACGAGAGCTACAAAGAGTTTATGCAATCAGTTGTGCGACCGGCACGGGACCTCCTGCATGAACATGGATTGAAAGGCTTTCATGAGCTGCGGGCGGCTTACGCCTGTGAGCGCTATGAGCAACTAATCGGCTTTCCTGCACCCGTTAATGGTGGTCGTGTTCGTCAAGAGGATCGAGCACTCGATCAGCGAGCCCGTAAGCAGATCAGCCACGAGTTGGGACATAACCGCATCGATGTGGTGAGTGCCTACATCGGAGGCCGGCGATGACGGCCGAGTTCGACATAGCGTTGTTCCTGCGCCCCGTGCTCAAAGGTGCACATGCCACGCAGCAGCGGCACATCAGGCAAGCAGAAAGGATGCACGAGGTGATTCGTGAACGCTGGGGTTGCGCGACTCCCTGGTCCTGGAGAGAGAAGCACGTGAGATGGTTTCTGGAGCACTATTTGCGATGCTCAGCTCCAGCTACCATCTATTACTACGAGTTAACAGCAGTGTTGATCCGCCGTAGAAAGGCAAAAACCGTGGTTGCCTGATAGACCTTTAAGCGTGAGCCCCTGAGTATGGGAATGCGGAGCCTTCCCATACTCAGGGGCTTGGCTGAAAAAGCGCAGGCATACCAGAGATCTGGCAACTGTCGTCACTCCTTTCACCCTACTACACGACACGAATCGTAGCCGGTGCCGCGTACCTTTTGGATGTTCAGCGAATCGGTACGACGTTGCGATCTCTGGTTTGATTGATAGCCGATGCCGACAGGCTGCCGGTGGCCGCGTTCTGGATATGTTCACTCCACCAAGCCATCATCGGACGCCGGCGTTCGATGTAGTCAGTCCTGTTGTAGGCGCTACGAACTTCGTCCTTGTCGACATGCGCCAGCGCGACCTCGATCAGTTCCGGATCCCAGCCATGCTCATTCAGGATGGTGCTCGCCATCGAGCGCAAGCCGTGGCTGACTAGACGGTCCTGAAAGCCCATGCGCTTCAACGCCATGTTGGCGGTCTGGCTATTGGCATGGGTGCGGGGGTTTCTATCTGAGGGGAACACGTACTCTCTGTTACCACTGAGTTGCTTGAGTGTTTCCAGTAACGAAAGTGCCTGATCGGTGAGGGGGATTGTGTGTGGGCGCCGCTTTTTCATGCGCTCTGGCGGAATGGTCCAAATGCGCTTGTCGAAGTCGATATCTGCCCATCGTGTGGTGGCTGCTTCGGCGGGGCGGGTCATCGTGTGCAACTGCCATTCGATCAGGCAGCGGGTCGTGCGCTTGATGCTGGCATTCGCGATTTCCATCATGAGCTCGGGAAGCTCCTCAGGTGGCAGCGCAGCCATGTTCTCTTTCTTGGGTTTCTTGAACACCGCCCGAATTCCATTGAGGGGGTTCGCAAATATCAGCCCGGAGTTGACCCCGTAGGTCATGATCTCGTTGAGTCGTTGACTCAATCGTTTCACGGTTTCGAGACTCCCTTTGGCCTCGATTGGGCGAAGGATTTTGATAACCATCGGAGCAGTGATTTGAGAGAGCGGCGTTGTTTTCATGCTTGGGAACACATGGAGCGTCAGCGACCTCCAAATGTCTTCGGCGTAGGCTTTGGTTACGGAGTCTTTCTTCAGCTCGAACCAGGCGGTGGCCACCTTCTCGAACGTGTGTTCAGTCTCAGCAAGTTTGGCTTGCCTTACCTCATCACGCTGGGTTTTGGGATCAATGCCCAAAGCGAGCAGCTCACGCGCCTCTGCTGCTTTCTTCCGGGCGTTGGCTAGCGAGAGGTCGGGGTATGGACCGAGCGCCATATTAAGACGGCTTCTGGTCAACGGCTCGCGGTAATTGAAATTCCACATCATCGACCCGCTGGCGCGTACTCGAAGCTGCAGGCCGTCGCCGTCGCTGAGGACGAAGTCTTTACCAGTTGCCTTGACTGCCTTGAGCTGGCGATCGGAGAGGCGGGTTGCGTTAGTAGGCATGGGGCTACCTCCAGCACCGTTTTGGTATCCTGAAAATAGCATTTGGTAACTCGGGATACCACCTGGGATACCAAGGCGCCTGGAACTCAGAAATCCTCCAAAGCCCCCAAAAGAGCTGAAACCCTCGTATTTACTGGATTTAAGGCACAAAAAAAGACGTCCGTGGACGTCTTTAGATGATCAAATGGTGGAGCCGGGGGGATTTGAACCCCCGTCCGCCAGTACTCCGCTGTCGGTACTACATGCGTAGCCGTGTCTATTAAGTTAACCCTCAGCGACCCGACGGGCAGGGTGCTTTGGGCGAGTTGTGTAAGTTTTAGCCGCTTCGTCCACAACGTACTGCACGGCGATTCTGTTCTATATGACAATCATTTTGGGTTTACAGACATCCCCTGATGATTGCTGGACCCGAAGGTACCAGGAGGGAAGGGCTAAGGCTGCTTACGCAGCGAGAGCGTATTCCCCGTAGGTTTCGTCATTGGCAACTATAGAAAGTTGCAACAGTGGATTTACGAGTTCTGTTACCAACTCGGCATGCACCTAAAGTTTCGCGACCGGCGTCGAATCCTAAACGGCCCCGTGCTTGTAACTCGTTGTTTCTTAGTGAGTGACAAGCCTGTGCAGTGTACGCCAAACGGTCACAGAAGGCCAACCCGAAGGTTGGCCATGAGCGTCGGGGTGTTACTGATTGGCGCCTTTGTCGCTGTTCTGTAGGTCTTGCAGGGCTTTGGACGTGATCTCTATGCACCTCTTGTCATCACCTGCTGCTTGGGCGGCTTTGGCTTGAGACACGGCGGTGTCGATTTCGCCGCTTTTGCCAGTGGTGTCGGTGGCGAGCAGGGCTTTGCCGTTGTTGATTTTGTCGAGATTAATCTGACAAAGCTGGTCGGTTTTTCCGGCGGCAAACACCGGTGAGGCCAGCATCGCAGCGGCAATGAACACGCCAGCAAGAGCGGAATGCTTCATAAGGGTATCTCCTTGCGAAAAAGGGCTCGACGCTGCTGGCGTTCAAGGGCTGCCAGCGACATCACTGATGAACCTCGATCGCCGAGGCCTATGCAGATGACTACGTCGCCGCGCAGGGGTTCTGTTTTTGTGCAGGATTAGTGCGCCCTCGGTCGGGTTACGCGGTCCACGAGGTAGACCAGCCCGTGGTAATCGATGCCGCCATGCTGGCTCAGGCCGATCTCGCAGGTGCGGCTGGTGGAGATGCCTTCGCTGCAATATTGCACGGCGTCTTTCAGCGAGCGCAGGGAGTGGGCGTTGAGTTCCGGGGTGGTGAAGCCTTTGTCGCCGGCAAAACCACAGCAGTGGATGCCTTCCGGGATCACCACGGTTTTCGCGCAGCGGCGGGCCAGGTCGATCAGGGCCTGGCTTTCCCCGAGGTGCTGGGTGCTGCAAGTGACGTGTACGGCGATCGGTGCTTCCTGCGGTATGAAGTCGAGGCGGTCCATCAGGTGTGTGCGGATAAATCGTACCGGGTCGTACAGGTCCAGGCGTGTTTCGCCCAGGTCTTGCACCAGGCGCAGGGTGCAGGGGCTGGTGTCGCAGTAGATCGGGTCGAGGCCGCCGCGGCTGGCGTGGAGCAAGGCGCCGATCAGTTCCTGGCGTTTGTGTTCGGCCTGTTCGGCATAGCCCTTGGAGGCGAAAGGCTGGCCGCAGCACAGGTTGTCCTGGTTGTCGGGGAAGACGACTTGGTAGCCGGCTTTTTCCAGCAGGCCGCGGGTTTTGTCGTACAGCGACGTTTGCTCTTTATCGCCAGCCGCCGGGCCCATGGCGCGTGAGACGCATGCCGCGAGGTAGACCACGCGTGGCCGCTCATCGGTCACTGCCGGGCTGAAGCGAATGGCTTTTTCCGGTTGCGGCATGGCGTTGGTCCATTGTGGGATTTGTCCCTTGGACAACTTGCTCACTGTGGCCGACAACTTGGCCAGGCGCGGCGCGCCCAACAGCATGCGTGCGCCGTTGGCGACGTGCAGGGTAAAGCGCGCGCCTTGTAGCGCAGTGGCGAAGTGGGTGGCCAACCATTCGGCGGTTTTCGTATGGTCGGCGTCGCGGGCCCGGAGTTTTTTCACCAGGTCGCCGGTGTTGATTCCCACAGGGCAGCGCTGGGCGCATAACCCGGTGGCGGCGCAGGTGTCGATGCCCTGGTAGTGGTAGGCCGTTTCCAGTTCAGTGGTGTCGATGCCGGCGCGTTTCTTCGCCTGGATATCGCGCCAGATCACGATGCGCTGGCGCGGGCTCAAGGTCAGGCCTTTCGACGGGCATACCGGCTCGCAGAAACCGCACTCGATACACTTATCCACAAGCTCGTCGGCGGCAGGCAGCGGCTTGAGGTGTTTAAGGTGGATCTGCGGATCTTCGCTGAGCACCACGTCCGGGTTGAGAATACCGTTGGGGTCGAGCAGGCGTTTGAGTTGCCACATCAGTTGATAGGCGTCGCTGCCCCATTCCAGCTCGACGAACGGCGCCATGTTGCGGCCGGTGCCATGCTCGGCTTTCAGTGAGCCGCCAAACTCTACGGCCACCAGTTGGGCGACGTCATCCATGAACGCTTGGTAGCGTGCGACTTCTTCGCTGCTGTTGAAGCCTTGGGTGAACACAAAGTGCAGATTGCCTTCCAGAGCGTGTCCGAAAAGGATGGCTTCGTCGTAGTGGTGTTTGTCGAACAGCTCGATCAAACGGTTAACGCCGATGGCCAACTGCTCGACCGGGAACGTCACGTCTTCGATGATCACCGTGGTGCCGGTTTTGCGCACGGCGCCGACGGCGGGGAAGGTGTCTTTGCGGATCGCCCACAGGCGGGCGTTTTCCACCGGGTCTTCGGTGAAGTCGACCTGTTTTTCCACCGGAAACGCCGCCAGGGACGCCATGATCAGCGCCAGTTGCTCCTGGAGCAAAGAGGGCGATGCCGCACGGGATTCGATCAACAGTGCGCAGGCATTTTCCGATAGATGTTGTACGAAGGCGGGCATGCCGGGTTTGTCCTGCACCGAACGCATGCTGCGTCGGTCGAGCAGCTCAACCGCTGAGACCGGTTGGGTTTTCAGGACGGTCACCGCATTGCAGCAGGTCTCGACATCGGGGAATACGATCAGCGCCGAGGCTTTGTTCGGGTGGTCGATGACGGTGTCGTAAGTCACTGCGCTGATAAAGCCCAGGGTGCCTTCGGAACCCACCAGCAGGTGGCTGAGGATATCCAGCGGCTCATCGAAATCCACCAGGGCGTTGAGTGACAGGCCGGTGGTATTTTTCAGACGGTATTTGTGGCGGATTTTGGCGGCCAGTTCAGCGTTTGCCCGCGTCTCCCGCCCGAGTGTGGCCAGGCGTTCAAGCAGCGCGCCGTGCTGCTGACGAAATGCCGCGACGCTGGCGGCATCTTCGGTGTCCAGGCGGCTGCCGTCGGCCAGCACCAGGCGAATCCCGGCCAGGGTGTGGTAGGTGTTTTGCGCCGTACCGCAGCACATGCCGCTGGCATTATTGGCGACGATGCCGCCGATTTTGCAGGCGTTGATCGACGCCGGATCCGGCCCGATCTTGCGCCCGAATGGCGCCAGCCAGGCGTTGGCCTGGGCGCCGATCACGCCGGGTTGCAGGCGGATCTGCGTGCCTTGCCCACGAATTTCGCGGCCGTTCCAGTTGTCCCCCAGTACGATCAGCACCGAATCGCTGATGGCCTGCCCGGACAAGCTGGTGCCCGCTGCGCGGAAGGTCACCGGAACATGATCGCGTTGGGCCAGTTTCAGCAGCGCCACGACTTCGTCTTCCGACTCGACGTGAATCACCAGCTGTGGGATCAGTCGGTAAAAGCTGGCGTCTGTGCCAAATGCCAAGGTGGAAAGTGGGTCGTCGAAGCGACGAATTTTCGGGATCAGCTGTGCGACGTCAGCAAGGAAAGCGGCAGGCAGACTCATTGGTCCTCCAGGATCAGCACTACCAGGTCCTTCGGACCGTGGGCGCCATAAGCCAGAACTTGTTCGATGTCAGCGGTCTTCGACGGGCCGGACACCAGCAGGGCATTGGTGGGCATGCCTTGGGCCCAGGCGAATTGCTGCTGGACCTGATAAAAGTTGTCGTAAATCTCGCTGGCCTTGAGCAGTGCAAAGTGTACCGGCGGCACCAGGCTCATCAGTCGCGGTTCTTCTCGCGTGGGCCACAGAATCAGGCTACCGGTGGCGGCGATGGCGCCGAGGGTCGTGGTCAGGCTGGCCGGTGTGTCATTAAACAGCTCGGCTTTCCACTCTTCCACAGGGCGGTCGTAGGCTTTGAGCTGCGGCAATTGCGGATGGTTCGACCAGTGCTCGGTGATGCGCCGCCCATGCTCGGTTGTCGGCGCGATGAGCAGGCTGGGCAGCTCACGTTTTTGCAGCAGCTGCGCGAGTAAAGCTGGCCATTCGGCGCCGCGGGTCAGGTGGATCTCGGTATGCACCGCTTCCATCAGCTTGCGCAATTGTGCGATGCGCTGCTCTGGCGGGTAGGTGTAGATCTGTGTGACCAGGGTCTCATCGAAGTTGTCGGGCACTGGTGTTGTGCCCGTCAGGCTGTGGCGCAATTTGCCGAGGATATTTTGCTTGGCGCTCATCAACGCGCTCCCTGTTTGGCCAAATGCTCGCGTGCCAGGTCATGCAGCGAACGGGCGGCGGGTTTAGGCGCGCTATGGTTTTGCGTCCATGGCCCGACGTTGTTCGGTACGAGGGCGCGCAGGCGCGTGGCGGCGAATGTGAACAGGCGGTACAGCGTCGGTGAGCTGTGGAGCTTGGCCCAGGCGTTCCAGATGAACCGCTCCTGGCGCGAATACTTGCTGCCTTGGCCGCGCATCACGGGATGTGGGCTATCCGGCGCTTTTACGTTCTCTTCCCGCAGACGGCGCAGCAAGGCCGGGATCGGAATTTTTACCGGACACACTTCTCCACAAGCACCGCACAACGAAGACGCACTGGGATGGTCCGGTACTTTTGCCAGGCCGACCATATGCGGTGTGATGATTTTTCCGATAGGGCCGGGGTAGACCTCGCCGTAGGTATGGCCACCGATTCGGGTATACACCGGGCAATGATTCATACAGGCGCCGCAGCGAATGCAGTTGAGCGTCTGACGCAATTCGCTGTCGGCAAACGCCTGGCTGCGTCCGTTGTCCAGCAGCACCAGGTGGACTTCTTCGGGGCCGTCGAGCTCATCGGCCTTGCGCGGGCCGGAGATCATATTGACGTAGGTGGTGATCGGCTGACCGAGCGCGGAGCGGGTCAGCAGCGACAGCAACGGCACCACGTCGCGCAGGTTTTCCACGACCTTCTCGATGCCGGTCACGGCGATATGCACGGGTGGCACCGTGGTCGACATACGCCCGTTGCCTTCGTTTTCCACCAGCAGCAGCGTGCCGGTTTCGGCCACGGCGAAGTTGACGCCGGAGACGCCGATATCCGCTTCGAAGAACTTTTCCCGCAGCACGCGGCGACCAATCTGAATCAACTGGTCGACATCCTTGGTGTACTCCACGCCGAGTTTTTCGTGGAACAGCGACGCGACCTGGCTGGCGTTCTTGTGGATCGCCGGCATGATGATGTGGGACGGCTTCTCATGGTCGAGTTGAACAATAAACTCACCCATGTCCGACTCAAGGCATTCGATGCCTTGGGCGGCGAGTACGTGGTTCATCTCCATCTCTTCGCTGACCATGGATTTGCCTTTGATCACCTGCGTGGCTTCGCGCCGGCGGATGATCGACAGCACGATCGCATTGGCCTCTTCAACCGTTTCTGCCCAATGCACGGTCACGCCGTTTCGGGTCAGGTTGGCTTCCAGTTGTTCGAGCAGGTCGGGCAGCTTCGACAGGGCGCGGGCGCGCACCGCGTTACCGAGGGCGCGCAGGTGTTCGCGTTCGTGGGCGTCGCTGAAAGACGCCGCCCGTTTGCTCATCAGGGAATCCATCGCATTGCGAAAGTTGTTTCGCAGTTGCGCGTCGCCCAGTGCCTGGTGGGCGCGGGTGCGGAAGTCTTCCGACACCTCGACGGTGGGAATCAGCGCGGCGTTCATCGTTCACCCCCGGTGCGTTGCCAGAGAAAGCTGGCCAGGTGTTGCCCGCGTAAGGCCGCCTGTTGTTTCTCCAGGGCGCCATTGATGTTCATCAGGCAACCGCAATCAGCACTCAGTACTTGATGGGCGCCGGAGTCCTGCAAGGCTCGGGTCTTGTCGGCCACCATTGCGCCGGAAATGTCCGGCATACGCACGCTGAACGTCCCACCAAAGCCACAGCATTCGCTTTCGTGGCTGTGGTCGACGCGTTCGACATTGCGCAATTGGGCCAGCAGTTCGCGGCCGTGAAGGTGGGTGTTCATTTCCCGACGCGCGGAGCACGACGTGTGCAGGGCGACCTTGATCGGCGCCCCGCTGTCGTTGAGTTGCACCTTGCACACGAACAACAGGAACTCCGCCAACTCATAAGTCCGGGCCGCGAGGGCCTGCACCTGTTTGAGGGTGTCGGGTTCGTCCTTGAAGAGGTCGGCGTAGTGCTCACGTAACATGCCGGCACAGGAGCCGGATGGCACCACCACCGGGTAGTCGCCGGCGAACAGCGCCAGTTGCGCGCGTGCCACTTGTCGGGCCTGGTCGGTATAGCCCGAGGTGTAGGCCGGTTGCCCGCAGCAGCTTTGCCCTTGGGGATAATCCACGCAGATCCCTTCGCGTTCCAGCAGGCGGATCGCGTCCATGCCGGCTTCGGGATAAAACAGATCGACCACGCAGGTGCCGAACAGGTAGACCTTCTGCGGTTTTTCGTGGGGGTATTCGCGTGGCTCGGCCAGAGGCGGCGCGACACGGGTGGCATTCGGCACGGCGTTGTAAAAAAGCTCGCTCATCAGGCGCGTTCTCCGGGTGGTCCCGGTTGTCCGTCCGTCAGGGCCGCAGCGTGTTCAGCGGCCCGGCAGAAGGGTTGTGGAGAGCTGACGCCGAAATCGCGGTTCGGCGTCGGTTATTGCGTGATTACCTGTGGTCTCAATGCACCAGCATGCCGGTGAACCAGTAGGCCTGGGCCAGTGTGATCAGCCCGACGATGGTGGCGAAAAACAGGCTGTGCTTGAGGGTGAAGCGGAACAGGTCGGATTCCTTGCCGACCAGGCCGGTAGCGGCGCAGGCCACAGCGATCGATTGCGGCGAAATCATCTTGCCGGTCACGCCGCCGCTGGTGTTTGCCGCGACCAGCAGGACGTCGTTGACACCGATCTGGTGGGCGGTGGTGGCTTGCAACGAGCTGAACAGGGCGTTGGACGAGGTGTCGGAGCCTGTCAGGAAAACCCCCAGCCAGCCGAGGAACGGCGAGAAGAACGGGAAGGCTGCGCCGGTGCCGGCCAGGACCAATGCCATGGTCGAGGACATGCCCGAGTAGTTGGTGACGAACGCGAACGCCAGCACCATGCCGATGGACAGGATCGGCCAGCGCAGTTCGTAGAAGGTCTCTTTTAAAGTGGTAAGACCAGTTTTGATGTCGATCTTCAATACCAGCATCGAGATCAGCGCGGAAAAGAAAATCGCAGTGCCGGTCGCTGAAATCGGGTCCAGTTTGAATACCGCGGGGATGGCCGTCGGGTTGGTCACGATAGGCGCAACCTTGACCACCAGTTGGTCCAGGTGCGGGATCGCAAAGTTGAACACCCAGCTGTACATCGAGCCGCCTGCGGCGAACATCGCCTTGAAGGGCTTGAGGGTCCAGATGGTCACCAGCACGGTCAGGATCAGGAACGGCGACCAGGCTTTGAAGATTCGCCCCAGGCTGTAGGGCGAAGCGACAGTGCTGCGTGGCAGGCCGAAGCCGCCGGCGCTGGCGGTGATCGTTGCGCTGGAGGTCGCACCGGCAATCTGCGCGCCGGCGGTGCGCTTGGGTTGCCAGATTTTCAGGAACAGAGTCAAGGAAACCAGGCTGGCCAGGGCCGAGGTGATGTCCGGCAGTTCCGGGCCGATGAAGTTGGAGGTGAAGTATTGGGTGATGGCAAAGCTCAAGCCTGCCACCAAGGCGGCCGGCCAGGTTTCGCGCACGCCGCGCAGGCCGTCCATCATGAACACCAGCCAGAACGGAACGAACAGCGACAGCAGTGGCAATTGGCGACCAGTCATGGCGCCGATCTTGAACGCGTCGATGCCGGTCACTTGCCCGGCGACGATGATCGGAATCCCGAGGGCACCGAAGGCGACGGGCGCGGTGTTGGCGATCAGGCACAGGCCGGCGGCGTACAGCGGGTTGAAGCCCAGGCCGACCAGCAGCGCGGCGGTAATCGCCACAGGAGCACCGAAGCCGGCGGCACCTTCCAGGAAGGCGCCGAAGCAGAAGCCGATCAGCAGGACCTGCAGGCGTTGGTCGTCGGTGATCGACAGTACCGAGCTGCGGATGATCTCGAACTGGCCGCTCTTGACCGTCAGTTTGTAGAGAAATACCGCAGCGACGATGATCCAGGCGATGGGCCACAGGCCGTAGGCAAAGCCATAGCCGGCAGCGGCCAGTGCCATGTCCACCGGCATCTGGAAGGCAAAGATCGCCACCAGGATCGACAGCGCCAGCGTGATGCTGCCGGCGACGTGGCCTTTAAGGCGAAACACGGCCAGAGCCAGGAAGAAAAATACGATTGGAATAACGGCGGCCAGTGCGGACAGGCCGAGGCTGCCGAGCGGGCTGTAGAGCTGTTGCCAGGTTTGCATATGGGGTGGCCCCTAATTGTTGTTGGTTAGGCACATTTTAGTCGGCTTGGGTAATTGGTAATACCAATTTACAGCCGCTGTTGGCTAGAGTAAAAGCCTAGGCAGGTATGTGTCAATTTGCCGCCTGCGAAACTTTGGTCTTAAGCGGGAGGGCGGGCGCTCTGATCGCATCAATCGAAGATGTTCTGATGGGTGCTGCAAGCGTTGCGATAGGCCAGAATAGAGGCCCCGGCGAGTGGTCGGGATCGTGGAGAGAGAGTTATGGGGTTTGATCAGGTGCGTCAGCGCCGTTTGTCTGACGATATTGTCGAGCAGCTTGAGGGCATGATCCTTGAGGGCACGCTGAAATCGGGCGAGCGCTTGCCGGCCGAGCGCGCGTTGGCTGAAAAGTTCGGCGTTTCGCGCCCCTCGCTGCGTGAGGCGATTCAGAAACTGGCGGCCAAGGGGTTGCTGGTCAGTCGCCAGGGCGGTGGCAATTATGTGTCTGATTCGTTGGGCTCGACGTTCAGCGATCCGTTGTTGCACCTGCTGGAAAACAATCCCGAGGCTCAGCGTGATTTGCTGGAGTTTCGCCAAACCCTCGAAGCGTCCTGTGCCTATTACGCGGCATTGCGTGCTACCGAAGTCGACCGTGAGCGGCTGACGGCAGCCTTTGAAGCGCTACAGGATTGTTACGCGCGCGACGATAAGGTCAGCCGCGCAGAGGAGGGGGCCGCGGATGCGCGGTTTCACTTGGCCATTGCCGAGGCCAGCCACAATGCTGTGCTGTTGCACACCATCCGCGGGTTGTTCGACCTGCTCAAGCGGAACGTGGTGACCAACATTGGCGGCATGTACCAGCAGCGCACGGAAACCCGCGATATGCTGATCAGTCAGCACCGGGATTTGTACCTGGCGATCATCGAGGGGCGGGCCGAGCAAGCGCGGGAAGTCTCAACACGTCACCTGTTGTATGTGCAGGAGGTGTTGGAGGAAGTACGTCAGGAAGTTCAGCGCGTGGCCCGGGCGGCGCGGCGCAAGGGCATGTAGCCAGGGGCCAAGCGCCCTAGGCTACAGCGGCACAAGGATTATTCTTCCTTGCCCTTGTTGCGCACGGCGCGATGCAGTTCGCGGTCGGAATCGCGCTCGCGCTCGGTGTCACGCTTGTCGTATTCCTTCTTGCCTTTGCCCAGTGCGATCTCGCACTTGACCAGATGCTTGCTCCAATACCAAGACAGGCAGACGCAGGCATAGCCTTTCTGCTGTACGGCGGCGGCGAGCTTGTCCAGTTCGCGGGCATTGAGCAGCAGCTTGCGTGTGCGTACCGGGTCGGCAATCACATGCGTGCTCGCGGTGGTCAGCGGGGTGATATGACTGCCGAGCAGCCATGCCTCGCCATCCTTGAGCAGCACATAGCTGTCGACCAGTTGCAGCTTGCTGGCACGCAGACTTTTTACTTCCCAGCCGGCCAGGACCAGACCAGCCTCGAACCGATGTTCGATGAAGTAATCGTGTCGCGCTTTTTTATTCTGCGCGATGGTCCCTGTGGGGTGTTTCTTTTGTTTAGCCATAGGGGCGGCATTATAGGGCGTTGCGAGCGTGTCGGCTACGGTCAACCTGCGTGCTTGAGCGTGTTGGACGAATCCCGGACAATACCGGCAGTTCTTTGGTTTTTTTCTCTCGCGGATCGGGTTGTTCTTTCGCGATGTTTGCCGCTCAGCTGTGGAAATAACGCTCACATGACGACGCATATTCAACGTTCGGCCCTGCTGCCCTATCCGGCCCAGGTGCTTTATGACCTGGTCAACGACGTGGCGCGTTACCCGGAATTCCTGCCTTGGTGCTCGACCGCCGAGGTGCTGGAAGGCGGTGATGAGCACATGGTTGCCAGTGTTGGGGTGGCCAAGGGGGGGCTCAGCCAGCACTTTGTGACACGCAATGTCCTGGTGCCGGGCAAGTCCATTGAAATGAATCTGCAGGAAGGGCCGTTCACCCAGTTGCATGGTGTCTGGGTGTTCAAGGCGCTGACCGAGAAAGCCTGCAAGATCAGCCTGGATCTGTCCTTCGATTATGCGGGGCCCATTGTGCGGGCGACGTTGGGGCCTTTGTTCAATCAGGCGGCCAATACCCTGGTCGACGCATTCTGTCAGCGAGCCAAGCAACTGCATGGTTGAGATTGAAGTGGTGTATGCCGGCGTGGATCGCCAGGTGTTGGTGGCGGTCGCGGTGCCAGCGGGTACGAGCCTGCGGGTTGCGGTGCAGGCGTCGGGGATTGCTACGCACTTTCCTGAGGTGAACCTTGCTGATTGCCCGTTGGGGGTATTCGGTAAGGCAGTGGTCGACCCCGATACCTGCACCGTGCAGTCAGGTGATCGTATCGAGATCTACCGCCCGCTGCTGGCCGACCCCAAAGAAGTGCGGCGGCTGCGTGCGGCCAAGGCGGCGTTGGCCAAGCAACAGCGTTCATAGGCCGGCGAATCTGCAGGCAACAAAAAGCCCGGCATGCCGGGCTTTTTATCGAGCGTCGCAAACTTACTGCGGGCTGGTGTCCAGAGGCTGTGGCGTCGGGACTGGAACTGTTTGTACGCGGTCGACGTCTTTCTGGATCTTGTCGAGCAATGAGCCAGGCTTGGCCGGTACTTCGGATTTTGGCTTCTCGGCTTCCTGCGCAGGCGCAGTCACGTTGGTGCCGTTATCCTTGCCCAGCAAGGCGTCATCGCGGCTTACGCCGGGCATGAAATCGCCGGACAGACTGACCAGTTGATCATTGCCATTAAAGATGACGCTGACGCGTTCCTGTTGGCGTTCACCGCCCCCAGGCTGGATGCTGTAGAGATAATCCCAGCGATCGGCATGGAAAGTGTCAGTCAGCAGGGGGTTACCCATAATAAACCGTACTTGCCGTCGGGTCATTCCCGGGCGTAACTGGTCTATCATGTCCTGCGTGACGACATTGCCCTGCTGGATGTCGATTTTGTAAACCCCGGGGAATGAACAACCGGCGAGTGCGAGCAGTCCCACAAAGGTGAAACTGGTTAGCAAGAGCTTGGTGTTTTGCATCGGTGGGCGACTTCCACTATCTTGGCTGGGACAACGTAAACGCCGATCATACCCGTATTAAGAGAAGCTGCGAAGCAGCATCCGCGAGAAAGCTAACCATGGTTGAAAATAGCGAACTACGCAAAGCCGGTCTTAAAGTGACTCTGCCACGCGTCAAGATTCTACAAATGCTCGATTCTGCTGAGCAGCGCCACATGAGTGCCGAGGATGTTTACAAGGCGCTGATGGAGTCCAATGAGGACGTTGGCCTGGCCACGGTTTACCGCGTGCTGACCCAGTTTGAAGCCGCGGGGCTGGTGGTTCGTCATAATTTCGACGGCGGTCACGCAGTGTTCGAATTGGCTGATGGTGGTCATCACGACCACATGGTCGACGTGGACACTGGTGAGGTTATCGAATTCACCAACCCGGAAATCGAGCGGCTGCAGAAGGCAATTGCCGAGGAGCATGGCTACGATCTGTCGGATCACAATTTGGTTCTTTACGTACGTAAGAAAAAGTAAAAATCGACGCAGATTCGCTCTGCGGAACGATTGAAGGCGACCCCCGGGTCGCCTTCGTGCTTTCTACAGAGAGAAAATTGCCGGTTCGGTCAGGCCTTCGCCGCCACCACCATTTTCTTCGCGTGGGCCAGGGACTCCTTGGTCAGGTCGATACCGCCGAGCATGCGCGCGACTTCCTCCACGCGTTCCGACTTGTTCAGCTTGGACACCGCCGTGTGTGTCGCATCGCTGCCGCGTACTTTGTGTACAAACAAATGCTGATGCCCTTGGGCGGCTACCTGGGGCAAGTGGGTAACCGTCAGTACCTGGCCGCGATCCCCCAGGCGACGCAGCAGTTGGCCGACAATTTCTGCGGTCGGGCCACCAATGCCAACGTCTACCTCGTCAAAGACCAGCGTCGGCACCCGTGAGGTTTGGGCAGTGATCACCTGAATCGCCAGGCTGATCCGCGATAGTTCGCCCCCGGAGGCGACTTTTGCCAGCGCTTTGAGCGGCTGCCCTGGGTTGGCGCTGACCAGCAGTTCTACCTGTTCCAGGCCGTGGGGCTGCAGTTCGGCGCTGGTATTGTTGTGCAGTTCGATGGTGAAGCGGCCGCCGGGCATGCCGAGGCGCTGGATTTCCTGCTCGACCGCGCTGGCCAGGCTCGTGGCGGCTTGATGGCGCAGATCGCTCAGTTCGCGGGCCTTCTCTTGGTAATGGCGGGCGAAAGAAGCCAGCTCGTCGCCCAGGCGCTCAATGGACTCGTCATTCGCGTTCAGGGTTTCGATTTCATCCAGCAGCTTCTGCTGCATCGTTGCCACTTCAGTCGGCTGGATCCGATGTTTGCGCGCCAGGGTGTAGATGGTGTCCAGGCGCTCTTCTATTTCCTGCAGGCGTGCCGGGTCGGCGTCGAAGTGATCGAGGAAGCGGTTCAGTTCGCCTACGGCTTCTTCTACCTGGATTTGCGCGCTGGTCAGCAAGGTTGTGGCTTCATTCAGCGAGCCGGACGCATTGTTCACGCTGGACAGCCGATTGAGGCTGACGGTCAGTGCATTGAGCACATTGCCCGAGTCGCTCTCGCTGCATTGCTCCACCACCTGGCGGCAAATACCCAACAGGGTTTCGGCGTTGGTGAGGTTCTTGTGTTCCTGCTCAAGCTGTTCCAGCTCGCTTTCGCCGAGGCCAAGGCTTTCGAGCTCTTCGAGTTGATAGCTGAGCAATTGGTGGCGTGCGCGTTGCTCGTCGCCGGAATTGGAGAGACGCTCCAGTTCCAGGCGGGTCTGGCGCCAACGTTGGGCGGCGAGCTGGACCTGGCGGGCGAGGTCGGTGGCGCCGGCGTATTCATCGAGCAGGCGGCGATGGGTGTCGGTTTTGAGCAGGGATTGGTGTTCGTGCTGGCTGTGGATATCGATCAGCAGCTCGCCCAGGGCCTTCAAGTCACCCAGCGGGCAGGGCGTGCCGTTGATGTAGCCACGGGAGCGGCCTTCGGCGGTGATGACCCGGCGCAGGATGCACGGCCCTTCATTATTAAGGTCGCGCTCGGCAAGCCAGGCTTCGGCTTCGGGGATGTCCGCCAGGTCGAAGGTCGCCAGGATGTCGGCTTTGTCTGCGCCGGGGCGTACCACGCCACTGTCGGCGCGGTCGCCCAGGGTCAGGCCGAGGGCGTCGAGCATGATCGACTTGCCGGCGCCGGTTTCGCCTGTGATTACGCTCATCCCGCGATCCAGTTCGAGATCCAGATGTTCAACGATGGCGTAGTTATGTACGGACAGGTGCACGAGCATGACGGCCGCTCCCAGGCTTTAGGTCTGGTTATTTATACAGTGTTTTGTTCCGGGCTGACAATCCTGGCGCTTAGCTCGATTTGCTTGCTTCGATGTTTTTTTAAGTGCGAAGAGGAATGAATGGGTCGGAATTGATCTGGATCAGATGAAAGACTTTTGGTGACGCCCGCACCCTTGAACCTGGAAATTGTGGCCCCATATACCGGAACAGAAGCGCGAGTTGAGTTCGCGCATGATTTTGAAAGGAGAAATCTATGGCTGACGAACAGACGCAGGATACGCAAACTCCAGACGCCAATTCGGCTGCCGGTGATGAGCTGGCGACTCGTGTGCAAGTGCTCGAAGAGCAATTGGCCGCTGCGCAGGATCAATCTTTGCGTGTTGCCGCCGATCTGCAGAACGTCCGCCGCCGTGCCGAGCAGGATGTAGAAAAGGCCCACAAGTTCGCGCTGGAAAAATTCGCCGGTGATCTGTTGCCGATCATCGACAGCCTGGAGCGCGGCCTTGAGTTGTCCAACCCGGATGACGAAAACATCCGCCCGATGCGTGAAGGTATCGAGCTGACCCTGAAAATGTTCCAGGACACCCTGAAGCGTTATCAGTTGGAGGCTGTCGATCCGCAAGGCGGCGAGCCGTTCAATGCCGAGCATCACCAGGCCATGGCGATGCAGGAAAGTCATGACCTTGAGCCAAACAGCGTGTTGAAAGTATTCCAGAAGGGATACCAGCTCAACGGTCGCCTGCTGCGTCCGGCAATGGTCGTGGTCAGCAAGGCGCCTGCACCGGTTTCACCTTCGATTGATGAGCAGGCTTGAAATACGCCGCAAGGCCCCCATTTATAAGTCAAGCGTTTAAGTGCTACCGCAGTTAGCCACCACTGCTGCGGCATCCAAATTCAAGTTTCGGGAGAGTAAATCATGGGCAAAATTATCGGTATCGACCTGGGGACCACCAACTCCTGCGTCTCCGTGCTGGAAAACGGCGTTGCAAAAGTCATCGAAAACGCCGAAGGCGCGCGTACTACGCCGTCGATCATTGCTTACGCCAACGACGGCGAAATCCTCGTCGGTCAGTCGGCCAAGCGTCAGGCGGTGACCAACCCGCACAACACCCTGTACGCGGTGAAGCGTCTGATCGGGCGTAAGTTCGAGGAAGAAGTCGTACAGAAAGACATCAAGATGGTCCCTTACAAAATCGCCAAGGCTGACAACGGTGACGCCTGGGTTGAAGTGAACGGCCAGAAAATGTCGCCGCCACAGATCTCGGCTGAAATCTTGAAAAAGATGAAGAAAACCGCCGAAGACTACCTCGGTGAAGCGGTGACTGAAGCGGTGATCACCGTTCCGGCCTACTTCAACGACAGCCAGCGCCAGGCGACCAAAGACGCCGGCCGCATCGCGGGCCTGGACGTAAAACGTATCATCAACGAACCAACCGCAGCCGCTCTGGCCTACGGCATGGACAAAGCCAAGGGCGACCACACTGTCATCGTTTATGACCTGGGTGGCGGTACCTTCGACGTGTCCGTGATCGAAATCGCGGAAGTTGACGGCGAGCACCAGTTCGAAGTGTTGGCCACCAACGGCGACACCTTCCTGGGTGGTGAAGACTTCGACATCCGTCTGATCGACTACCTTGTTGACGAGTTCAAGAAAGAAAGCGGCATGAACCTCAAGGGTGACCCGCTGGCCATGCAGCGTCTGAAAGAAGCTGCCGAGAAAGCCAAGATCGAGCTGTCTTCGGCTCAGTCGACCGACGTTAACCTGCCGTACATCACTGCAGACGCTACCGGTCCTAAGCACTTGAACGTGAAGATCTCGCGCGCCAAGCTGGAAGCGCTGGTTGAAGACCTGGTTCAGCGCACCATCGAACCTTGCCGCATCGCGCTGAAAGACTCCGGCATCGAAGTGAGTGCGATCAACGACGTGATCCTGGTCGGCGGTCAGACCCGTATGCCGCTGGTTCAGAAGTTGGTGACCGAGTTCTTCGGCAAAGAAGCACGTAAAGACGTGAACCCGGACGAAGCTGTTGCCATGGGTGCTGCCATCCAGGGTGCGGTACTGGCCGGCGACGTGAAAGACGTATTGCTGCTGGACGTCAGCCCGCTGACCCTGGGTATCGAAACCATGGGTGGCGTGATGACTGCGCTGATCGAGAAAAACACCACGATTCCTACCAAGAAATCGCAAGTGTTCTCGACGGCCGATGACAACCAGGGCGCCGTGACCATTCACGTGCTGCAAGGTGAGCGTAAGCAAGCGGCGCAGAACAAGTCCCTGGGCAAGTTCGACCTGGCCGAGATTCCACCAGCACCACGTGGCGTGCCACAAATCGAAGTGACCTTCGACATCGACGCCAACGGCATCTTGCACGTAGGCGCCAAAGACAAGGCTACTGGCAAAGAGCAGAAGATCACCATCAAGGCCAACTCGGGTCTGTCTGATGAAGAAATTCAGCAGATGATTCGTGATGCGGAAACCAATGCCGAGGCTGACAAGAAGTTCGAAGAGTTGGCGGCTGCCCGTAACCAGGGCGACGCACTGGTTCACTCGACGCGCAAAATGATCGCTGAAGCTGGCGACAAAGTGACTGCCGAAGAGAAGACCGCAATCGAAGCGGCCTTGGTTGCCCTGGAAGCCGCAGTTAAAGGCGACGACAAGGCGGCCATCGAAGCCAAGGTTGAGGAACTGTCGAAGGTCTCCGCGCCGGTTGCTCAGAAAATGTACGCCGAGCAAGGTCAGCCAGCTGACGGTGCCGCGCATCAGGCAGAGCCTGAAGCCAAGCACGATGATGTTGTCGATGCCGAGTTCGAAGAAGTCAAAGAGCAGAAGTAATCTGCTTGGCCGGTTGACCGCTATCAAGCGGTGACTGGTAGGATGTCGCCGCGCGGGAGCTTGCTCCCGCGTTGGCGTGTCTGGGGTATGCGAATTTTTACAGCATGCGACAAGGCTCGGATGCTGGCGGTGTGATCGGGAATGCTCCTGCTTTCCGGCGACAGTCACCGCGTTTTTGGCCGGGTCCCTGGCTGAAAGCTGTTATGACCAGGATCGTTGAATTGACGTGAGTTGGGTCCGGGCCTGTATTGGGGCTCAACGAGTTCGGCAAGGCTCAGGAGGGTCTGGCTGAACGTCCTTAAGAGTGCAAAGACTTATGGCAAAGCGTGACTATTACGAAGTATTGGGTGTGGAGCGCGGTTCCAGCGAGGCGGACCTGAAGAAGGCTTACCGTCGCCTGGCGATGAAGCACCACCCGGACCGTAATCCGGATAACAAAGAATCCGAAGAAATGTTCAAAGAGGCCAACGAGGCCTACGAATGCCTGTGTGATCCCAATAAGCGTGCGGCCTACGATCAGTACGGTCACGCCGGCGTCGACCCGAGCATGGGTGGCGGCGGTGCCGGCTTCGGCGGCCAGAACTTCTCCGATATTTTCGGCGATGTGTTCAGCGACTTCTTCGGTGGTGGCCGCGGTGGTCAGCGTGGCGGTGCCCAGCGCGGTAGCGACCTGCGCTACACCCTGGAACTGAACCTGGAAGAAGCCGTGCGCGGCACCAGCGTCAATATCCGCGTGCCGACGCTGGTCAACTGCAAGCCGTGCGACGGTTCGGGGGCCAAGAAAGGCTCCTCGCCGATCACCTGCCCGACCTGCGGTGGTATCGGTCAGGTCCGCATGCAGCAGGGCTTCTTCTCGGTGCAGCAAACCTGCCCGCGGTGCCAAGGCCAAGGCAAGATCATTTCTGACCCGTGCGATGCCTGCCATGGTGAAGGGCGTGTCGAAGAGTACAAAACCCTGTCGGTCAAAGTACCGGCGGGCGTGGATACCGGTGACCGCATTCGCCTGTCGGGCGAAGGCGAGGCGGGGACCCAGGGTGGCCCGACGGGTGACCTGTATGTGGTGATCAATGTGCGCGAGCACTCGATCTTCCAGCGCGACGGCAAGCACCTGTTCTGCGAAGTGCCGATCAGTTTCGTCGACGCGGCGCTGGGCGGCGAGTTGGAGATTCCGACCCTGGATGGTCGGGTCAAGCTCAAGATCCCTGAGGGGACGCAGACCGGCAAGCAGTTCCGTATCCGTGGCAAAGGCGTGGCGCCGGTGCGTGGTGGCGGTGCGGGCGACCTGATGTGCCGTGTCACGGTGGAAACGCCGGTCAATCTGGGCCGTCGCCAACGCGAGTTGCTCGAAGAGTTCCGCAGTTCGCTGGAAGGAGACGACTCCCACTCGCCGAAAACCACGGGCTTCTTCGATGGCGTGAAGCGCTTCTTCGGCGACTTGTAAGGAATTGAGTATGCGACGTATAGCCGTAATGGGCGCTGCCGGGCGCATGGGTAAAACCCTGATCGAAGCGGTACAGCAGCGCTCGCCGGCCTCCGGCCTGACCGCGGCGATCGTTCGCCCAGGCAGTACGCTGATCGGCGCCGATGCCGGTGAGCTGGCTTCGCTGGGGCGTATCGGCGTGTCGTTGTCCGGCAATCTGGAGCAGGTGGCGGACGAATTCGACGTGCTGATCGACTTTACGCTGCCGGACGTGATGCTGAAAAACCTGGCGTTCTGCCGCAAGGCGGGTAAGGCCATGGTGATCGGCACCACCGGCTTGAGCGCTGAGCAGAAACAGTTGCTGGTCGAGGCGGGCAAGGATATTCCCATCGTGTTTGCCGCCAACTTCAGCGTGGGCGTGAACCTGTCGCTCAAGCTGCTGGATCTGGCGGCGCGCGTGCTGGGCGATGAGGCGGATATCGAAATCATCGAGACCCATCATCGCCACAAGATCGATGCGCCGTCGGGAACCGCGTTGCGCATGGGTGAGGCTATCGCCGATGCCCTGGGGCGCGACTTGTCGAAGGTGGCGGTGTACGGGCGTGAAGGTCATACCGGCGCGCGTGCGCGTGACACCATTGGCTTTGCCACCGTTCGTGGTGGCGATGTCGTCGGTGATCACACCGTGCTGTTCGCCACTGAAGGCGAGCGCCTGGAAATCACGCACAAAGCCTCCAGCCGCATGACATTCGCCAAGGGTGCGGTGCGTGCCGCGCTGTGGCTGGATGGGCGTGCGCCGGGTCTGTATGACATGCGCGATGTGCTGGATCTGCACTAATCAGTAGCTAAAATGGGGCCTCGGGATTATCCTAAGGCCCCGTTTTTACCCGCTAAGCGACGTCCTGTCGCATTCTCCTGCCTTTAAGGCTCATTAGCGGTGGACCAAAACAGCCTTTTTCTGTAAGCTACAGCTTTAGTGTGTCCACTAAAAGCGCGCAGAATAATTCAGTGAAAAAGCGGGGTGACGTGTCCATACGTCACTCCGCTTTTTTACAACCTGCGATCGCCCTTTCAGGCTTTATTTACGGGAGGTCTTCTTGACTAAGCCAGCCATACTCGCCCTTGCTGATGGCAGCATTTTTCGCGGCGAAGCCATTGGAGCCGACGGTCAAACCGTTGGAGAGGTGGTGTTTAACACTGCCATGACCGGCTATCAGGAAATCCTTACCGATCCTTCCTACGCCCAACAGATCGTTACCCTGACTTATCCGCACATCGGCAACACCGGTACTACACCGCAAGACGTCGAGTCCAATCGCGTCTGGTCCGCGGGCCTGGTGATTCGTGACCTGCCACTGGTTGCGAGCAACTGGCGTAGCACGATGTCGCTGTCCGATTACCTGAAAGCCAACAACGTTGTGGCGATCGCCGGTATCGATACGCGCCGCCTGACACGCATCCTGCGTGAAAAAGGCTCGCAGAACGGCTGCATCATGGTCGGTGAGAATATCTCCGAGGCTGCGGCAATTGCTGCGGCGCAAGGCTTCCCTGGCCTGAAGGGCATGGACCTGGCGAAAGTCGTCAGCACCCAGGAACAGTACGATTGGCGCTCCACTGTCTGGGACTTGAAGACCGACAGCCACGCGACCATCGACGCCGCTGATCTGCCCTACCACGTAGTGGCCTACGACTACGGCATCAAGTACAACATCCTGCGCATGCTGGTCGAGCGCGGTTGCCGCGTGACCGTGGTGCCGGCGCAAACCCCTGCCAGCGACGTCCTGGCGTTGCAGCCGGACGGCGTGTTCCTGTCCAACGGCCCGGGTGACCCTGAGCCATGCGACTACGCCATCAAGGCGATCAAGGACGTGCTGGAGACCGAGATCCCGGTGTTCGGTATCTGCCTGGGCCACCAACTGCTCGCTCTGGCCTCCGGCGCCAAGACCCTGAAAATGGGGCACGGCCACCACGGCGCGAACCACCCTGTACAGGACCTGGACACCGGCGTAGTGATGATCACCAGCCAGAACCACGGTTTTGCGGTGGATGAAACGACCTTGCCGGCCAACGTCCGTGCGACCCACAAGTCGCTGTTCGACGGTTCCCTGCAAGGCATCGAGCGCACCGACAAGAGTGCGTTCAGCTTCCAGGGCCATCCTGAAGCCAGCCCGGGCCCGAACGACGTAGCGCCGCTGTTCGACCGTTTCATCAATGAGATGGCCAAGCGACGCTGACTGAGCGGCCTGCGGGCGGCCCCGACTGTCGGTGGCCCCCGCAGGCTCTTCAAAGATTGTTCAAGACGGCTTGCCGACTGACCTGCGGATTTGAGTGACAAACCCATGCCAAAACGTACAGACATAAAAAGCATCCTGATTCTCGGCGCTGGCCCGATCGTGATCGGCCAGGCCTGCGAATTCGACTACTCCGGCGCCCAGGCCTGTAAAGCCCTGCGCGAGGAGGGTTACCGCGTCATCCTGGTGAACTCCAACCCGGCCACCATCATGACCGACCCGGCCATGGCCGACGCCACCTACATCGAGCCGATCAAGTGGCAGACCGTTGCCAAGATCATCGAGAAAGAGCGTCCGGACGCACTGCTGCCGACCATGGGCGGCCAGACCGCCCTGAACTGCGCCCTCGACCTGGAACGCGAAGGCATTCTGGAAAAATTCGGCGTTGAGATGATCGGTGCCAACGCTGACACCATCGACAAGGCCGAAGACCGTTCGCGCTTCGACAAGGCGATGAAATCCATCGGCCTGGCGTGCCCGCGTTCCGGTATCGCCCACAGCATGGAAGAAGCCAATGCGGTCCTCGAGACCCTGGGCTTCCCGTGCATCATCCGTCCGTCCTTCACCATGGGCGGTACCGGTGGCGGTATTGCGTACAACCGTGAAGAGTTCGAAGAAATCTGCGCCCGCGGCCTGGACCTGTCGCCGACCAAAGAGCTGCTGATCGACGAATCCCTGATCGGCTGGAAAGAATATGAGATGGAGGTTGTCCGCGATAAGAAGGACAACTGCATCATCGTCTGCTCCATCGAAAACTTCGACCCGATGGGCGTACACACCGGTGACTCGATCACTGTTGCTCCGGCACAGACCCTGACCGACAAGGAATACCAGATCCTGCGTGACGCCTCCCTGGCGGTACTGCGCGAGATCGGCGTGGAGACTGGCGGTTCCAACGTGCAGTTCGGTATCTGCCCGAACACCGGCCGTATGGTCGTGATCGAGATGAACCCGCGTGTGTCCCGTTCGTCGGCCCTGGCCTCGAAAGCCACCGGTTTCCCGATCGCCAAGGTCGCGGCCAAGCTGGCTGTGGGTTACACCCTGGACGAACTGTCGAACGACATCACCGGCGGCAAGACCCCGGCGTCCTTCGAGCCGTCCATCGACTACGTCGTGACCAAGCTGCCACGTTTCGCCTTCGAGAAGTTCCCCAAGGCAGACGCGCGCCTGACCACCCAGATGAAGTCGGTCGGCGAAGTCATGGCCATTGGCCGGACCTTCCAGGAATCCCTGCAGAAAGCCCTGCGCGGCCTCGAAGTCGGCGTTTGCGGCCTGGACGAGAAGCTCGACCTGAGCAATCCGGAAAGCATGAGCGTGCTCAAGCGCGAGCTGACCGTGCCGGGTGCCGAGCGTATCTGGTACGTCGCTGACGCGTTCCGCGCCGGCATGACCGTCGAAGACATCTTCGGCATGAACATGATCGATCCGTGGTTCCTGGTGCAGATCGAAGATCTGATCAAGGAAGAAGAGAAGGTCAAGACCCTGGGTCTGGCCAGCATCGACCGCGACACCATGTTCCGCCTCAAGCGCAAAGGTTTCTCCGACCAGCGCCTGGCCAAGTTGCTGGGTGTGACTGAGAAAAACCTGCGCACTCATCGCCACAAGTTGGACATCTTCCCGGTCTACAAGCGCGTTGACACCTGCGCCGCCGAGTTTTCCACCGACACCGCCTACCTGTACTCCACCTACGAGGAAGAGTGCGAAGCTGCGCCGTCGGGTCGCGACAAGATCATGATCCTGGGTGGCGGTCCGAACCGTATCGGCCAGGGCATCGAGTTCGACTACTGCTGCGTACACGCCGCCCTCGCCCTGCGCGAAGACGGGTACGAGACCATCATGGTCAACTGCAACCCGGAAACCGTTTCCACCGACTACGACACTTCCGACCGCCTGTACTTCGAGCCGGTCACCCTGGAAGACGTGCTGGAAATCGTGCGCGTCGAGAAGCCTAAAGGCGTGATCGTCCAGTACGGCGGCCAAACCCCGCTGAAACTGGCCCGTGCCCTGGAAGCCGCTGGCGTGCCGATCATCGGCACCAGCCCAGACGCCATCGACCGTGCCGAAGACCGTGAGCGCTTCCAGCAAATGGTCGAGCGCCTGAACCTGCGTCAGCCGCCAAACGCTACCGTGCGCAGCGAAGACGAAGCCCTGCGTGCGGCCAGCAAGATCGGCTACCCGCTGGTGGTGCGTCCGTCCTACGTACTGGGCGGCCGGGCGATGGAAATCGTCTACGAAGAAGAAGAACTCAAGCGTTACCTGCGTGATGCGGTGAAAGTGTCCAACGACAGCCCGGTGCTGCTGGACCACTTCCTCAACTGCGCCATCGAGATGGACGTGGATGCGGTTTGCGACGGTACTGACGTGGTCATCGGCGCAATCATGCAGCACATCGAACAGGCGGGCGTTCACTCCGGTGACTCCGCGTGCTCGCTGCCGCCTTACTCGCTGCCGCTGCACATCCAGGACGAGATGCGCGAACAGGTCAAGAAAATGGCCCTGGAACTGGGTGTGGTCGGCCTGATGAACGTACAGTTGGCGCTGCAAGGCGAAGACATCTACGTCATCGAAGTCAACCCGCGCGCCTCGCGTACCGTGCCGTTCGTGTCCAAGTGCATCGGTGTGTCCCTGGCCATGATCGCTGCCCGCGTGATGGCCGGTAAGACCCTGAAGGAAATCGGCTTCACCAAGGAAATCATTCCGAACTTCTACAGCGTGAAAGAGGCGGTGTTCCCATTCGCCAAATTCCCTGGCGTGGACCCGATCCTGGGCCCAGAGATGAAGTCCACCGGTGAAGTGATGGGCGTGGGCGATACCTTCGGTGAAGCGTTCGCCAAGGCCCAGATGGGCGCCAGCGAAGTGCTGCCGACCGGCGGTACTGCTTTCATCAGCGTGCGCGACGATGACAAGCCACTGGTTGCAGGCGTGGCCCGTGATCTGATCAACTTGGGCTTCGAGATCGTGGCCACCGCCGGGACCGCCAGGCTGATTGAAGCGGCGGGTCTGAAAGTGCGTCGCGTGAACAAGGTGACGGAAGGCCGTCCGCATGTGGTCGATATGATCAAGAATGACGAAGTCACTCTGATCATCAACACCACTGAGGGTCGTCAGTCGATTGCGGATTCTTACTCCATTCGTCGTAATGCCTTGCAGCACAAGATCTACTGCACCACGACCATTGCTGCTGGCGAAGCTATCTGCGAAGCGCTCAAGTTCGGTCCGGAAAAGACCGTGCGTCGCTTGCAGGATCTACACGCAGGATTGAAGGCATGATCAAATACCCAATGACCGTTCGGGGCGCCAAGGCCCTGGAAGAGGAGCACGCCCATCTGACCAAGGTCGTACGTCCAAAGCTGAGCCAGGACATCGGTACGGCCCGCGAGCTGGGTGACTTGAAGGAAAACGCCGAATACCACGCTGCCCGCGAGCAGCAGGGTATGGTCGAGGCGCGGATCCGTGACATCGAAGGCCGTATGCAGAATGCGGTCATCATCGACGTCACGACCATCCCGCACACCGGCAAAGTGATTTTCGGCACCACGGTGGAAATCGCCAATGTCGAAACCGACGAAAGCGTGGTGTACCACATCGTCGGTGAAGACGAAGCTGACTTCAAACTCGGCAAGATCTCCGTCGGTTCGCCACTCGCCCGTGCCTTGATTGCCAAGGAAGAGGGTGATGTGGTGGTTGTGAAAACGCCCGGTGGCGTGATCGAGTACGAGATTGTTGAAGTTCGCCATGTCTGAAAGGCGGCGCCCGCTTCGTGCGGGCGCCATGCTTTGGCAGTTTGCCCAGATGCTGTGGGTGGGCGGCCTGTGGTTGTTGCATATTGGCGTGTTACCGGCGTTGGGCCTGATTGGCCTGGCGCCGTTGTTGATCGATGAGATCGATGGATTACTGAGTGCGCTGCTGGTGGGTTTTGCGGCGGCGTGCGTGACGCTTCAGGCGCTGGTGCTGATCAAGGCCGAAGGCTTGGGGAGTTTGTGGCGGGATATTCGCGGCCAACTGCTGTTGATGGCGCTGTATGCATGTGCAATGTATTGCATCGTGCATGTGTGGCTGCCGGAAGCGTTGCGCTGGCAGCTATTCAGCTATCTTGTGCTAGGGTTTTCCGGCCTGGTGCTGGTGATGCAACCGGCGCCTGGGTGGAGTGGCGGGGCGCGCGAAGCACGCCCGTGACCCTTGTTGTCATTTGAAGCGATGAACGTTCGACAGTTGCTTGTTGACGCTGAAGTTCTTGCGATACAGCAGTGCCATCTTGCCGATGACCTGAACCAGGTCTGCCTTGCCAACCTTGCACAGTTCTGCAATGGCGGCCAGGCGCGCTTCGCGGTCAAGGATGTTGACCTTGATCTTGATCAGTTCGTGATCGCCCAATGCGCGTTCAAGTTCGGCTAACACACCTTCAGTCAAACCGTTGTCGGCCACGATCAAAACTGGTTTCAGATGGTGGCCAATGGATTTGTACTGTTTCTTCTGCTCTTGAGTGAGCGGCATAATCTGACCCCTGCGTCTGATCTTGTAAAAAGCGGCGGCCAGTTTACCCGAGCGAGTCCGGGACCGCCCAGTTAATCACGACCCGTTTTATTTTCGAGGTGGCCCGTGGCCCGTTCCAAAACTAGCCTTAAGTGGCTGCAAGAGCATTTCAACGACCCTTACGTCAAAAAGGCGCAAAAGGACGGCTACCGTTCCCGGGCCAGCTACAAGCTGCTGGAGCTTCAGGACAAGGACAAACTGTTCCGTCCCGGCATGAGCGTGATCGACCTGGGCGCCGCCCCGGGTGGCTGGTCCCAGGTGGCCAGTCGTCTGATTGGCGGGCAAGGCCGGTTGATCGCTTCCGACATCCTGGAGATGGACAGCATCCCGGATGTGACCTTCGTCCATGGTGACTTTACCCAGGACGCGGTGTTAGCTGAGATCCTGCAGGCTGTGGGAAATTCGCAGGTGGACCTTGTGATTTCCGACATGGCCCCCAATATGAGTGGATTACCGGCTGTTGATATGCCGCGAGCCATGTTCCTGTGCGAGTTGGCGCTGGATCTGGCGGGGCGGGTATTGCGTCCGGGTGGTGATTTCCTGGTCAAGGTCTTCCAGGGCGAGGGTTTCGACGAGTACCACAAGAACATCCGCAAGCTGTTCGATAAGGTGCAGATGCGCAAACCGGACTCCTCACGGGATCGGTCTCGCGAGCAATATCTGCTGGCGCGGGGGTTCCGCGGTATCGAAGGTGCGGCGAGTGATGAGCGCCTTTGAAGGTTTGAGGGGAGTCGATAGGTTTTTTTATATCGCTTTCGTCACGAAGCTTTACGAATATTGTGTAGTCAAAGTTTCACAAAGGGTTACAGACGGCGCCTGCCAGAGTTGTAGGTAATGTAGTAAGTTAGGCCGGTGAATATCATGCGAAGCGCGCGCCAGTAGCGGAGCTTGCTTCAGAGGGTAGTTAATTGAACGATATGGCAAAGAATCTGATCCTGTGGTTGATCATCGCGGCTGTCCTGGTGACGGTGATGAACAACTTCTCCAGCCCTAACGAGCCGCAGACCCTCAACTATTCCGACTTCATCCAGCAAGTTAAGGATGGCAAGGTCGAGCGCGTAGCGGTTGATGGCTACGTGATTACCGGCAAGCGCAACGATGGCGACGGCTTCAAGACCATTCGTCCGGCAATCCAGGACAACGGTCTGATCGGCGACCTGGTGGATAACCACGTGATTGTCGAAGGCAAGCTGCCTGAGCAGCAGAGCATCTGGACTCAACTCCTGGTGGCAAGCTTCCCGATCCTGGTGATCATCGCCGTGTTCATGTTCTTCATGCGCCAGATGCAAGGTGGTGCAGGAGGCAAGGGCGGACCGATGAGTTTCGGCAAGAGCAAGGCGCGCCTACTCTCCGAAGACCAGGTGAAGACCACCCTGGCAGACGTCGCCGGTTGCGACGAAGCCAAGGAAGAAGTGGGTGAGCTGGTCGAGTTCCTGCGTGATCCGGGCAAGTTCCAGCGCCTGGGTGGCCGCATTCCACGCGGTGTGCTGATGGTCGGCCCGCCGGGCACCGGTAAAACCTTGCTGGCCAAGGCGATTGCCGGTGAAGCCAAGGTGCCGTTCTTCACCATTTCCGGTTCGGACTTCGTCGAAATGTTTGTCGGCGTCGGTGCCAGCCGTGTTCGCGACATGTTCGAGCAGGCCAAGAAGCACGCGCCATGCATCATCTTCATCGATGAAATCGACGCCGTTGGTCGCCATCGTGGTGCTGGCATGGGCGGTGGTCACGATGAACGTGAGCAGACCCTCAACCAGTTGCTGGTGGAGATGGACGGCTTTGAAATGAATGACGGCATCATCGTCATTGCCGCAACCAACCGTCCGGATGTGTTGGACCCTGCATTGCTGCGTCCAGGCCGTTTCGACCGTCAGGTCGTGGTGGGCTTGCCGGATATCCGTGGTCGTGAGCAGATTCTGAAAGTCCACATGCGTAAAGTACCCATGGGCGACGACGTGGCTCCGGCCGTGATTGCCCGCGGTACGCCTGGCTTCTCCGGTGCCGACCTGGCCAACCTGGTGAACGAGGCTTCGCTGTTTGCGGCCCGTACCGGCAAGCGCATCGTGGAAATGAAAGAGTTCGAACTGGCCAAAGACAAGATCATGATGGGCGCCGAGCGCAAATCCATGGTCATGTCCGAGAAAGAGAAGCAGAACACCGCTTATCACGAAGCCGGTCACGCTATCGTGGGGCGCGTCGTGCCTGAGCATGACCCGGTCTACAAAGTGTCGATCATTCCTCGTGGTCGGGCGCTGGGTGTGACCATGTTCCTGCCGGAAGAGGATCGCTACAGCCTCTCCAAGCGTGCGTTGATCAGTCAGATCTGCTCGCTGTACGGCGGCCGGATTGCTGAAGAGATGACCCTGGGCTTCGACGGTGTCACCACCGGTGCTTCCAACGACATCATGCGTGCCAGCCAGATTGCGCGGAACATGGTGACCAAGTGGGGTCTGTCGGAAAAACTCGGTCCTTTGATGTACGCCGAGGAAGAAGGCGAAGTGTTCCTGGGACGTGGCGGTGGCGGTCAAAGTGCCAGCTTCTCCGGTGAGACAGCCAAGCTGATCGACTCCGAAGTGCGCAGCATCATTGACCAGTGCTACGGCACGGCCAAGCAGATCCTCACCGACAACCGCGACAAGCTGGATGCCATGGCGGATGCGCTGATGAAGTACGAAACCATTGATGCCGATCAGATCGACGACATCATGGCGGGCCGTACACCGCGTGAGCCTCGCGATTGGGAAGGCGGTTCGGGCACCTCTGGCACGCCGCCAGTGGTTCAGAACGAACGCCCTGAAAACCCGATCGGCGGTCCTGCAGCTGACCACTAAGGTTTGAAATGACTTTTGCGTCGTCCTCCACCCGGTTGCCTTGCGGCAGCCGGGTTCTTGATTTGGCCCATACGCATGTCATGGGCATTCTTAATGTAACCCCCGATTCCTTTTCCGATGGTGGTCGCTTCAATCAGCTCGATGCTGCGTTGCGTCACGCCGAGGCGATGGTGGCGGCGGGTGCGACCTTGATCGATGTCGGCGGCGAGTCGACCCGGCCCGGTGCTCGCGTGGTTTCTCCCGTGGAGGAGCTGGAGCGGGTGGCGCCGATCGTCGAGCGCATCGCTCGCGAGCTGGATGTGATCATTTCCGTGGATACATCGACCCCGGCGGTGATGCGCGAAACGGCGCGTCTGGGCGCGGGGCTGATCAACGATGTGCGTTCGTTGCAGCGTGATGGCGCGCTGGACGCCGCCGCGGCGACCGGCCTGCCGGTGTGCCTGATGCATATGCTGGGCGAGCCCGGCACCATGCAGGACAATCCGCACTACGATGATCTGGTTGGCGAAGTGAGCGGGTTCCTGGCTGATCGCATTGCTCAATGCGCCGCCGTAGGGATCGCTGCCGACAAGATCATCCTCGATCCGGGGTTTGGTTTCGCCAAGACCCTGCAGCACAATCTAAGTCTGTTCAAGCATATGGAAGCCTTGCATGCCCTGGGTCGACCTTTGTTGGTCGGCGTTTCGCGCAAGAGCATGATAGGTCTGGCGCTGAATCGCCCGGTGGGCGAGCGGCTTTATGGTGGGTTGGCGCTGGCGGCACTTGCTGTGACCAAGGGTGCGCGTATCTTGCGTGTGCATGATGTCGCTGAGACCGTGGATGTTGTCCGCATGATTGCCGCAGTAGAATCGGCCGAATAAGAATGATGGAGCACTTATGACAAAGAAATACTTTGGCACCGACGGTATCCGTGGTCGGGTCGGCGAGTTTCCGATTACCCCCGATTTCATGCTCAAGCTGGGTTGGGCGGCAGGCATGGCGTTCCGCAGCATGGGCGCGTGCCGCATCCTGGTGGGCAAGGACACGCGTATCTCAGGCTATATGTTTGAGTCTGCGCTGGAGGCCGGTTTGTCCGCCGCCGGTGCCGATGTAATGCTGCTGGGCCCGATGCCGACCCCGGCGATCGCTTACCTGACGCGTACCTTCCATGCCGAAGCCGGCATTGTGATCAGTGCTTCGCACAATCCTCATGATGACAACGGCATCAAGTTCTTCTCGGGGCAGGGCACCAAGCTGCCGGATGAGATCGAGCTGATGATCGAAGAGCTGCTGGATGCGCCGATGACGGTGGTCGAGTCCAGCAAGCTGGGCAAAGTGTCGCGGATCAACGACGCCTCTGGCCGTTATATCGAATTCTGTAAGAGCAGTGTGCCAAGCAGCACCAATTTCGCCGGGCTGAAGATCGTCGTCGACTGTGCCCACGGTGCGACCTATAAAGTGGCGCCGAGCGTATTCAAGGAGCTGGGTGCGGAAGTGACGGTGCTGTCGGCCCAGCCAAACGGGTTGAACATCAACGAAAACTGCGGCTCCACGCATATGGAGCAATTGCAGGCTGCCGTCCTGGCCGAGCATGCCGACCTGGGTATTGCCTTTGATGGCGACGGCGACCGCGTGCTGATGGTGGATCACACCGGCGCCGTGGTTGATGGCGATGACTTGATGTTCATCATTGCCCGCGACCTGCATGAGCGTAACCGCTTGCAGGGCGGTGTCGTCGGTACGCTGATGAGCAATCTCGGGCTGGAGTTAGCACTGGGCGAGCTGGGCATTCCTTTTGTGCGTGCCAATGTCGGGGATCGTTATGTGATTGCCGAACTGCTGGAGCGCAATTGGCAGATCGGTGGCGAGAACTCCGGGCATGTCGTGTGCTTCCAGCACACCACCACGGGCGACGCGATCATCGCCGCGCTGCAGGTGCTGTTGGCGTTGCGCCGTCGCCAGGAAAGCCTGGCCCAGGCGCGTCAAGCCCTGCGCAAGTGCCCGCAAGTGCTGCTCAATGTGCGCTTTGCCGGTGGCGACAACCCGATCGAACACCCGGCTGTCAAAGCGGCCTGCGAGCGCGTGACCCTGGCAATGGCGGGGCGTGGGCGCGTGTTGCTGCGCAAGTCCGGCACAGAGCCGCTGGTGCGCGTCATGGTCGAAGGTGAGGACGAAACCCTGGTTCGCGGGCATGCCGAAGACCTGGCAAAACTAGTAACTGAAGTTTGCTCCTGAATTCGGCTTGCCAGTGATGGTGTGGTTGGGTAACATCTGCGCCCACTTTGACCGACGAGGTACAGCATGCGTCGCACTATGGTAGCTGGTAACTGGAAGATGCACGGTACCCGCGCCAGTGTCGCTGAGCTGATCAATGGCCTTCGTCACTTGGCCTTGCCGAGCGGTGTTGATATCGCGGTTTTTCCATCTTGCTTGCATATCAACCAAGTGGTTGATGGCTTGAAAGGTAAGTCGATTCAGGTCGGCGCGCAGAATTGCGCAATGGAACCCATGCAAGGTGCGCTGACAGGCGAGATTTCGCCAAGTCAGTTGGTTGATGCGGGTTGTTCCTACGTGCTTGTCGGGCACTCCGAGCGCCGTCAGTTGATGGGCGAACGGGATGGGACGCTCAATCGCAAGTTCGCAGCGGCACAGGCTTGTGGCTTGATTCCGGTGTTGTGCATAGGGGAGACCCTTGAACAGCGCGAATCGGGCAAGACTCTTGAAGTTGTCTCGCGTCAGCTGGGCAGCATCATCGAGGAGCTGGGTGTTGGTGCGTTTGCGAAGGCAGTCATCGCTTACGAGCCGGTCTGGGCCATTGGCACCGGGCTGACTGCAACACCGCAACAGGCGCAGGATGTGCATGCAGCTATCCGCGCGCAGTTGGCGGCAGAGAATTCTGAGGTCGCACAAGGTGTGCGGCTTCTATACGGCGGCAGCGTGAAGGCGGCCAATGCGGTCGAACTGTTCGGCATGCCGGATATCGATGGGGGGCTCATTGGTGGAGCTTCCCTGAATGCAGATGAGTTCGGTGCGATTTGTCGCGCCGCGGGAAACTGAAAAAATGCTGGAAACAGTCGTAGTCGTTTTTCATCTGTTGGCTGCCCTGGGCGTAGTTGCCCTGGTTTTGTTGCAACAGGGTAAAGGTGCGGATGCTGGTGCGTCTTTCGGTGCAGGTGCTTCAAATACTGTGTTCGGAAGCCAAGGTTCCTCTACCTTTCTTAGTAAGTTTACTGCTATACTTGCCGCAGGTTTCTTCATAACCAGCTTAGGGTTAGGTTACTTTGCTAAAGAGAAAGCTCATGTGCTGACTCAAGTAGGTTTGCCAAACCCAGCAGTGTTGGAAGTACCAAAAGCAAAACCGGCTTCTGATGATGTCCCGGTGCTTCAAGAGCAAAAGTCGGCTACTCCAGCGACTGACGTGCCTCCAGCTCAAGAGCAGAAGTAAGAAGGGTTGTAAACGCTGTATTGCCGAGGTGGTGGAATTGGTAGACACGCAACCTTGAGGTGGTTGTGCCCATAGGGTGTAGGGGTTCGAGTCCCCTTCTCGGTACCAATTATCAGGAGAGCCCGCTGTTGCGGGCTTTCTTGTAGGTGGAAGGTTACATTGACCCTGTAAGGGATCGGTCGTATACTTCCGCCCCAGCTTTGTCGCGGGGTGGAGCAGTCTGGTAGCTCGTCGGGCTCATAACCCGAAGGTCGTCGGTTCAAATCCGGCCCCCGCAACCAGTTTTAGCGGAGCCCCTTATTAAGGGGCTTTTTGTTAGCTGGACACTTTCAACGCCGCTATTCGACGGCGTTTCAAGGATGGGCGTTTCGCCCATTTTTTTATTTTGCACAGCATGCACATACATGCACGAGGGGGTTCAGGTGTCGAGCAAGCTAGAAGAGTTGCAGGCCTTGCTGGCCCCGGTGGTCGTGGCCCTGGGCTATGAATGCTGGGGTATTGAGTTTTCGGCTCAAGGTCGCCACTCAATGTTGCGCGTTTATATTGATAAAGAGGGCGGCGTGCTGGTGGACGATTGTGCCATTGTCAGCCGTCAGATCAGTGGTGTCCTGGATGTTGAAGATCCAATCGCCGTTGAGTACACCCTCGAAGTTTCCTCGCCTGGCATGGAACGCCCACTGTTCACTCTCGAGCAGTTTGCAAAATTTGCCGGTGGACAAGTGAAAATCAAGCTGCGATCTCCCTTTGAAGGGCGACGCAATTTTCAGGGCCTTCTGCGCGGTGTAGAAGAGCAGGATGTCGTGGTGCAAGTAGAAGACCATGAGTTCCTGTTGCCGATCGATATGATCGACAAGGCCAACATTATTCCCAGTTTTGACTGAGACGCGGATCCCGCGGATCCAATGGCTTGCGAAAGGCGAGGCGTACGATGAGCAAAGAAGTACTGCTGGTTGTTGAGTCGGTATCCAATGAAAAGGGCGTACCGGCAAACGTGATTTTTGAAGCGCTGGAGCTGGCCCTGGCCACTGCGACCAAAAAGCGTTTTGAAGACGAAGTTGATCTGCGTGTGGAAATCAACCGCCACACCGGTGCCTATGAAACTTTCCGTCGCTGGACGGTCGTTGAAGAAGCCGATCTTGATGATCCGGCCATCGAAACCTGGCCGAGCAAGGTCGCTGAAACGCACCCTGGCGCCAAGGTCGGTGATGTTGTCGAAGAAAAGATCGAATCGATCGAGTTCGGCCGTATTGCTGCACAAACTGCCAAGCAGGTCATTGTGCAGAAGGTTCGCGAGGCCGAGCGCGCTCAAGTCGTTGACGCCTATCGCGAGCGCCTGGGTGAAATCATCTCCGGCACCGTGAAAAAAGTTACCCGCGACAACGTGATCGTCGACCTGGGCAACAACGCCGAAGCGTTGCTGGCCCGCGAAGACATCATTTCTCGCGAAACCTTCCGTGTCGGCGTGCGTTTGCGTGCGCTGCTCAAGGAAATCCGCACCGAGAACCGCGGTCCTCAGCTGATCCTGTCGCGTACCGCGCCGGAAATGCTGATCGAACTGTTCCGCATCGAAGTGCCGGAAATCGCCGAAGGCCTGATCGAAGTCATGGCTGCGTCCCGCGACCCGGGTTCGCGCGCCAAGATCGCGGTCCGTTCCAAGGACAAACGCATCGACCCGCAGGGCGCTTGCATTGGTATGCGCGGTTCGCGCGTCCAGGCAGTGTCGGGCGAGTTGGGCGGTGAGCGTGTGGATATCGTCCTGTGGGACGATAACCCGGCGCAGTTCGTGATCAACGCCATGTCGCCGGCTGAAGTGGCGGCAATTATCGTTGACGAAGATGCCCATGCCATGGACATCGCCGTTGGCGCAGACAATCTGGCTCAGGCCATTGGTCGTGGTGGTCAGAACGTGCGTCTGGCCAGCCAACTGACCGGCTGGACCCTGAACGTGATGACCGAATCGGACATCCAGGCTAAGCAGCAAGCTGAAACCGGTGACATCCTGCGCAACTTCATCGACGAGCTGGAAGTCGACGAAGACCTGGCGCAGGTGCTGGTAGATGAAGGCTTCACCAGCCTGGAAGAGATTGCCTACGTACCGTTGGAAGAAATGCTCAACATCGATGGCTTTGACGAAGACACCGTCAACGAGCTTCGCGCTCGGGCCAAGGATCGTTTGTTGACTAAAGCCATCGCTACTGAGGAAAAGCTGGCAGACGCCCATCCGGCCGAAGACCTGCTCTCGCTTGAGGGTATGGACAAGGATTTGGCGATGGAACTGGCGGTGCGCGGCGTAATTACCCGCGAAGACCTGGCCGAGCAGTCTATTGACGATCTGCTCGACATCGACGGCATTGACGATGATCGTGCCGGCAAGTTGATCATGGCCGCCCGAGCCCATTGGTTCGAGTAATTAGGCGCGGCCTGAGGAGAGAAGTGCATGACGCAAGTCACGGTGAAACAACTGGCCGATGAGGTCAAAACACCGGTAGAGCGCCTGTTGCAGCAGATGCGTGAGGCAGGTCTGCCGCACACCGCCGCCGATGAAGGTGTGAGCGATAGTGAGAAGCAGTCTTTGCTGACTCACTTGAAGAGCAGCCACAAGGCGAAAGTGGAAGAACCGCGCAAGATTACATTGCAGCGCAAAACCACCAGCACCCTGCGTGTTGCTGGTAGCAAGAGCATCAGCGTTGAAGTACGCAAGAAGAAAGTCTTCGTACAGCGCAGCCCGGAAGAAATCGAAGCCGAGCGCAAACGCGAACTGGAAGAACGTCGCGCAGTAGAAAATGCTGCTCGTCAGAAGGCTGAAGAAGAAGCCAAGCGTCGCGCCGAAGAAGAAGCGCGTCGCCAGCCTGCTGCTGCGCAACCTGCTGCCACTGATGCGGTCGCTGCTCCTGCTGCCGCGCCTGTAGAAGCTGCGCGTGAGGCCGCTCCGGTGGCCGCTGCACCAGCACCTGCTGCTGATGCGCGTAAACGCGACGAACCTCGTCGTCCGGACAAACCACGTGCCGACGATAACAGTCGTCGCGGTGGCGGCGGTGATGGTGAGCGCAAAAACGCTCCGCATCGTGCTTCGGTCAAAGAGAAAGCGCCTGCGCCACGCGTTGCCCCACGTACCACCGACGAAGAAAGCGACAGCTTCCGTCGTGGTGGTCGCGGCAAGGCCAAGCTGAAAAAACGCAACGCCCACGGTTTCCAGAGCCCAACCGGCCCTGTCGTGCGTGAAGTGAAGATCGGCGAGACCATCACTGTGGGCGATCTCGCCCAGCAGATGTCGGTCAAGGCAGCTGAAATCATCAAGTTCATGTTCAAGCTGGGCACTCCGGCCACCATCAACCAGGTACTGGATCAGGAAACTGCCCAACTGGTTGCTGAAGAGCTGGGCCACAAAGTGACCCTGGTCAGCGACACCGCCCTGGAAGATTCCCTGGCCGAGTCCCTGAAGTTCGAAGGTGAAGCCGTTTCCCGTGCGCCGGTCGTGACCGTAATGGGCCACGTTGACCACGGTAAGACTTCCCTGCTCGACTACATCCGTCGTGCCAAGGTTGCGGCAGGCGAGGCTGGCGGTATTACCCAGCACATCGGCGCCTACCACGTTGAAACCGATCGCGGCATGGTGACGTTCCTCGACACCCCTGGTCACGCCGCGTTTACCGCGATGCGTGCCCGTGGTGCCAAGGCGACCGACATCGTGATCCTGGTCGTTGCAGCAGACGACGGCGTGATGCCACAAACCATCGAAGCCGTTCAGCATGCCAAGGCAGCTGGCGTACCGTTGGTGGTTGCGGTGAACAAAATCGACAAGCCGGGCGCCGATCTCGATCGCATCCGTAGCGAACTGTCGGTTCACGGCGTGACTTCCGAAGAATGGGGTGGCGACACTCCATTCGTACCGGTCTCGGCGAAAGTCGGTACTGGCGTTGACGAACTGCTCGAAGCTGTTCTGTTGCAAGCCGAAGTCCTGGAACTGACCGCTACGCCATCGGCTCCTGGCCGTGGTGTTGTGGTTGAGTCCCGCCTCGACAAGGGCCGTGGCCCGGTGGCGACCGTTCTGGTTCAAGACGGTACCCTGCGCCAAGGCGACATGGTGCTGGTCGGTTCGAACTATGGCCGTGTACGTGCCATGCTCGACGAGAACGGCAAGTCCATCAAGGAAGCCGGTCCGTCCATCCCTGTCGAGATTCTCGGCCTGGACGGTACCCCGGACGCTGGCGACGAGATGAGCGTGGTTGCCGACGAGAAGAAAGCCCGTGAAGTGGCTCTGTTCCGTCAAGGCAAGTTCCGCGAAGTCAAGTTGGCCCGTGCTCACGCCGGCAAGCTGGAAAACATCTTCGAGAACATGGGCCAGGAAGAGAAGAAGACGCTTAACATCGTCCTCAAATCTGACGTCCGTGGTTCCCTCGAAGCGTTGAACGGCGCCTTGAATGGCCTGGGTAACGACGAAGTGCAAGTGCGTGTCGTCGGTGGCGGTGTCGGTGGTATCACCGAGTCCGACGCCAACCTGGCACTGGCTTCCAACGCTGTACTGTTCGGCTTCAACGTGCGTGCCGATGCTGGCGCTCGCAAGATCGTCGAGCAGGAAGGCCTGGACATGCGTTACTACAACGTCATCTACGACATCATCGAAGACGTCAAGAAAGCCCTCACCGGCATGCTTGGCAGCGACGTCCGGGAGAACATCCTGGGTATCGCCGAGGTGCGTGACGTGTTCCGCTCGCCGAAATTCGGCGCGATCGCCGGCTGCATGGTTATCGAAGGCACCGTTCACCGTAACCGTCCGATCCGTGTACTGCGTGAAGACATCGTTATCTTCGAAGGCGAGCTGGAATCCCTGCGCCGCTTCAAGGATGACGCTTCCGAAGTACGTGCCGGCATGGAATGCGGTATCGGCGTCAAGAGCTACAACGACGTCAAGGTTGGCGACAAGATCGAAGTCTTCGAGAAGGTTCAGGTTGCTCGCAGCCTCTAACTCGCGCACTTCAGGAGCCACGCCGCGTGTGGGCATGCAAATGCCCCGCGCAACGTCCGGACTCTAAACGCAACGCCCGGTCTGGCTTTTGTCAGGCCGGGCGTTTGCCGCTTTCAGACCCCACGGGTTTCACCGTGTGGCAGTAACAGGTAACAAGACATGGCAAAAGAATACAGCCGTACCCAACGTATCGGCGATCAGATGCAGCGCGAGCTGGCCCAACTGATCCGTCGCGAAGTCAAAGATCCTCGTGTTGGCCTGGTCACCATCACCGCCGTTGAAGTGAGCCGTGACGTGGGTCACGCAAAAATCTTCATCACCGTGATGGGTGAGGACAGCAGCGAAGAAATCGCGCAAAGCATCAAGGTGCTCAACTCGGCCGCAGGTTTCCTGCGCATGCAGTTGGCCCGCGAAATGAAGCTGCGCAGCGTGCCTCAGTTGCACTTCCACTACGACGAAAGCGTCGTGCGTGGCGCGCACCTGTCGGCACTGATCGAGCGCGCCGTGGCTGAGGATAATCAGCATCCGTCCACACCTGAAGACGCCAAGGAGTAAGCGGTGGCTCAGGTCAAACGTATCCGTCGCAACGTCAGCGGCATTATTCTGCTCGACAAGCCCATTGGCTTTACCTCCAATGCCGCCTTGCAGAAGGTCCGCTGGCTGCTCAATGCCGAGAAAGCCGGGCACACCGGCAGCCTCGACCCCCTGGCCACCGGCGTGTTGCCGTTGTGCTTTGGCGAGGCCACCAAGTTCTCGCAATACCTGCTCGATTCCGACAAGGGTTACGAAACCCTGATGCAACTGGGCAAGACCACCACCACGGCCGATGCCGAGGGTGATGTTTTGCAGGTTCGCGACGTGACCGTTGGTCGTGCTGATATCGAGGCTGCTTTACCCGCTTTTCGTGGGCAAATCAGCCAGATACCGCCGATGTACTCGGCGCTCAAGCGCGATGGGCAACCACTTTACAAGCTGGCTCGTGCGGGTGAAGTAGTGGAGCGCGAACCGCGTTCTGTTACTATTGCGCGCTTGGAATTGCTCGCCTGTGAAGGCGACACCGCACGCCTGGCCGTGGACTGCAGCAAAGGCACCTATATTCGTACCCTGGTGGAAGATATCGGTGAAAAGCTCGGTTGCGGCGCGTATGTCGCAGAACTGCGACGCACCCAGGCCGGCCCTTTCAGCCTGGCCCAGACGGTGACGCTGGAAGAGTTGGAAGCGGTACACGCCGAAGGCGGCAATGAAGCGGTCGATCGCTTCTTGATGCCATCGGACAGCGGTTTGCTCGATTGGCCATTGCTGCACTTCTCGGAGCACAGCGCGTTCTACTGGCTCAACGGCCAGCCGGTACGTGCCCCGGACGCGCCGAAATTCGGCATGGTGCGGGTACAGGATCATAACGGTCGCTTTATCGGTATCGGTGAAGTGAGCGAAGACGGGCGCATCGCGCCGCGTCGACTGATTCGGTCAGAATGACCGAAACCAGTTTGTGGTAAAAGCGTATCAGCCTTTACGCAAACTGGAACGAGGGTGGCTGTTAACAGGCACGGTCACTACTCATTTTTAGATACAGGGATTTGTCCCTGGCCTGTTGAAACTGCCCTTTGGGTGGTTTCCTGAAAAAAGGATTGCCTCATGGCTCTCGACGTTCAAGAAAAAGCACAAATCGTAGCTGACTATCAGCAAGCTGTTGGTGACACTGGTTCGCCAGAAGTGCAAGTTGCACTGCTGACCCACAACATCAACAAACTGCAAGGTCACTTCAAGGCCAACGGTAAAGATCACCACTCCCGTCGTGGTCTGATCCGCATGGTAAACCAGCGCCGTAAGCTGCTGGACTACCTGAAAGGCAAGGATCTGGGTCGTTATCAGGCTCTGATCGGTCGCCTGGGTCTGCGTCGCTAATAAGCGATTGCGCTAGAGGTTGGTTGTTTGCCGTGTGTCAGTGGGATTCCCGCTGGCCCATGGCAGGCTTCCAGCCTCAAGTTTTATCTGGATACACGTTTTACCCCTGGACAAGGGTTGGGCCGATTCCCGACATTGCCCAAGAATTTCGCAAGAAGACAAGTTCCCCAAGAGCCACAAAGAAGGTAGGACACCGTGAACCCGGTTATCAAAAAATTTCAGTTCGGTCAGTCGACCGTTACCCTCGAGACAGGCCGTATCGCCCGTCAAGCCTCCGGCGCAGTGCTGGTTACCGTTGACGACGACGTTACCGTACTGGTGACCGTTGTAGGCGCCAAGACCGCAGACCCGAGCAAGGGCTTCTTCCCTCTGTCTGTTCACTACCAGGAAAAGACTTACGCTGCCGGTAAGATCCCTGGCGGTTTCTTCAAGCGCGAAGGCCGTCCTTCCGAGAAAGAAACCCTGACTTCCCGACTGATCGACCGTCCGATCCGTCCGCTGTTCCCAGAAGGCTTCATGAACGAAGTGCAGGTTGTCTGCACCGTCGTCTCCACCAGCAAAAAGACCGATCCGGACATCGCTGCGATGATCGGTACCTCGGCTGCCCTGGCTATCTCCGGCATTCCTTTCGATGGCCCGATTGGCGCTGCGCGCGTGGCTTTCCACGAAAGCACCGGCTACCTGCTGAACCCGACTTACGAGCAACTGAAAGCCTCGAGCCTGGACATGGTCGTTGCCGGTACCTCGGAAGCCGTACTGATGGTTGAATCGGAAGCCAAAGAGCTGACCGAAGACCAGATGCTGGGCGCGGTACTGTTCGCTCACGACGAGTTCCAGGTTGTGATCAACGCCGTTAAAGAACTCGCTGCCGAAGCCGCCAAGCCAACTTGGGCCTGGGCTCCGCAAGCCGAAGCCACCGAACTGCTGGGCGCGATCCGTGCCGAGTTCGGCGAAGCGATCTCCCAGGCCTACACCATCACCGTCAAGGCCGACCGTTACGCTCGCCTGGGCGAGCTGAAGGATCAGGTCGTTGCCAAGCTGTCCGGTGAAGAAGGCCAGCCTTCTGCCAGCGACGTCAAAGCAGCATTCGGCGAAATCGAATACCGCACCGTTCGCGAAAACATCGTTAACGGCAAGCCACGTATCGACGGTCGCGACACCCGCACCGTGCGTCCGCTGAACATCGAAGTCGGCGTTCTGCCGAAGACTCACGGTTCTGCGCTGTTCACCCGTGGCGAAACCCAGGCCCTGGTCGTTGCGACCCTGGGTACTGCCCGCGACGCACAGCTGCTGGACACCCTGGAAGGCGAGAAAAAAGACCCGTTCATGCTGCACTACAACTTCCCGCCGTTCTCGGTGGGCGAATGTGGTCGCATGGGTGGCGCCGGTCGTCGCGAAATCGGTCACGGCCGTCTGGCCCGTCGTTCGGTTCAGGCCATGCTGCCAGCCGCCGACGTGTTCCCGTACACCATCCGTGTCGTGTCGGAAATCACCGAGTCCAACGGTTCCAGCTCCATGGCTTCGGTCTGCGGTGCTTCCCTGGCGCTGATGGACGCTGGTGTGCCGATGAAGGCGCCGGTTGCCGGTATCGCCATGGGCCTGGTCAAAGAAGGCGAGAAGTTCGCCGTCCTGACCGACATCCTGGGTGACGAAGACCACCTGGGCGACATGGACTTCAAAGTAGCCGGTACCGCTAAAGGTGTTACCGCGCTGCAGATGGACATCAAGATCAAGGGCATCACCGAAGAGATCATGGAAATCGCTCTGGGCCAAGCCCTGGAAGCGCGCCTGAACATCCTCGGTCAGATGAACCAGATCATTGGTCAGTCCCGCACCGAACTGTCGGAAAATGCTCCGACCATGATCGCGATGAAAATCGACACCGACAAAATCCGTGATGTCATCGGTAAAGGCGGCGCGACCATTCGTGCGATCTGTGAAGAGACCAAGGCTTCGATCGATATCGAAGACGACGGCTCGATCAAGATCTTCGGCGAAACCAAGGAAGCTGCAGAAGCGGCGCGTCAGCGCGTTCTGGGCATCACTGCCGAAGCCGAGATCGGCAAGATCTACGTCGGTAAAGTTGAGCGCATCGTCGACTTCGGCGCATTCGTCAACATCCTGCCGGGCAAAGACGGTCTGGTTCACATCTCCATGCTGAGCGACGCTCGTGTTGAGAAAGTGACCGACATTCTGAAAGAAGGCCAGGAAGTGGAAGTGCTGGTACTGGACGTGGACAACCGCGGCCGTATCAAGCTGTCCATCAAAGACGTGGCAGCAGCCAAGGCTTCGGGCGCTTAAATACCCGCAGGCTTCACGCTGAAAAAAGGACTCTTCGGAGTCCTTTTTTTATGCGTGCAGGAAAATGCCGAAAAATCAGACGCTTAATCACAGCCAAAAGCCGCAACTTGCATGCAGGCACGCTCTGCTTCATGCAAATTGCACGAATCCGAAAATTCGCTCAATCTATAACTCATTGTTTTTAAAGGGTTTATTTGATGAGTTCGACTTGGCACAGTGCCTGCAACAGTCCTGTTAATGCTGCAGCATCAAGGTTCACACACTGCAGACTTTTAATAAAACAGGAGTTACTCGTATGAAGAAGTTCGCTCTCGCTACCGCAACTGCTACCGCCCTGACCCTGGCCATGGCCAACGTTGCCTTCGCTCAAACCGCGCAGGCGCCGATGACGCTGGCAGCTGGCGAAATGACCAAAGCCAAAGAGTCCACCTCGGACACTTGGATCACCACCAAAGTCAAAGCTGACCTGCTGACCGAAAAGGGCATCCCAGGTTCGGACATCAAGGTTGAGACCAACAAAGGTGTGGTTTCCCTGTCTTCGACCGTTGCCATCTCTGACTCGCAGAAAGCTACTGCTGTCGCCATCACCAAGCGTATCAAGGGTGTGACCGCTGTATCCGCTGACGGCCTGCTGGCTGGCGGTGCGGTAAAAGCCGACAACATCGACACATCCAAAGAAGCCGCTTCGGACACTTGGATCACTACCAAGGTGAAGGCTGACCTGGTTACCGAGAAAGGCATTCCGGGTACCGACATCAAAGTCGAAACCAACAAGGGTGTAGTTTCCCTGTCTTCTTCCGTCGCAGTGACCGAAGCGCAGAAAACTACCGCGGTGAACATCACCAAGAAAATCAAAGGCGTGAAAGCTGTATCGGCCGATGGCCTGAAAGCAGAGTAACGCTCAACCAATCGCTGAACTAGGCGGCGGCGGCAACGAGTGAGTTAGATATCCACTCAATGCACCTCACGGGTTCATGCGACCGACCATAGGGATGTGGTCATTACAGGCCCCGGCACATGTGTCGGGGCCTGTTCTATTCCGGCCAGGAATGCTATCGAAGTGCGCGCCAGCTTGCGCTGGCGCGTGGGGTCATTCGGCGTCCAGATGCATCTGCGTTACCACCCGGCCATCCTTCTCGGCCTGGCCCAGTTTGGCGTCGACGAAGTACACCCGGTCATCTTCCAGCTGCCCTTTGTCGACCAGGTAGTCCTTGATGGTGCTTGCGCGGTCCTGACCGAGCTGGCGCAACAGCACGTCGCTGCTGCTCCAGAACGTGATCACGCCGCCCTTGAGTTTGGCCGTGCGTTCATCGTCGCTCAGGTTTTTCCACTCCGCCGGTGGTTGTTGTTTCAGGCGGGTGCGGTAGATACCTTCGAGCAAGGGGGCTTTTTCCTTTTCCGGTACTTGCAGCAAGGACGCCTGGGCCGGAACCTTGTCGCCACGGCGCTGCAGGATCTTGTAGTAGTTATATTGGTATTCGCGCTCCAGGCGCTGCTCGGCGAGGAATTTGCCGTCACTGTCGGCCGCCGCCGTGCCTTCGATTTCCAGGCGCAGGGTAGGGCGTTCTTTGAGGGCCTTGGCCAAGGTGTTCAGGGCGCCCTCGGCGTCTTTGTTCAGTTCGCTGGAGCCTGCGGCGAACGAGACATTGCCGAGGTCTTCCGAACCGCCGCCGCTCACCAGCCCACCGATAAACTTGAACGGCGCCGTTGCCGCGCGCACCACCAGGTTGCGCAGGGTCTGCCAGATGATCGGCATCACGCTGAATTGCGGGTTGTTCAAGTCGCCGCTGATGGGCAGTTCAATCGAGATCTTGCCGTCAGAGTCCTTGAGCAGGGCGATCGCCAGGCGAATCGGCAGGTCTACCGCATCGGCACTGTCGACTTTCTCACCCAGTTGCAGTTGCTCGACCACCACTTTGTTCTCGGCCTTCAGCTGGCCTTTGGTGATCACGTAATGCAGGTCGAGGTTGAGGCGACCCTTGCGAATCCGGAAACCGGCGAACTTACCCGAGTAGGGCGTCAGGGTCGTCAGCTCGACACGTTTGAAGCTGGTGGCGATATCCAGTGCCGCCATCGGATCAAACGGGTTCACGCTGCCTTTGATGGTCACCGGTGCATAGCGATCCACCTTGCCCTTGATGTCGACAGCTGCCGGTTTGGCCTGGCGGCTGTCAATGGTGCCGATCTGCCCGTTGAGCTGTTGGATCGCGGTGGCGAAGTTGGGCGTGAGGCTGAAGTCGGCGAAGTTGGCCGAACCGTCGTTGATCGCGATCTGCCCGATATGAATACCCAGCGGCTTTTCTTTGCTTGCGGCCGGCTTGGCCGCCGACTTGGCGCCGCTGTCGGCCGGCTGTGGAATCAGCAGGTCGTCGACGTTGGTGGTGCGATCATCGTTGATCATGAAGCGCACATAGGGCTGTTGCAGGTTGATCTTGTCGATCGACAGGCTGTCGCCATGCTGGTAGTTCAGCCCTTCCAGCACCAGGCGCTGCCATTTGAGGAAGTCGCGGGTCTTGAGGGTGTCGAGGGTGTGCAACTGATCGACCTGCGCCCGGCCGGTGATCTGTAGGGCCAGCGGCTCGGTGCTTTTGAGGTTCACATCGAGGTTGCTGCCGAGCATGCCGCTACGCAGTTCCAGGCGGATGAACGGGCTGATATAGGACTGTGCGACCCGCAGGTCGATGTCCTGGGTGTTCACTTTCAGCTTGGCGCTGATCGGGTTGAGGTTGACCTCGCCGGTTGCCTGGATCTTGCCTTGCTTGCCCAGGCCGGTGTCGACCTTGAGGGTGAAGGGGCTGCCGTTGAGGCTGTCGAAGTTCTGCACATCGACGTTCAGCGGGCCGAGTTCCAGCGCGACCGCAGGTTTGGCCTGGCGGTCGGCCAGGTGGACCTGATAGTTGCGCAGTTGCACATCCTTGAGCAGCACTTGCCAAGGCTTGCTCGGCGCTGCGGGCGCGGCTTTGGGCGAGTCGGCAGCTGCTGGCGCGCTGGCCGCTTCCGGCGCCTTGGCCGGCTTGCCCGGCTGGCTGGCGAACAGTTTCTGCCAGTCCAGTTGGCCATCGGCTTCGCGGGCGGCCCAGGTTTCCAGCTTGTTGCTGCGGATCTTGCCGACCACCACCTGCTGCTTGGCCAGGTCGATCGTGGTTTCGCTGACGTCCAGGCGTTCCAGGCGCACCAGCGGCCGGCCATCCGGCGCCTTGATGGCGAACGGCGCGATGCTGGCGGCGGTGTTGGTCAGGTTCAGTTCGGTTTCTTTGGCCAGGCTGAACGTGTAGTCCGTGCTGAAGTTGAGCACGCCGTTTTCGAGGACCAGGGGCAGGGCGTCGCGCACATAGGGCCACCAGGCTTTCATCTTGCCATCGGTGATTTTCAGGGTGCCTTTGGACGTGATCGGCACCAGGCTGACGTTACCCTTCCAGTCGATCTGCCCGCCTTCCGGGCCGGCGGCGACCAGGGTCATGTCGGCATTGTCTTCCGGCAGGGTGCTGAGGTTTTTCAGCTCGAAGTCGAGTTTGTCGTAGAGGAACTCGATTGGCTCGCTGGGGCGCAGGTCTTCAAAGTGCAGATAACCGCCCGCCAGCTTGATCCGCTCGATCCGCAATGGGAACGGCTTGGCGTTGGGGTCTGCCGGTGTCGGTTCGCTGGGTGGCAGTTTGAACAACTGCGCCAGGTTCAACTGACCGGACTTGTCGAACAGCAACTCGGTCTTGGGTTTGTCGAGTTGCACATCGGCCAGGTGCAGGGCGCGGGTCCACAGGCTGTCGAGCTGCAGGTTGGCGTAGAGCCGCTCGAAACCCACTTGTTCCTTGCCGGGGTCGCCGATCTTGAGGCCCCACAGCGTCACTTCCAGGCTGAACGGGTTGAGCTCGATACGCTCGATGCGGGCCGGCACCGTGGCGTAGTTGGCCAACTGTTGGTTGGCTATGCGAAGGGCAATGCCGGGCAAAATCAAAAAGCCCAGCAAGCTGTACAGGGCAACGGCAGTCAACAAGGCGCCAGTGGCGCGAATCAATCCTTTGGGCATGGGGCGGCGCCATCTATGTCGAACAGGAGTGCCTTGGAGTATGGCACGGGTTTTCGGTTCCGAAGAGCCACCCTCTTTCAGAAAATTCCTATAACTGCAGGATCAGAGTCTTCAACGGAGGTTGCTGGTCTTGTGACGGAAAGTCGGCGCCAGGAGGCATGATTTGCCAGTCGCGCACCGGACGCCCGGCTTTCTCGGCGCAACGTAGCACCTGCTCACGCCAATCGTCCATGCTCACTTTTGCCAGGTTGTTGCAGCAGATCAGCACGCCGTCATCGGCGGTTGCCAACAGCGCCGGCTTGAGCAGGCTTTGATAGTCGCGCAACAGGTCGACGGTGCCGAAGGCGCTCTTGGCCCATGCCGGCGGGTCAAGCAACACCAGGTCATATTGACGCGGTTCCAGGCGCGGATAGCTCGGCAGTTTCTGCCCGCGCCGCTGAGTGATCGGCAGGCCGGCCAGTTGGCGAATCGCCGGGAAATAATCGGATTGCACGAACGTCATGGGTGCCAGCTGCGGGTTGAGCAGGCCGTTTTCGCGGCCGACCGCCAGGTTGCCTTCGGCAAAATCCAGGTTGCACACGTCACGCGCACCGCCGGCCGCGGCGCTCAGGCCCACGCCACAGGTGTAGGCGAACAGGTTCAGTACGCTTTTGCCGGCACTGTGCGCCTTGACCCAGCCGCGGGTGTTGCGCAGGTCGAGGAACAGCAACGGGTCTTGCCCGGCATGGCGCCCGCGCACGCGGTAATTGAGGCCCCATTCGTGGCCGACCAGGTCCTGCAGCGCTTGTGGTGTGGCGCGGTAGACCGTGTCTTCGCGGTCGATCCGCGAGTTGCCACGGGAACGGTCGTTGTACACCAGCAGCAATTCCAGGCCCATGTACTGGCTGATCAGTTGATGCAGGTCCAGCAGGTCTGCGCTTTCCAGCGGTTGGTGGAAGCTCTGCACCAGCAATTGCGGGCCATAGCGGTCGATGGTCAGGCCACCGGCGCCTTCCTGGCTGCCGTGGAACAACCGGTAACAGTCGGTGCCTTGGGCGTGCAACTCGCTGATCAGGCCTTGACGATGATCGAGGGCGGCGCGCAGCGCCTGGTTCAGGGGAGACATGGAGCGCGCCTTGCTGGGTAAATGTGGGCGCGGAGTTTAGCAGTTATGGAGCGTCGCCTACATCAACCCCATCCGCCGATGCGCGCGCTGCACCGAGCCATTGCGCATTGCCCAACGCAGCACCGGCGCGCTGCGCTTGACCCCGGCACGCACCAGCTGGCGTTGCAGCAGGCTCGGGTGTTGCCCCAGCATGTCGGCGGCCCAGGCCGGCAGCAGGTCGATCCCGGCCTGCATCATCAGGGCGCCAAAGGGTTTGGCCAGGGTGCTGGGCGCCGGGGCTTCGAGCAGCAGGCGCAGCACTTCGCGGCTGCGCGCGTCGCACAACAATTGTGGACGGATACGCGCCAGATAATCCGCAATTTCCTCGCGTGAGCGCGGCACATTCCGTGCGCCCAGGCGTTCGGCGACCAGGGCGATTTCGTTGTAGTAACGATCCTGATCGCGCCCCGAGAGCTGCGGGTTGCGATAACGCACGTGTGCGGCGAGGAAGCTGCTGACCTCCGCCACATGCACCCAGGTCAGCAACTGCGGGTCGCTGGCCGCATAGGCGCGGCCGTCGGGCGCATGGCCGACAACCTGCAGGTGAATGGTGCGTACTTTCTCGATCAGCCAGTCGGCGTCTTTGCGTGAACCGAAGGTGGTGCCGGAAATGAACTGCGACGTGCGGCGCAGGCGCCCGAGCATGTCCTGGCGAAAGTTCGAATGGTCCCACACGCCAGCCAGCGCCAATGGGTGCAAGGCTTGCAGCATCAAGGCGCTGATGCCGCCGATGAGCATGCTGCTGAAATCGCCATGCACTTGCCAACTGACCGAGTCCGGGCCGAACAGGCCGGGGTCGCCCTTGGGGTTTTCCAGGTCCAACTGGCCCAGCGACAAGCCGGTGAGGCTCATCAACTGGGTTTCGATACGGCTGCGGATAAATTCCATGGCGACGCGCGGGTTCCTATCGGTTCAGGCGTTTGTCGATCAGGCCGGCGACCACGCTGGGGTCGGCCAGGGTGGAGGTATCTCCGAGGCTGTCCAACTCGTTGCAGGCTATTTTGCGCAAAATGCGTCGCATGATCTTACCCGAGCGGGTTTTCGGCAAGGCCGGGGCCCATTGGATCAGTTCCGGTTTGGCAAAGCTGCCGATTTCCTTGCTGACCAGTTCGAGCAGATGTTTCTTCAGTGTCTCGCTGGGCTCCACGCCATTCATCGGGGTGACGAACGCATAGATGCCCTGGCCTTTGACGTCATGGGGATAGCCCACCACCGCAGCCTCGGCGACCCAGTCATGCAACACCAGGGCACTTTCCACCTCGGCGGTGCCGATACGGTGGCCGGACACGTTGATCACATCGTCGATGCGCCCGGTGATCCAGTAGTCGCCGTCTTCGTCACGCCGCGCGCCATCGCCGGTGAAGTAATAACCGGGGTAGGGTTTGAAATAGGTGTCGATCATGCGCTGCGGGTCGCCATAGACACTGCGTATCTGCCCCGGCCAACTGGATTTGATCGCCAGCACGCCGCTGCCCGGGCCGTTGATTTCCTTGCCGTGCTCATCGAGCAGCACCGGCAGCACGCCGAACATCGGTTGGGTCGCGCAGCCGGGCTTGATGCGCTGGGCGCTGACCAGCGGGCTGAGCATGATGCCGCCGGTTTCGGTCTGCCACCAGGTATCGACAATCGGGCAGCGTTGTTCGCCGACGGCGTTGAAGTACCAGTCCCAGGCTTCCGGATTGATCGGCTCACCGACGCTGCCGAGCAGGCGCAGGCTGGCGCGGGAGGTGTTCTCCAACGGAGCGTGGCCCTCGCGCATCAATGCGCGCAGGGCCGTCGGCGCGGTATAGAAGATATTGACCTGGTGCTTGTCGATGACCTGCCAGAAGCGCGAGCTGCTCGGGTAGCTGGGCACGCCTTCGAACATCAGCGAGGTGGCGCCGTTGGCCAGCGGGCCGTACACGATGTAGCTGTGGCCGGTGACCCAGCCCACATCGGCGGTACACCAGAACACTTCGCCGTAGCGGTAGTCGAGCACGTACTTGAAGGTCATCGCGGCTTGCAGCAGGTAGCCGCCGGTGGTGTGCAGCACGCCCTTGGGTTTGCCGGTGCTGCCGGAGGTGTAGAGGATAAACAGCGGGTCTTCGGCGCCCATCGGCTCGGGTGGGCAGTCATCGCTGGCGGCATCCACGGCTTGTTGATAGTTGAGGTCGCGGCCTTCGCTCCAGTTCACGGCGGCCCCGGTGCGCGCTACCACCAGCACGGTGCTGACGTTCGGGCAACTGGCCAGGGCCTTGTCGACATTTTGTTTCAACGCCACCGGCTTGCCGCCGCGCACGCCTTCATCGGCGGTGATCACCGTGCGGCAGTCGGCGTCGAGAATACGGTCGCGCAGGGCGTCGGGTGAAAAACCGCCAAACACCACCGAATGCACCGCCCCAATCCGCGTACAGGCGAGCATGGCGTAGGCCGCTTGCGGAATCATCGGCATGTAGATGCACACCCGGTCGCCTTTTTTCACGCCACGGCTTTTCAGCACATTGGCCAGGCGGCTGACGTTTTGATGCAGTTGGCGGTAGGTGATGGTGGAAGATGCTGTCGGATCATCGCCCTCCCAGATGAAGGCCGGTTGCTCGGCGCGTTGCGCCAGGTGGCGGTCGATGCAGTTGTAGCTGACGTTCAATTGGCCGCCGGCAAACCATTGGGTGGCGCCGGTCTGGATGTCCGAGGTATTGACGGTGTGCCAGGGCGTGGTCCAGTCGAGAAAGCGCCTGGCCTGTTCGGCCCAGAACGTGTCCGGCTGTTCGATGGATTGGCGATAGAGGCGCTGATAGTCCTCTTGACTCAGTTGCGCAGCCCGGCGGACGGCATCGGCGATGGGAAACATGCTGATATCGAACATGAGCGATCCTTATTCTTGTTTTTGCGACAAGTCATAAAGATGCACCCAGTCGGGGGCGGGTTCAAGGCCGACGTCCGAATGGACGCCGGCCCTGTGTGACCGACATCAGCCGCGGTGACGACCGCGGAAGTAGTTGATCAGGCCCTGGGTCGACGCATCGTCGGCCAGGCTTTCTTCGGCGCCGGTCAGGCGGTTGTAGACGCCCTTGCCCAGTTCCTTGCCCAGCTCCACGCCCCATTGGTCGAAGGCGTTGATGCCCCAGATCACGCTTTGCACGAACACTTTGTGTTCATACATCGCGACCAGTGCGCCCAGGCGCCGCGGGCTGATGCGCTCGACCACCAGGGTGTTGCTCGGACGGTTGCCCGGGATCACCTTGTGCGGGGCCAGCTTCTGCACGTCGGCTTCCGGCAGGCCCTTGTCGCGCAGCTCGGCTTCGGCTTCGCTGCGGGTCTTGCCGAGCATCAGCGCCTGGCTCTGGGACAGGCAGTTGGCGTACAGCCACTGATGGTGGTCGGAGACCGGGTTGAAGCTGACGATCGGCACGATAAAGTCGGCCGGGATCAACTGGGTGCCCTGGTGCAGCAATTGGTGGTACGCGTGCTGACCGTTGCAGCCCACGCCGCCCCAGATCACCGGGCCGGTATCGGTGGACACCGGCGTACCGTCCTGGCGCACGCTCTTGCCATTGGATTCCATGTCCAGCTGTTGCAAGTGTTTGGTGATGTTACGCAGGTAGTGGTCGTAGGGCAGGATCGCATGGCTCTGCGCGCCCCAGAAGTTGCCGTACCACACACCCAGCAGGCCGAGCAGCACCGGCATGTTCTGTTCGAACGGCGCGTTCTGGAAATGCTGGTCCATGGTGTAGGCACCGGACAGCAGTTCCTTGAAGTTCGACATACCGATGGCCAGGGCGATGGGCAGGCCGATGGCCGACCACAGCGAGTAACGGCCGCCGACCCAGTCCCACATCGGGAAGATGTTTTCTTCGCGGATGCCGAAGGCCACGGCGGCCGCGTTGTTGCTCGATACGGCGATGAAGTGGCGATACAGCTCGGCTTCCGAGCCGCCCTGGGCCAGGTACCAGGCGCGGGCGGCCTGGGCGTTTTTCAGGGTTTCGAGGGTGTTGAAGGATTTCGACGAGACGATGAACAGCGTGGTCTCGGCGCGCAGCTTCATGGTCAGCTCGTGGAACTCGCTGCCGTCGATGTTCGCCAGGTAGTGGCAGCGCACGCCTTTGTGGGCGTAGGACAGCAACGCTTCGGAGACCAGCTCCGGGCCGAGGAACGAGCCACCGATGCCGATGTTCACCACGTCGGTGATCGGCTTCTCGGTGTAGCCGCGCCACAGGCCGTCGTGGATGCGGCCCACGAGGTCGGTGATCTGGTTCAACACCTTGTGTACGTCCGGCATGATGTTCACGCCGTTGACCGACAACTTGTCGCCCACCGGGCGGCGCAGAGCGGTGTGCAGGGCAGGGCGACCCTCGGACGAGTTCACCGGCTCGCCGGCATACAGCGCGTCGATCGCGGCTTTAAGGTCGACTTCCTTGGCCAGGTCCACGAGCAGGTTGCGGGTTTCGCTGGTGATCAGGTTTTTCGAGTAATCGAGGAAAAGCCCGCAGCTGCTCAAGGTGAATTGGGAAAAACGCTGAGGATCGGCGTTGAACGCGTCGCGCATGCTGAAATCCTGCATGGCTTGGCGATGTTGATTGAGCGCTCGCCAGGCGGGCAGAGCGGTAACGTCATGAGGGGTGCGGTAGTACGCCATCGCTGCGGGTTTCCTTTTATTACGGGGACTGCCTTTAGGACACTTCAAAGCCCGAAACATCCAGTCTTTCATCAAGCAATGGGTTCCGGACAGCGCTAACCATAGCGCAGGGCGAATACATTAAACCTAGCGTGTCGATATGTCTTGGCTTTGTCTGCGCTGTGGCCGGTACTTTTTTATACCGGCGCATCAGGCTGGGCAACGGGCAGGGGGTCAGTCGAGGGGCAGATGCAGGTTGTCGATCAGACGCGTCGCGCCCAGGTAGGCCGCGACCAGGATCACTACATCACGATCCTCGGCCGTGGCCGGGCGCAGGTGGACGCCTTGGCGCACTTCGAGGTAATCCACGCGCATGCCGGCGGCTTCGATCTGCTGGACCTGTTCGGCACGCAGTTTGGCGAAGTCGCGGTCGCCGCCTTTGATGGCGGCGGCAATCTGACTCAGGCTGCGGTACAACGCCGGCGCGACGGTCCGCTGCTCGGCGCTGAGGTAACCGTTGCGCGATGACAGCGCAAGGCCATCCTCTGCGCGCATGGTCGGTTCACCGATGATCTGGATCGGCATGTTCAGGTCATGGACCATGGCGCGAATCACGGCCAGTTGCTGGTAGTCCTTCTGGCCAAACACGGCCATATCCGGCTGGACCATGTTGAACAGCTTGTTGACCACCGTGGCCACACCTTCAAAGTGCCCAGGACGGCTGGCGCCGCACAGACCTTCGGACAATTGCGGCACGCTGACGCGGGTCTGGCCGGTCATGCCGCTGGGGTACATTTCCTCGACGCTTGGCGCGAACAACAGGTTGCAGCCGGCTTGCAGGAGTTTTTCCTGGTCGGCGGCGAGGGTGCGCGGGTACTTGTCCAGGTCTTCGCCGGCGCCAAATTGCAGCGGGTTGACGAAGATGCTCGCGACCACGAAATCCGCCTGTTGGGCCGCCTTGGCCACGAGGGCCGCGTGGCCGCTGTGCAGGTTGCCCATGGTGGGCACAAAGCCGATGCGTTTGCCGGCGCTGCGGGCATGGGTAACGGCGGCCCGCAGTTCACGTAGGGTTTTTACGGTGTTCATGCAGAGAATCCGTGTTCGGCGCCTGGGAAGGTCACGCCTTTGACTTCGGCGACGTATGCGCTCAACGCGGCGTGGATGCTGTCCTGGCCGGTCATGAAGTTCTTCACGAACTTCGGTACCCGGCCGGTTATCGACAGGCCGAGCATGTCGTGCAGCACCAGGACCTGGCCGTCGGTGGCCGACCCGGCGCCAATGCCGATCACCGGCACTTTGACCGCATGGGTGATTTCCGCGGCCAGTTCGCTGGGCACGCATTCGAGCAGGATCATCGCGGCACCGGCTTGTTCCAGGGCGATGGCATCGGCACGCATCTGGCGCGCCTGGGCTTCGTTGCGACCCTGGACTTTATAGCCGCCGAGGATGTTCACGGACTGCGGCGTCAGGCCCATGTGTGCGCACACCGGTACACCGCGTTCAGCCAGCATGCGGATCGACTCGGCGAGCCAGGCGGCCCCTTCGACCTTGACCATGTGCGCGCCGGCTTGCATCAATTTGCCGGCGTTGTGGAAGGTCTGTTCGACGGTGGCGTAACCCATGAACGGCAGGTCGGCGATGATAAAGGCGCCGTCGTTACCGCGCTTGACGCTGGCGGTGTGGTACGCAAGTTCATCCGTGGTGACGGGCAGGGTGCTGTCATGCCCTTGAAGCACCATGCCGAGGGAGTCGCCCACCAGTAACACCTCGACACCGGCTTGGCAGCAGGCGTGGGCGAAGGTGGCGTCATAGCAGGTCAGCATAGCGATTTTTTCACCTTTGAGCTTGAGGCTCTGCAAGGTGGTCAGGGTAACGTCTGGCATGAAAAGGGTCCTCGTTCAGGCGCTTGGAAACAGCGAGTAACGCGCATGAGTCTTCGTTTATACAGGCGCACTTTCTTGAGAGCAGTGCTTATAAGGCCTGGATTGCGCCCTTTAGCGCCGGTTGGCGGCAGCGGGACGCCTATAGTCGTGAGGAGGACACGGGAAGTCAATTGCATGTGTTACCGCATTGTTACGACGGTGGTGTTACCGCTGTTACTGATGCGATTCAGCAGTGGCGGATCAACGCTGGGTGCTGAGCGCAGGCATGCGTTCCAGGCCGACAAACGGGCAGGCTGCGAGCAGGTCGCTGAGGCGCCGGCCATCGGGCAATTGCAGGGTGGCTGGGGCCAGTTCGGCCAGCGGGTACAGCACGAAGGCGCGCAGGTGCATCTGATAGTGCGGCACTTGCAGGCGTGGTTCGTCGATCAGGCGGTCGCCGAACAGCAGGATATCCAGGTCGAGCGTGCGTGGGCCCCAACGTTCAAGGCGTTCGCGGCCCTGGTCGTTCTCGATGGCTTGCAGCGCATCGAGCAGTTCCAGTGGCGCCAGGCAGCTGTCCAGGGCCGCGACCGCATTGGTGTAGCGCGGTTGGCCGGGGAGCAGGGAGTCGCTTTGATAGAAGGCCGACACCCCGGCGACGGTAGTGCCCGGCAATTGCGCCAACGCCTCGATAGCATTGCGCAATTGTTGCTCCGGGGCCGCCAGGTTGCTGCCCATGCCGATGTAGATGCGTTCCACGTTTATTCGCCTGCGGCGCCCGAGGCATCGGCGGCACTGCGCTTGCGTTTGCTCCCGCTGCGACGACGCTTCTTGGGCCCTTCGCCGACGCCATCGCCTTTGCTGCCGAGCTCACGAATCATCTCGCGGCGCTCGCTGTCATTGGCGTCCTGGTAGTCGGTCCACCATTCGCCCAGGCCGTCGGTCTGCTCGCCGGCGCTTTCACGCAGCAGCAGGAAGTCGTAGCCGGCACGGAAGCGCGGGTTCTCCAGCAACAGGTCGGCGCGCTTGCCGCTGCGACGCGGCAGGCGTTCCTGCATGTCCCAGATCTCGCGGATCGGCAGGGTGAAGCGTTTCGGGATGGCGATGCGCTGGCACTGCTCGGCGATCAACTCGTGAGCGGCTTCCTGCATGGCCGGGATCGGCGGCATGCCACGGTCTTGCAGGCGCAGTACGCGTTTGGGCAAGGCCGGCCACAACAGGGCGGCAAACAGGAACGCCGGGGTGACCGGTTTGTTCTGTTTGATGCGCAGGTCGGTGTTGATCAACGCTTCGCTGATCAGGGTGTGGGTATACGTCGGGTTGTATTCCAGTGCTTCGGCGCTCGCCGGGAACAAGGGATCGAACAACTGCAGGTCGACGAGCATTTCGAAGGTATCGGCGGCGTAGCCCGAGAGGAACAGCTTGAGCACTTCTTCGAACAGGCGCGCCGAGGGGATTTCCCGCAGCATCGGCGCCAGTTCGCGAATCGGTGCAGCCGTGTGGCGCTCGATACCGAAGTTCAGCTTCGCGGCGAAACGCACCGCCCGCAACATGCGTACCGGGTCTTCCTGGTAGCGCTGCGTCGGGTCGCCGATCAGGCGGATCAGGTTGTTGCGAATATCGTGTACGCCGTTGGCGTAATCGAGGATGCGCTCGCTGACCGGGTCGTAATACAAGGCGTTGATGGTGAAGTCGCGGCGCTGCGCGTCTTCTTCCAGGGTGCCGTAGACGTTGTCGCGCAGGATGCGTCCGCTTTCGTTGCGGGAAGACTGATTGGTGTCTTCTTCCTCATCGTTTTGCGGATGACCGGCACGGAAGGTCGCGACCTCGATGATTTCGCGGCCAAAGTGAATATGCACCAGCTTGAAGCGGCGGCCGATGATGCGCGCATTGCGAAACTCGGCGCGCACTTGCTCGGGCGTGGCGCTGGTGGCGACGTCGAAGTCCTTGGGCGTGATATTGAGCAACATGTCGCGTACACAGCCGCCCACCAGATAAGCCTGGTAACCGGCGTTCTGCAAACGTTCGACGATGTTCACTGCATAACGGCTGAACTGAGCGCGTTGCAGCGAATGTTGGCTGCTGTTGAGCACTTCAGGCGTGCTGCGTTTGTGTTGCGTTCGACGCAAGGGAGAACGGAATGACTGGAACAACTTCTTCAGCATGGGATGCACTGTTTGAAGGAATGTTCGGCCATAACGAAGAATGACCGCATGATGGGCCGGGATTCTAGCATTTAGTCGGGGGATGGTGTAGGAACAAGCTACAGGCCTTGCGCCATAAGCCTAAAAACGTCAAATACCGGAAACTACAAGGGGAGCCGAAGCTCCCCCAGAAGTAGTTGCGTGCTCTATTTTTATTATTGGTTTCGGGCTTTTTGTTTTTGTTGATCGCCCTCGCCATGAAGTGTGACCTTCATGACACTCCCAATCGGGAGTCAAGAGCAAACGGATTGCTTTGGTCGCTGTGTTGCTGATCTACGATCCAACCAGTTCAGGCTCTGCCTTAGGGCAGTTTTTGTTGTTCTCGGCCTGGTTGCGGGGCAAGCCCCAAATGCAACGCCTCTCCAAAAGAATCAGTTAGCTGCGCCTCCGCCGTGTTGTTTTTATTGTGCGTGAGTCGATTCGTCTTATTTTTATTGTCTTGTACAAAGCTTGTTATTGTTTTTGTACTAAGCATATAGCAGGGTGCGTGCCAACTTTTGCGCCGACCAGCAAAATCAGGGGGTTGAGGGGTTTTTGGCTGTTTGGTGGCGAAAAAAAAGCCGGGGCTTCGTTACCGTAAGCCCCGGCTTTTGTTACGCGAAATATCCGCGGTAACAGTTTTTTCACATTGGCGGGTGTTACCTGTGGGCGCGCGCCCTCAGCTTTCGCTGGCCACTCCGGTCTTGCGCCGTGGAATGCCCAGGCGCTGGCGCCGTTCCCACAGGCACTTACGGCTTACGCCCAGCTTGCGCGCCAGTTCGGTCTCGGTCATGTGGTCCTGGTGCTCGAGGACGAAATGCTGGAAGTAGTCTTCCAGTGACAAATCTTCCGTCGGTTCATGGCTGGTATTGCCAGCGGCGCCCTGTTGCGGGGCCAGGCCGATGAAGTCGTCGTCTTCCAGGTCACTGAGCTCTATATCGATACCCAGCAGTTCGGCGGAAATTTCCGGGCTCTCCGACAGAATCACCGCACGCTCGACCGCATTCTCCAACTCCCGCACGTTACCCGGCCACGAGTAGTGCCGAATCGCCTGCTCGGCGTCTGCGGCGAACCGCAGGTCGGTACGGTTGATGCGCGCGCTCTGGCGCAACAGGAACGCATTGGCGATCTCGTTGACGTCGGCACCCCGTTCCCGCAGGGCCGGCAGCTTGAGTGCGATCACATGCAGGCGGTAATACAAGTCTTCACGGAACTGGCCGATCTTGGCCAGGCTCTTGAGGTCGCGGTGAGTGGCCGCGATCAGGCGCACGTCGACCTTCTGCGATTGCACCGAACCCACCCGGCGGATTTCGCCTTCTTGCAGTACACGCAGCAGGCGCGCCTGGGCTTCCAGGGGCAGTTCGCCGATTTCGTCGAGGAACAGCGTGCCGCCGTCCGCCGCTTCCACCAGGCCCGCGCGTCCGGCGCTGGCGCCGGTAAACGCGCCTTTCTCGTGGCCGAACAGTTCGGACTCGATCAGGGATTCGGGGATTGCCGCGCAGTTCACCGAGATCATCGGTGCCTTGGCGCGCTTGGACAGGTTGTGCAGGGCGCGGGCCACCAGTTCCTTACCGGTCCCCGACTCGCCCTGGATCAGCACATTCGAGTCCGTCGGCGCCACTTTGCGGATCTTGCTGTACAGGTCCTGCATCGGTGGGCAGGAGCCGATGATGCCGATCTCGCCATTGCTGTTGTCGACGCCCGGCTTGTCGGCGCCGTTGGCCGCCTTGCCGGCGGGACGCTGTTCGGCCGTAGCGCTGCTGGCCGACTGGCGGTCACGCAGGATACGGGCCACGGCCTGGAGCATCTCATCGTGGTCGAACGGCTTGGCGATGTAGTCCACCGCGCCCATCTTCATGGAGTCCACCGCCGAGCGCAGGCTGGCGTAGCTGGTCATGATCAGCACCGGGGTGCCCTGGCCGAGCTTGATCAACTCGGTGCCCGGCGCGCCGGGCAGGCGCAGGTCGCTGACAATCAGGTCGAACGTGGGAATACTGAACCGCTCTTGGGCTTCCTGCACCGAGCCGGCTTCGCTGACCTGGTACTGATTACGTTCAAGCAGGCGACGCAAGGCAGAGCGGATAATGGTTTCGTCTTCGACGATCAAAATGTGCGGCATTGATTCAATTCTCTCGACGGTCTCAGTTCACAGCGGACGTCGCTTCGACATGACGCGGCAAGGTCACCCGAATACGGGTGCCGCGTTGGCTTTCTGTGTCAGCCGGGCTGTCGATGGTGATTTGTCCATAATGCTCTTCAACGATGGAATAGACCAGTGCAAGGCCCAGACCGGTGCCTTCACCGGGGTCCTTGGTGGTGAAGAAGGGTTCGAACAAGCGGTCCTTGATGTTCTGTGGAATGCCGCTGCCTTCGTCCTCCACGATCAGGTCGACCGTGTGCTCGAAAGCCTCGCTCTTGACGCGTACCGCACTGCCGGCGGGGGACGCGTCGCGGGCGTTCGACAATAGGTTGATCAACACCTGCGCCAAGCGCTGGGAGTCACCGTCGACCCAGTGGTCCGGATCGCACAGGTTGAAGAACTGTACTTCGAAATTGCGCCGATTCAAGGCCAGCAGCCCAATGGCGTCCTGTGCCACTTCGGCCAGGCACACCGCTTCGTCGTGGTTCTGATGGGCGCCGGCGTGGGCGAAGCTCATCAGCGACTGCACGATGCGCGACACGCGCTTGGTCTGTTCGAGGATCTGCCCGCTGATCTCGGTGATTTCGCCGTCTTCCTCGCGCTCTTCGCGCAGGTTCTGCGCCAGGCAGGCGATACCGGTGATCGGGTTGCCGATTTCATGGGCCACGCCCGCCGCCAGGCGACCGATACTGGCCAGGCGCTCGGAATGCACCAGCTTGTCTTCGAGCATCTGGGTTTCGGTCAGGTCTTCGACGAGCAACACCAGGCCGCTGTTACCGGGGGCCAGGGGCTCGTCGATCGCCGCCTTGTGCAGGTTGAGCCAGCGGGTCTGGCCGTCGAGGGCTAGGTGCTGCTTGTGCAAGTGTTCGTCGGGCAGGTTGATAAAGCCTTGCAGCAGTTCCTTCCACGGGTCGCCCAGGGTATTGAGGCGCGAGCCCACGACCCGTTGCGCGGCAATGCCGGTGAGTTCTTCCATGGCCTTGTTCCACATCAGAATCTCCTGGTCCTTGGCCAGGGAGCAGACCCCCATCGGCAGTTCCTGCAAGGTCTGGCGGTGGTAGCGGCGCAGGGCATCGAGTTCGGCGGCCAGGCCAGTGAGGCGTGAGTGGTAATCCTCAAGCCGGCTTTCGATGAAGTGGATGTCTTCAGTGACGTAGTTTTCGCCGCTCGCCTTGTAGGGCAGGAACGTTTCCACCATGTCCTGCGACACGCTGGGGCCCATCAGCCCGGACAGGTTGGCTTCGATTCGGTCGCGCAGGCGGCGCAGGGCGTAGGGGCGGCGCTCGTCGAACGGCAGATAGAGGTCGCGCAGCGCTTGTTCGACTTCCTTTTGCGCGGCCTTGGCGCCCAGGGGCTTGGCCAGTTGCGTGGCGAACTCCTGGGGCGAGGCGGCATGCAGCTCGCGGCGTTGCGGGCGGCGCACGTTGTCCACCGCGCAGGCTTCGGCGGCGCTGGTTTCTTCCGGGCTGGCGTTGGTGAACAGCGAGATCAGGGTGAACATCAGCACGTTGGCGGCCAGCGAGGCGATCGCTGCCATGTGCCAACTGGTGTCGTCGAGCACGTAGATCATGTTCAGCAGCGGGATGTAGAAACCCTGCAGGTTGCCGACCAACGGCAGCAACATGGTCACCAGCCACACCAGAATCCCGGCGAGCAGCCCGGCGATAAAGCCGCGCCGATTGGCCGTCGGCCAGTACAGCACCGACAACACCCCCGGCAGGAACTGCAAGGTGGCGACAAACGCGACGATCCCCAGGTTGGCCAGGTCTTGCCCGGCGCCCAGCAGCAGGTAGAAACCGTAGCCGGCCATGATGATCGCGACGATCAGCGCGCGGCGGGTCCATTTCAGCCAGCGGTAGATATTGCCTTCGGCCGGCGGCTGGTACAGCGGCAGCACCAGGTGATTGAGCGCCATGCCGGAGAGCGCCAGCGTGGTGACGATGATCAGGCCGCTGGCCGCCGACAACCCGCCGACATAGGCCAGCAGCGCCAGGGCCGGGCTGTTGGCCGCAATACCGATGCCGAGGGTGAAGTATTCGGGGTTGGTGGTGGCGCCCAGTTTGAGGCCGGCCCAGAGGATCAGCGGCACCGCCAGGCTCATCAACAGCAGGAACAGCGGCAAGCCCCAACTGGCGCTGACCAGCGAGCGCGGGTTGAGGTTCTCGGTGAACGTCATGTGGTACATGTGCGGCATCACGATGGCCGAGGCGAAGAACACCAGCAGCAACGTGCGCCACGGGCCTTCCTGCAGCGGGGTGTGCAGCGCGGCGAGGGCGGTCTGGTTTTGCAGCAGCCACAACTCCAGCTGTTGCGGGCCGTCGAATACGCCGTAGAGCGCATACAGGCCGACGCCACCGATGGCGATCAGCTTGATCACCGACTCGAAAGCAATCGCAAAGACCAGGCCTTCGTGTTTCTCGCGGGTGGCGATGTGGCGTGAACCGAAGAAAATCGTGAACAGGCTGATCAGCGCGCAGAAGGCCAGGGCGACGCGATACTGCACCGGCTCACGGGTCAGGATGCTGATGGAGTCGGCCACCGCCTGGATCTGCAGGGCGAGCAGGGGCAGCACGCCGATCAGCATGAAAATCGTGGTCAGCGCGCCCGCCCAGGTGCTGCGAAAGCGGAAGGCGAACAGGTCGGCCAGGGACGACAACTGATAGGTGCGGGTGATCTTCAGGATCGGGTACAGCAGCACCGGCGCCAGCAAGAAGGCCCCGGACACCCCGAGGTAACTGGACAGAAAGCCATACCCATACTGATAGGCCAGGCCCACCGTGCCATAGAACGCCCAGGCGCTGGCGTAGACGCCCAAGGACAAGGTGTAGGTCAACGGATGGCGAATGATCGCCCGCGGAATCATTCCGCGCTCACTGATCCAGGCGACACCGAACAACGTAGCCAGGTAGGCGGCGCTGATCAGCAGCATCTGGGTGAGGCTAAAGCTCATCGGCATCTTTTTGGCTCTGCAGGATGAAAGTCACGACGATCAGGATCAGCCACAGCAGATAGGGGCGATACCAGGCGCCCGTGGCGTCGATCCACCAATCCATGATGGCGGGGGAAAACAGGTAGATCCCGACGACCAGCAGCAGGACCAAGCGATAGATGTACATGTTGGCCTCTGATTGAATAACTGCGGCGATGGTAACGGATGCCTGGCCGGCTGCAAGCGCCTTCAGCGCAACTGCGCTTCGGCCAGCGTGAGTGTGCGCGGGATCAACTGCGCATCCCAGTGGGCAATGCCCCAATCCAGCAGTTCCCGTGGGCTGGCGTGCAGCAGTTCGTCGCCGGGTTGTTGGCCGAGGGCGCGCAGGGCTCTCAACAGCAAAGGCGTGGCCTGGTCTGTGGTCAAGGGCGGGGAACGATAGGATTTGCCCAACTTGTTACCGTCCGGCTGGACGATCAGCGGCACGTGCAGGTAACGCGGTTGGCGCAGCCCCAATAATTCTTGCAGGTACAGCTGGCGCGGCGTGGAGTCGAGCAGGTCGGCGCCGCGCACGATGTCGGTAACACCTTGCCAGGCGTCATCGAGCACCACGGCCAGTTGGTAGGCGTAGAGGCCGTCACGGCGACGGATGATGAAGTCACCCACTTCGCGGCCCAGGTGTTGTCGGAATTCGCCCTGTACGCGGTCGGTAAAGTGGTACTCCAGCTCCGGGACGCGCAGGCGGATGGCCGCATCGTGCTGCTCATGACCGGCATTACGGCACAAGCCCGGGTAGATCCCGTGGTAGGGCTCCAGCTGTTTGCGCGAGCAGGTACAGGCATAGGCCAGGCCGTGGTTGAACAGGTCGTTCAGCACCTTGGCGTAGGCATCGTGCCGGTCGCTTTGTCGGACCAGTTCACCGTCCCATTCGAAGCCATAGCTTTCCAGGGCATGCAGGATTGCCGCCTGGGCGCCGGGTTCTTCGCGGGGAGGGTCGAGGTCTTCCATACGCATCAGCCAGCGGCCATGGTTGGCGCGGGCGTCAAGGTAAGAGGCGAGGGCGGCGACCAGCGAGCCGAAGTGCAGGTGGCCGCTGGGCGTGGGGGCGAAACGCCCGATATAGGGAGAGGCTGTCATGGGCCGGATACTACTGGAAAATCGCTAAACGCCAGAAACAAAAATGGGGCGTTTGTACGCCCCATTCGTTCAGCTCGGCAGGGGTTACTTGCCGACCTGTTTTTCCTTGATTTCTGCCAGGTTCTTGCAGTCCACGCACATGTCGGCGGTAGGACGTGCTTCCAGGCGGCGAATACCGATTTCGATGCCGCAGCATTCGCACCAGCCGTATTCTTCGTCCTTGATCAACTGCAGTGTCTTGTCGATCTTCTTGATCAGCTTGCGTTCGCGATCACGGGCACGCAGTTCAAGGGCGAACTCTTCTTCCTGGCTCGCACGGTCGGCCGGATCAGGGAAGTTGGCTGCTTCGTCCTTCATATGGTCAACGGTGCGGTCGACCTCCTGCATCAAGTCTTGTTTCCACTTGTTAAGGATCTTGGTGAAGTGCTCGCGCATGGGCTCGCCCATGTACTCCTCACCTTCCTTCGTGACGTAAGGTTCGAAGCCGCTGAGGCCTGGGGATTGCTGTTGCTTTGCTTGGGTGGACATGAATAGACCGCCTCTCACTCTTCTAATCCATTGCGCAGGATTGCAACGTCACCGACACCTGCCGGCCCTGCGGCTGCAAGCGGGCGAACTTACCAGATAGATTCAGGGTGCGCCACTCCCGGTTGTCGAGGCCCATCACGCAGGGGTTGCAAACAGCAGCAACCCGCTGTGGCTGGGTATGAATCGTCTCGAAGGTTGATTTTAGTCGTTTTGCAAGCGCTTGCCGGGTTCATCGTGGACGGCCTGGCAGGCAATAGAGCATGTTTTACCGCGAGGGTTCGGTAGAATCGCTGTTTTTGTCCTCACCGTTAAGGAAGGCTAATGGCTCAGCCCTACAGTGCGCGCAGTCGCGCCATCGAACCTTTTCATGTCATGGCGTTGCTGGCGCGAGCCAATGAGCTGCAAGCGGCAGGCCATGATGTCATCCATCTGGAAATCGGCGAACCGGATTTCACCACCGCCGAGCCGATCATCCAGGCCGGCCAGGCCGCGCTGGCCAATGGCAAGACCCGCTATACCGCAGCCCGCGGCCTGCCGGAACTGCGCCATGCCATCAGCGGTTTCTACCAGCAACGCTACGGCCTGAGCGTGGACCCCGAGCGCATCCTGATCACCCCGGGCGGCTCCGGCGCGTTGCTGTTGGCCAGCAGCCTGCTGGTGGACCCCGGTAAACACTGGCTGTTGGCCGACCCGGGTTACCCATGTAACCGCCACTTCCTGCGCCTGGTGGAAGGCGCGGCGCAGTTGGTGCCCGTGGGTCCGGACGTGCGTTATCAATTGACCGCCGACCTGGTGGCCAAGCACTGGAACCAGGACAGCGTGGGCGCGCTGGTCGCATCGCCGGCCAACCCCACCGGCACCATCCTGACGCGGGACGAACTGGCCGGGTTGTCGAGCGCCATCAAGGCGCGTAACGGCCATTTGGTGGTGGACGAGATCTACCACGGCCTCACTTACGGCACCGAGGCGGCCAGCGTGCTGGAAGTCGACGATGATGCGTTTGTCCTGAATAGTTTTTCAAAGTATTTCGGCATGACCGGCTGGCGCCTGGGTTGGCTGGTGGCACCGCCCGATGCGGTCGGTGAGTTGGAGAAGCTCGCGCAAAACCTCTACATCAGCGCTCCCAGCATGGCGCAGTACGCGGCGTTGGCCTGCTTCACCCCGCAAACCCTGAGCATTCTGGAAGCGCGTCGTGCCGAGTTCGGGCGCCGTCGCGACTTCCTGCTGCCGGCCCTGCGCGAGTTGGGCTTCGGTATTGCCGTCGAACCGGAAGGGGCGTTCTATTTGTACGCCGATATCAGCGCGTTCGGCGGTGATGCCTTCGCGTTTTGCCGTCATTTCCTTGAGACCGAACATGTGGCGTTCACCCCAGGGCTGGATTTCGGTCGTTATCAAGCCGGCCACCATGTGCGCTTTGCCTACACGCAAAACCTTGATCGGCTACAAGAGGCGGTAGAGCGCATCGCCCGTGGGCTGCGGAGCTGGCAGGGCTGATGCGCTTTCATCCTCCCCTCGAAGAGGCGCGGCTGATTCGCCGCTACAAGCGTTTTCTCACCGATATCGAAACCGTTACCGGCGAGTTGTTGACCATTCACTGCCCCAATACCGGCTCGATGCTCAATTGCATGGTCGAGGGCGGGCAGGTCTGGTTCAGTCGCTCCACTGACCCCAAGCGCAAGTTGCCCGGCACCTGGGAAATTGCCGAGACGCCTCAAGGCCGCCTCGCGTGCGTCAATACGGCGCGTGCCAATCAACTGGTTGAGGAGGCGTTGCATGCCGGGGTCATCACCGAACTCAACGGCTTTAGCGCATTGAAGCGTGAAGTGCCTTACGGTCAGGAGAATAGCCGCATTGATTTTCGCCTGGATTACCCCGAGGGGGCGGCCTATGTCGAAGTCAAAAGTGTGACGCTGGGGTTCGATGGCACCTCGATTGCGGCGTTTCCGGACGCCGTGACCCAGCGCGGTGCCAAGCATCTACGCGAGCTGGCGCACCTGGCCCGGGATGGTGTGCGGGCGGTGCAGCTGTATTGCGTCAACCTGTCCGGGATCGAGGCCGTGCGCCCGGCCGTGGAAATCGACGCGGCCTACGCTGCCGCCCTGCGCGAGGCCAAGGCCGCGGGCGTGGAAGTGCTGGCGTATGGTGTGCGCGTCACGGCCGAGGAAATTTACGTCGAACGCCGCTTGGACGTGCTGCTCGGCGACTAGAGTTCTACCCACAGGCCCTGTTCGTCTTCGCGGCCGGGCAGGGCAGTGAGGCTTTGACCCGCGCAGGGGCCGGCGATGCATTCGCCGCTCTCGATCAGGAACAACGCGCCGTGGGTGGCGCATTGGATCAGGCTGGCGCTGGCGTCGAGGAAGTGATCGGGTTGCCATTCCAGGGGGACGCCGCGATGGGGGCAGCGATTGCGATAGAAGTAGGCGATGCCATCCCGGCGCACGGCCAGCAGTTTGTGCCCGTCGATATCAAAACCACGGCTGCTGTTGGGGGCGAGGGTGTCGGAGGGGCAGAGAAACTTCATTCCAGTCCTTAAGTGCCTTGACGTTCAAATGCAAACAATTATCAAATGCAGGCTTCGCCCGTTAGCTGACTGGGCGCTCAGTACGATGCCCGGCAAGGGGCATCTGTCACATTCATGAGTGTTTCAGCAGCCCCGCCCCTGGAAGGAAACCCTGTTATGCGCTTGAGTGCCAGCGCTATCGCGCTTGTTGTCGGACTGATGCTCAACCCTGGGGCGCACGCCTCGGAACTGCCGCAACGCTGGGTGAGTGCTGGCGGCGCGTTATCGGAGTGGGTGACGGCCCTGGGCGGTGAGTCGAAGTTGGTGGGCGTCGACACCACCAGCCAGCATCCGGCTTCGCTCAAGGCATTGCCGAGCGTCGGTTATCAGCGGCAGTTGTCGGCCGAGGGCATTCTCAGTCTGCGCCCGCAGGTCCTGGTGGGCACCGAGGAAATGGGGCCGCCGCCGGTGCTGGCGCAGATTCGCAACGCTGGGGTGCAGGTGGAAATGTTCTCGGCGCAGCCGGATTTGCCGACGTTGAAAGGCAACCTCGAACACCTGGGGAGGTTGTTGGGCAGTGAGGCCAAGGCCCATGCATTGTTTACCGCGTATGAACAGGCGCTTGACCGGCAGAAACGTTGGGTTGCCACAGCCCAGGCCACACACAAGGCCCCGGGGGTGTTGATGCTGCTCGGCAATGCCGGCGGCAAGCCGCTGATTGCTGGCAAAGACACGGCGGCTGACTGGATGCTGCGGCAGGCGGGCGGGCGCAACCTGGCGACCCACAGCGGTTATAAGCCGTTTTCCATGGAGTCGTTGGCCGGGTTGAGCCCCGAGGTGCTGGTGTTTGCCGACCGTGCGCTGAGCGGCGAGGCGGCGCGTGCGGCCTTGTTCAAGGAGAACCCGATCCTGGCGTCCACGCCGGCGGCTAAACAGGCACGGGTGTTTGAGTTGGACCCGACGCTGCTGGTCGGCGGGCTCGGGCCGCGTCTGCCGCAAAGCCTGGTGCAGTTGTCGGCCGACTTCTATCCGTCCCAGGCCACGTCTGCCCCATGAGTACGCTGGTGAAACCCCGAACGCTGTTTATCGGCCTGACGCTGTTGTGTGTGCTGGCGATCTGGCTTTCATTGGCGCTGGGGCCGGTCAGCCTGCCGTTGCTGGATACGCTCAGGGCGGCCTTGCGCCTGATGGGCGTGCCGATCGAGGCCAGTGGCCTGGAGCAGGCGGAGCTGATTCTCGGGCAGATCCGTTTGCCGCGGACCTTGCTGGGGCTGGCGGTGGGCGGCGTATTGGCCTTGTCGGGCGTAGCGATGCAGGGGTTGTTTCGCAACCCGCTGGCGGATCCGGGGTTGGTCGGGGTATCCAGCGGCGCGGCACTCGGTGCGGCCTTCGCCATTGTCGGTGGCTCGTTTCTGGGTGGGTTGCCGGAGGTGTTCGGCCCGTATCTGTTGTCGTTGTGCGCGTTTCTCGGTGGGTTGGGGGTGACGGCGCTGGTCTACCGGCTGGGGCGGTGCAACGGCCAGACCCATGTCGCGACCATGCTGCTCGCCGGCATCGCCCTCACGGCGCTCGCCAGCTCGGCGGTGGGCTTGTTTACCTACCTGGCCGATGACGCCACCCTGCGCACACTGACTTTCTGGAACCTGGGCAGCCTCAATGGCGCCAGCTATTCGCGCCTGTGGCCGTTGCTGCTGGTGAGCGCTGGCGTGGCGCTGTGGCTGCCGCGGCGGGCGAAGGCATTGAATGCACTGTTGCTCGGCGAATCCGAGGCCGCTCATCTCGGGGTCGATGTCGAGCGGCTCAAGCGCGAATTGGTGTTCTGCACCGCATTGGGCGTGGGCGCGGCGGTGGCGGCAGCGGGGATGATCGGCTTCGTCGGCCTGGTGGTGCCGCACCTGGTGCGATTGTTGGCCGGGCCGGATCATCGCGTGCTGTTACCCGCCTCGGTGCTGGCGGGGGCGAGCTTGCTGCTGTTGGCGGATCTGGTCGCGCGCCTGGCCTTGGCGCCGGCGGAGTTGCCGATCGGTATCGTCACCGCGTTGATTGGTGCGCCATTTTTTCTTTACCTGTTGTTGCGAGGGCGCGCCTGATGCTGCGAGTGGAAGGGCTGAGGATTCGTCGCGGTCGCAAAACCGTACTGGCGGATGTCACGTTGGACCTGTTGCCCGGCCAGGTGCTTGGCGTACTGGGCCCGAATGGCGCGGGCAAGAGCACGTTGCTGGGCGCGTTGTGCGGGGAACTGCACCCGGATCAAGGCCAGGTGTGGCTGGATCAGCACGAACTGAAAGACTGGAGCGGGTCGCAACGCGCGCAACGCCTGGCCGTGTTGCCGCAGGCTTCAACCCTGGATTTCGCCTTTCGTGTCGAAGAGGTGGTCGGCATGGGCCGCTTGCCCCATCAGACCGGGCGCGTGCGGGATGACGAGATTATCGATGCCGCGTTGCAGGCCGCGGATGTCGGGCACTTGAGCGGTCGCAGTTACCTGGCCTTGTCGGGCGGCGAGCGGCAGCGCGTTCACCTGGCGCGGGTGCTGGCGCAGTTATGGCCCGGGCAGGCGGGGCAGACGTTGCTGCTGGATGAGCCGACCTCGATGCTTGACCCTTTGCATCAACACACGACCTTGCAGGCGATACGCCGCTTTGCTGACCGTGGCGCAGCAGTGCTGGTGATTCTGCATGACCTGAACCTGGCGGCGCGTTACTGCGACCGGATTCTGTTGCTCGACGCGGGCCGCCCCCATGCGCTGGATACCCCGGCACAGGTTCTGCGGCCTGAGCCGCTCAAAGCGGTCTTCGGGCTGGATGTGCTGGTGCAGCCGCATCCGGAGCGCGGGCATCCGTTGATCATTGCGCGCTGAGGCTTTTTACCGGCAAAAAAAGACCCGGCAAGAGCCGGGTCAAATAACCGTGATTAGCCTGATGAGGAGATAATCTGAGAGTCCGAACCAATGGTCTTTCAGTTATCGGCTGATCTCGCGACCAGTTGTGATAATCATAACGATTCTCATTTGAGAGTCAAGATTTGTTTTCACAGGCCCTTGTCCGGAATCTTTGTCAGCGGCGGGTGGGGTCGTCGATCTAATTCTTCTGGCGCGCCGAGATAGCATCCAATTGGCGGTTCAGCGCCTCCTTGCGTTCGGCTGGGATGTCGTTCCAATGCACATCCATCAATGCCCCTTCGATTGCATACAGCAAGACTTTCGAGGCACGGAAGCCACGCGTGCGAACGGCTCGATAAGCATCGACCGCGCCCAGGCGCCGCAGGTCTGACGCACTGTGGATGCCCGCCGCATGCAGCCATTGCGCCGAGGTCTTGCCAAGGTTTCTCAGGTGTTGCAGCTCATCGTTCATCGAGCCTCCTTGCGACGGCCGAATGGTGCGGTGGGTGTCGTGACCAGGCAAGCCTGAAAAGGAGTGTAGCGCTCAGTAGGAAAAGCGTAGTTCTTTGGTCAGGAATGGCGCAAAAGCTTATAAGGATGGCGTCGACGTTTTATTACGGGCAGGCGCGAAGTCCCCGGTCCGTATTGCACGAGACCGGGGGCTTGGGAGGGCGTGTTACTTGGTGCGGTAGCGCAGGCGCGTGCCGAAATTGACCGACATGAGGATCTCGTCGGCCGTCAGTTCCGGCGGGAAGTAGGTGCCCGATATCTGCGCATGGGCCAGGCTCGCGCCTTCCAGTGAGCAGTCGCGCAAGTCCAGCCCGCGCAAATCGGCGGAACGGAAGTACGCATCGGTGAAGTCCACGCCGCTGGCGTTCAGATCGCGCAGATCCAGCCCGCGGAAGTCGCCACCGCGCATGTCGATGACGCCGTCTTTGGGGCGTTCCTGGTTGAAACCGCGGATATCGTCTTTATGCAGAAGCGAATAGAGCGGGGTATCAAGAAGCTTGGGCTGACTCATGATAGCGACACCTGTTGGATTTATGGCGCCATTATAGTGCCACTATTGCTTGGCCGCTCGCCTAAGGTGACGACGCGACCAAGAAGTTTTTCTTACAGACCAGGCATGCGCTGGCGAATTTGCTCGACCAGTGCATCGAGGGTTCCGCTTTGATTGGTCTCGACGCGCTTGCTCAGCAGCAGCTCTTCGGCTGTCAGCGGTTCGCGTTGGGCTTGCTGCTCTTCAATGATCGTCAATGTAGCGTCAGACGGATCATTCTTGTCTGCCTGACGTTGTGCCAGCCAACTGGTGATAACGGCCTGCGGCGCATTGCAGTCCAGGATCAGGAACGGCGCACCCGTCGCTTCGGCGACTTTGGCGGCGGCATCGCGTTGTGCGCGTTTCAGGAAGGTCGCATCCAGTACCACCGGGAACCCGGCGCGCAGCACGGTCTCGGCGATCTCGTTCAGGCGGGCGTAGGTTTTCGCGCTGGCGTCGGCAGCATAGATGCCGGCCTGGGGCGTGTTTTCCACCTGTTGTTCACCAAACAGGCGCTTGCGCTCCACGTCCGAACGCAGGCGAACGGCGCCCAAGGCTTCCACCAGGCGCATGGCCACGTGGCTTTTGCCTACAGCGGAAACGCCGTGGGTAATCGCCAGGAAGCGCGACGGAATAATGCTGTAGCTCTCCGCCAGGTTGGCGTAGTTGCGGTACTGGCGCAGGGTGGTGGCGCGCTGCACCGGGCTCGCTTCGCTGGGCATGCTGAACAGCGCGACTTTGGCCCTGACCAGTGCGCGGTAGGCTTTATAGAAGTTCAGCACTTCCAGGCCCTGGTAGTCGCCGGTCAGTTCGAGGTACTGGCTGATGAAACGGCGTGCCAGGGATTTGAGACCGCGGTCTTCCAGGTCCATGGCCAGGAAGCCGGTGTCGGCGTATACGTCGGTGAAGCGAAACGGTTCGTTGAACTCGATGCAGTCGAAGATCACCACGTGGCCATCGATCAAGGTGGCATTGCCCAGGTGGATATCGCCGTGGCACTCGCGGGTGAAACCATCGCGCTTGCGCTGTGCCAGTAGCGGCTTGAGGCGTTCGAAGCTGCTTTCGGCCCAGGCTTGCAGGGCTTCGAGTTGCAGCAGGTCGGCTTTGTCGCTGAGGAACGGGCGGATCTGATCGAAGTTCTGGCGTACCGGTGCCATCACTTCGTCCGGGGTGCCGGCCGGGTGCTCTTGCGGCACTTTCGGTGCGGTGAGGTGGAAGTGCGCGATCTGTTTGGCCATCTCGTCGATGTGCGCGCTGGTCAGCTCACCGTTGGCTTGCAAGGTGCTGAGCAACTGGCTTTGCGGGAATTGACGCATTTTCAGCGCGTATTCGATGACCGGACCGTCACCGCCCAATTGCGGCGCTTCGGCCGTGCCGGTGATCGGCAACACTTCAAGATACAAATCTTTGGTCAGGCGCTGGTTCAGGCGCAGCTCTTCGTTGCAGAAATGCCCGCGATCTTCCAGTTTGGTGAAGTCCAGGAAGCCGAAGTTCACCGGTTTCTTCAGTTTATAAGCGTAAGGGCCGGTCAGTATGACCCAGGAAATATGGGTCTCGATGACTTGGAACGCTTCAACCGGATGGGGGTATAAAGCCGGGTTCTGCAGGGCGGCAATCAGGGGCTGGCTCACGGGCGATCCTTCAAAGTCAGGGGAAATCATGGCGGGCATTATGGCTGCTGACGCCTGCTGTGCAAACCGCTGTCCGGCTCATGTTGATCATCGATAAAGTGCGTATAATCCGCCGCCATGACTCGAACCCGATCTCCCCGTTCCCGTAAAAAACCTCCTTCCCGCGGCCTGCGCCCGTGGCTGGGCTGGGCGCTCAAGCTCAGCCTGGTGGGTCTTGTGGTGCTCGCTGGCTTTGCGGTGTACCTCGATGCCGTGGTCCAGGAAAAATTCTCCGGCAAGCGCTGGACCATTCCGGCCAAGGTGTACGCCCGTCCGCTGGAGCTGTTCACCGGCCAGAAGCTGAGCAAGGATGACTTCCTCACCGAACTCGACGCCTTGGGCTACCGCCGCGAACCTGTGAGCAATGGTCCCGGCGCTGCGGCTGTCAGCGGCAATACTGTGGACTTGAACACCCGCGGCTTCCAGTTCTATGAAGGCCTGGAAAAACCCCAGCCGGTGCGCGTGCGCTTCTCCGGCGACTACGTGGCCGAGCTGTCATCGCTGAATGGCTCGAAGCTGCCCGTGGTGCGCCTGGAACCGTTGATGATCGGCGGGATTTACCCGAAGAACCTGGAAGATCGCATCCTGATCAAGCTCGATCAGGTGCCGCCGTACCTGCTTGAAACCCTGGTCGCCGTGGAAGACCGCGATTTCTACAGCCACTGGGGCGTGTCGCCGAAGTCCATTGCCCGTGCGATCTGGGTCAACACCTCCGGCGGCAAAATGACCCAGGGTGGCAGTACGCTGACCCAGCAATTGGTGAAGAACTTCTACCTCACCAACGAGCGCAGCCTGACCCGTAAACTCACCGAAGCCATGATGGCGATGCTGCTGGAGTTGCATTACAGCAAGCAGGAAATCCTTGAGGCCTACCTCAACGAGGTGTTCGTCGGCCAGGACGGCCAGCGCGCGGTCCACGGTTTCGGGCTGGCCAGCCAGTTCTTCTTCGGCCAGCCGCTGTCCGAGCTGAAGTTGCATCAGGTCGCGTTGCTGGTGGGCATGGTCAAGGGGCCGTCCTACTACAACCCGCGGCGCAATCCTGAGCGCGCGCTTGAGCGGCGTAACCTGGTGCTCGACGTGCTGGAGCAGCAGGGCGTGGCCACGGCGGAACAGGTTGCCGCGGCGAAGAAAATGCCACTGGGCGTGACTACCCGCGGCAAGCTGGCGGACAGCTCCTTCCCGGGCTTTATCGACCTGGTCAAACGCCAGTTGCGTGAAGACTACCGCGACGAAGACTTGACCGAGGAAGGCCTGCGCATCTTCACCAGTTTCGACCCGATCCTGCAGATGAAAGCCGAAGCGTCGGTCAACGACACCTTCAAGCGCCTGGCGGGGCGTAAAGGCTCCGACGAAGTCGAAGCAGCCATGGTGGTGACCAACCCGGAAACCGGTGAAGTCCAGGCCATGATCGGCAGCCGCCAGGCCAGTTTCGCCGGCTTCAACCGTGCGCTGGACGCGGTGCGGCCGATCGGCTCGCTGGTCAAGCCGGCGGTGTACCTGACGGCGTTGGAAAAACCGAGCAAATACACCTTGACCAGTTGGCTGTCAGACGACCCGCTGTCGGTCAAAGGTGCTGACGGCCAGGTCTGGACCCCGCAGAACTTCGATCGTCGTTCTCACGGTACGGTGTTCCTGTACCAGGGGCTGGCGCATTCCTACAACATCTCGACCTCGCGCCTGGGGCTCGAAGTGGGCGTGCCGAACGTCCTCAAGACCCTCGCGCGCCTGGGCATCACTCGCGAATTCCCGGCCTTCCCATCGATGCTTCTGGGCGCCGGTGCCATGACGCCGATGGAAGTGGCGACCATGTACCAGACCCTCGCCAACGGTGGTTTCAACACGCCGATGCGCGGCATTCGCAGCGTGCTGACGGCCGAAGGCGAGCCGCTCAAGCGCTATCCGTTCCAGATTCAGCAGCGTTTCGACGCGGGCTCCATCTACCTGATCCAGAACGCCATGCAGCGTGTGATGCGTGAAGGTACCGGTAGCTCGGTGTACAAGGTCCTGCCTTCCAACCTGACACTGGCGGGCAAGACCGGTACCAGTAACGATTCGCGTGACAGTTGGTTCGCCGGCTTCGGTCAGGATGTGCTGGCCGTGGTCTGGCTGGGGCGTGATGACAACGGCAAGACGCCGTTCACCGGCGCGACCGGTGCGTTGCAGGTCTGGACCAGTTTCATGCGCAAGGCCGATCCGTTGCCGCTGAGCATGCCGCAGCCGGACAACATCGTGCAGGCCTGGATTGATCCGCACACCGGCCAGGGCTCCGATGCCAACTGTCCGGGCGCGGTGCAGATGCCGTATATTCGCGGCAGCGAACCACCTCCCGGTGCCGCGTGCGGTGGCAGTGCCCCTGCAAGCGCGGAATCGGTGATGGATTGGGTCAAGGGCTGGATGAATTAAGCAAAGAGGGTTTCAAGTGAACAAGTGGTGGATTCCAGCTATTACAGCTCTGGCTTTGCTCGGCGGTTGCTCCAGCGTTCAGCGCGGCTCCATTCCCGTGGTGGACTCGAGCACAACCGTCTCCAATAACGATCGGATCTCGGCCAATGGCGGTTTCCGTCAGACCGTGACCAAGCGTCCTGCCCAGGCCGCGACCCGCGCCGTGCCGCAGGATTCGGGTGTGGTGGTGATGGTGCCGGGCGCCGGTGCCGCGACATCGGCGCCGATCAGCGCCGAGCCGTGGACGCCAGGGCCTAGCACGTCGGGGCCGATTGACTCCACGCCGGTCCAGGCCGCGCCGATCAACCAGAACACCTACACCATGCCGTCGACGCCAAGCGGCATTCCGTCGTCCTCCAGCGCGGGCGGCCTGTCGGCTGACGAGCAACTGGACGGCCCGGTACTGGCCTTGCTCACCACTGCCCAGCAACAGCAGGCCGGTGGCGACTTGAACGGTGCTTCGTCGAGCCTCGAGCGCGCCCAGCGCGTTGCGCCGCGTGAACCGCAGGTGCTGTATCGTCTCGCCCAGGTGCGGATGGCCCAGGGCGATGCGCCGCAAGCCGAACAGTTTGCCCGTCGTGGCCTGACCCTGGCCAGCGGCCGTCCTGACCTGCAGGCCAGCCTGTGGGCCTTGATCGGTGATGCGCGTGCTGCACAAGGCGACGCTGCCGGTGCCGCCCAGGCTCGGCAGAAAGCCAAGGTCAGCCTCTGATGGATGTGCGTTTTCCAGCGATTGCCGAACAGTTGTTGCTGATTGAGCGCGAATTGCGCCTGCAGGGCTGGTGGGACGAGGTGTCCCCCAGCGCCGAGGCGCTCAGCAGCGTCGAGCCCTTTTCGGTCGACACCCTGGACTTCCACCAGTGGCTGCAGTGGATCTTCCTGGTGCGAATGAAGCAGATCCTCGAACAGAACCTGCCGTTGCCAAATGCTTCCGGGATCATGGAGATGGCCGAGATGGTCTACACCGACCGGCCGCTGGAAAGCCAGGGTTTGCGCAATGCGCTGAAAAAGTTCGACCAATTGATCGTCGACGCTCGTTAATTGCCTGGCTGCCGGTTTTTCCGGCAGTCTTGCGCACATTTCTACCGCTTGACGACATTCAGGCGAGTTTTATCCCTCCTCAAAGCCCTTTCTTCTACGTTCTCATGCGCTTAGTTGGAAAAAAGCGCAATTATTGCTTGACTTGAAGGGCCTGAAACAGAAGAATCCAAAGTCCGCTGTATCGGGACTGCCAGAAGCAGGCCCGCTCAGCAGATCATGAGGCGCACATCCGCGCCGACCTGTTACACCCGCAACGCGTTACCTCGCGCTGGGTGGGAAGAGCCCGCAACACTTGGGACGATCCCAATACTTGCTCAGTCAGTGCTGACGTAGTCGGCGACCACCGTCGCTCATGCTCTGTTGAGAAGTAAACCTATTAAGACCCGTCGGTTTTTAACGGACGGTATTCTGGCGTTTTAGAGGTGAACAACGTGGAGCTTTTATCTGGCGGTGAGATGCTCGTCCGCTTTTTGCGTGACGAAGGCGTTGACTATATCTACGGGTACCCTGGTGGTGCTCTGCTGCACGTCTATGACGCACTGTTCAAGGAACCGGCTGTTACCCACATCCTGGTTCGCCACGAACAGGCTGCAACCCATATGGCTGACGGTTATGCCCGTGCCACCGGTAAAGCCGGCGTGGTACTGGTAACGTCCGGTCCAGGCGCAACCAATGCTATTACCGGCATCGCGACTGCTTATATGGACTCCATCCCGATGGTGATCATTTCCGGCCAGGTCGCTAGCACCATGGTCGGTACCGATGCATTCCAGGAAACCGACATGATCGGTATCTCCCGGCCGATCGTGAAACACAGTTTCATGATCAAGCATGCCTCGGAAATCCCGGAAATCATGAAAAAGGCGTTCTACCTCGCACAGTCCGGTCGCCCGGGCCCTGTAGTGGTCGATATCCCGAAAGACATGACCAACCCGGCCGAGAAATTCGAATACGTCTTCCCGAAGAAAGCCAAGCTGCGTTCCTACAGCCCGGCCGTTCGTGGGCACTCGGGGCAGATCCGCAAGGCGGCAGAAATGCTCTTGGCGGCCAAGCGCCCGGTGCTGTACTCGGGCGGCGGCGTGATTCTGGGCGGCGGTTCCGCACCGTTGACCGAACTGGCCAAGCTGCTCAACCTGCCGGTGACCAACACCCTGATGGGCCTCGGCGCATTCCCGGGTACGGACCGTCAGTTCGTCGGCATGCTCGGCATGCACGGCAGCTACACCGCCAACTTGACCATGCACCACGCCGACGTGATCCTGGCCGTGGGTGCGCGGTTCGATGACCGGGTGATCAACGGCGCGAGCAAGTTCTGCCCGAATGCCAAGATCATTCATATCGACATCGACCCGGCGTCCATCTCCAAGACCATCAAGGCCGACGTGCCGATCGTAGGTCCGGTGGAAAGCGTGTTGACCGAAATGGTCGCTGCGCTGAAGGAAATCGGCGAGACGCCGAACAAAGAAGCTGTCGCCAGCTGGTGGAAGCAGATCGACGAATGGCGCGGTGACCGCGGCCTGTTCCCTTATGACAAGGGCGACGGCAGCATCATCAAGCCACAAACCGTGATCGAGACCCTGTGCGAAGTGACCAAGGGCGATGCCTTTGTGACCTCCGACGTGGGCCAGCACCAGATGTTCGCCGCGCAGTACTACAAGTTCGACAAGCCTAACCGCTGGATCAACTCCGGTGGCCTGGGCACGATGGGCTTTGGTTTCCCTGCGGCCATGGGTGTCAAACTGAGCTTCCCGGACAGCGACGTTGCATGCGTCACCGGCGAAGGCAGCATCCAGATGAACATCCAGGAACTGTCGACGTGCCTGCAGTACGGCCTCCCGGTGAAGATCGTGTGCCTGAACAACGGCGTGTTGGGCATGGTTCGTCAATGGCAGGACATGAGCTACGGTAGTCGTCACTCCCATTCCTACATGGAATCGCTGCCCGACTTCGTCAAATTGGTCGAGGCTTACGGCCACGTCGGTATTCGCATCAACGATCTGAAAGATCTGAAGCCGAAGATGGAAGAAGCGTTCGCTATGAAGGATCGCCTGGTGTTCATCGATATTCAGGTGGATACCAGCGAGCACGTCTATCCGATGCAGATCAAAGACGGCTCTATGCGTGACATGTGGCTGAACAAGACGGAGCGTACCTAATCATGCGGCACATAATCTCCCTGCTTCTGGAGAACGAACCCGGCGCTCTGTCTCGTGTTGTCGGCTTGTTTTCGCAACGCAACTACAACATCGAAAGCCTGACCGTGGCACCGACCGAAGACCCGACCCTGTCGCGCCTGACGTTGACCACCGTGGGCCATGATGAGGTGATCGAGCAGATCACCAAAAACCTCAACAAGCTGATCGAAGTGGTCAAGCTGGTCGACCTGTCGGAAAGCGCCCACATCGAGCGCGAGCTGATGCTGGTTAAAGTCAAGGCCACGGGCGCCCAACGTGCCGAGATCAAGCGTACTACCGACATTTATCGCGGGCAGATCGTCGATGTGAGCGCCAGCGTTTATACCGTGCAATTGACCGGTACAAGCGACAAGCTGGACAGCTTCATCCAGTCGATCGGGACGGCCTCGATTCTGGAAACCGTACGCAGTGGTGTCACCGGGATTGCCCGTGGCGACAAAGTACTCAGCATCTAACCCAAATTAGTGAATGGCCTTAAGGCCTGGATATATAGAGGAACCTCATGAAAGTTTATTACGATAAAGATTGTGACCTGTCGATCATCCAGGGCAAGAAAGTCGCCATCATCGGCTACGGTTCCCAGGGTCACGCGCAAGCTTGCAACCTGAAAGATTCCGGCGTTGACGTGACTGTTGGCCTGCGCAAAGGCTCGGCCACTGTTGCCAAGGCTGAAGCCCACGGCCTGAAAGTGACTGACGTTGCTTCCGCCGTTGCCGCTGCCGACCTGGTCATGATCCTGACCCCGGATGAGTTCCAGTCCGCGCTGTACAAAAACGAAATCGAGCCGAACATCAAGAAGGGCGCCACCCTGGCCTTCTCCCACGGCTTCGCGATTCACTACAACCAAGTCGTGCCACGCGCTGACCTCGACGTGATCATGATCGCGCCGAAAGCCCCGGGCCACACCGTGCGTTCCGAGTTCGTCAAAGGCGGCGGTATCCCTGACCTGATCGCGATCTACCAGGACGCGTCGGGAAACGCCAAGAACGTTGCACTGTCCTACGCTGCCGGCGTTGGTGGCGGTCGTACCGGCATCATCGAAACCACTTTCAAGGACGAGACTGAAACCGACCTGTTCGGCGAACAAGCCGTTCTGTGCGGTGGTACCGTTGAACTGGTCAAAGCCGGTTTCGAAACCCTGGTTGAAGCCGGCTACGCGCCGGAAATGGCCTACTTCGAATGCCTGCACGAACTGAAGCTGATCGTGGACCTCATGTACGAAGGCGGTATCGCCAACATGAACTACTCGATCTCCAACAACGCCGAATACGGCGAGTACGTGACTGGCCCGGAAGTGATCAACGCCGAGTCCCGTCAGGCCATGCGCAACGCCCTGAAACGCATTCAGGACGGCGAATACGCCAAAATGTTCATCAGCGAAGGCGCTACCGGCTACCCTTCGATGACCGCCAAGCGTCGTAACAACGCCGCTCACGGTATCGAAATCATCGGCGAGCAACTGCGCTCCATGATGCCGTGGATCGGTGCCAACAAGATCGTCGACAAAGCCAAAAACTAAGTCGGATGCATCTAGAAAAAACGCGGCTTAGGCCGCGTTTTTTCGTTTGGGTGGCTGGTTCTGGTATAAAGCTGCATCGTTTGCGGGCGAACACTCGCCGCAAGTATCTGTCGAATTTTTTCACACCGTTGCAAGGTAAAGTCCATGAGCGAACGTCCCGAAGAGCCAAACCAGGCTTCTGACGCCGATAGCCTGCTACCGATCGATGAACATGTTGAAGAAGGGCATGACGCGGAAGGCCGCAAGGTCCGGCATCGTGGCATCTATCTCCTGCCCAATCTGTTCACTACGGCGAACCTGTTTGCCGGGTTCTACTCCATCATCAACTCCATGAGTGCCCAGAGCGCGCTGGCGGCGGGTGATGCGGTGAGTGCCAGCAAGTACTTCGGTTTTGCGGCGATCGCCATCTTCGTCGCCATGGTGCTCGACGGTCTCGATGGGCGCGTGGCGCGCATGACCAATACCCAAAGCGCCTTCGGTGCCGAGTATGACTCGCTGTCGGACATGGTTGCCTTTGGTGTCGCGCCTGCGTTGCTGGCGTTTGCCTGGGCCCTGGGTGACATGGGCAAGGTCGGCTGGATGGTGGCCTTCATCTATGTCGCGGGCGCCGCGCTGCGCCTGGCGCGCTTCAACACCCAGGTGGGGACCGCCGACAAGCGTTACTTCATCGGCCTGGCCAGTCCGGCTGCTGCGGGCGTGGTGGCGGGGATCGTCTGGGCGTTCAGTGACTACGGCATCCAGGGATCGAAGATGTCGTTCCTGGTGGCCTTGATGGTTGCGGCCGCCGGCATGCTGATGGTCAGTAACATCAAGTACAACAGCTTCAAGGAGCTCGACCTCAAGGGGCGCGTGCCTTTCGTGGCCATCCTTGCGGTGGTGCTGGTGTTCGCCGTGGTCTTCAGCGATCCGCCGCGTATTCTGCTGCTGGTGTTCCTGGTGTATGCCGCTTCCGGGCCGGTTCAGTATCTGCTGCAACTGCGTCGGGACAAAACATTGCCTTAATGTAATTTCCCCCATACTCCGCAGTCTATTGGTGCATCAGTTCTCCAATGCTGCGGAGTTGCCATGTTAATCAAATTGCCCAAAGCGTCCGATTGTCATGAATCGGACGTCACTCCTGAATCCTTCTACCTGTCTCGCCGTAGCTTGCTCGGTGGTGCGCTGGCCGGTGTTGCCGCCAGCAGCTTGCCGCGCTGGGCCAGCGCTGACGATGCCGCGCGCTATGCGGATGTCGAACCAGGCAAGGCGCCAGGCTGGTTTGCCGAAAAACTGCCGGGTACGAAATGGCAGGCGGTAACCGTCAAGGACGAAGCCATCACCCCGTTCAAGGACGCGACCCACTACAACAACTTCTATGAGTTCGGCACGGACAAGGGCGATCCAGCGGCGAATGCAGGTTCGCTCAAGACCGAGCCCTGGAGTGTCGTGATCGATGGCGAGGTCGCAAAGCCGGGGCGTTACGCCCTGGAAGACTTCATGAAGCCGTATCAATTGGAAGAGCGAATCTACCGTCTGCGCTGTGTGGAGGCGTGGTCGATGGTCATTCCGTGGATGGGTTTTCCCATTTCGGCGTTGCTCAAGCAGGTTGAGCCGACTTCCAAAGCCAAGTACATCCGCTTCGAAACCCTCCAGGACCCCAAAAGCATGCCGGGCCAGCGCTCGAGTTTCGGCTTGATCGATTGGCCCTATGTAGAAGGGCTGCGTCTGGATGAGGCGATGAATCCCCTGGCGATTCTGGCGGTGGGGATGTATGGGCGCGAGTTGCCTAACCAGAATGGCGCGCCGTTGCGTTTGGTGGTGCCATGGAAGTATGGCTTCAAGAGCGTGAAGTCCATCGTGCGTATCAGCTTGGTGAGCGAGCAGCCGAAAACCACCTGGCAAAGTATTGCCGCGAATGAGTACGGGTTTTATGCGAACGTGAACCCGACGGTCGACCACCCTCGTTGGACCCAGGCGCGTGAGCGGCGCTTGCCGAGTGGCCTGTTCAGCCCGAATGTGCGCGAGACGCAGATGTTCAACGGTTACTCGGATGAGGTGGCGGCGCTTTATACCGGCCTCGACCTGCGGAAGAACTACTGATGCGTTTCCCGATCTGGCGCATCGGCGTGTTTATCGCCACCGCGGTATGGCCGTTGCTCTGGCTGTACGAAGCGTGGCGTTCTGCCTTGGGGCCGGACCCAGGCAAGGTGCTGGTTGACCGGCTGGGCTTGGGCACGTTGATCCTGCTGCTGATTACCCTGGCGATGACACCGTTGCAGAAGTTGAGCGGTTGGGCAGGGTGGATCGCGGTGCGGCGCCAGTTGGGGTTGTGGTGCTTTGCTTATGTGGTGCTGCACCTGGCGGCATATTGTGTGTTTGTTCTGGGGCTGGATTGGTCGCAGTTGGGGGTGGAATTGAGTAAGCGCCCCTACATTATTGTGGGGGCCCTGGGTTTCCTGTCTTTGTTGGTGCTGGCGCTGACGTCGAATCGCTACAGCCAGCGTCGGTTGGGCAGCAGTTGGAAGAAGTTGCATCGCCTGGTGTATGGCGTGCTTGGGCTTGGCTTGTTGCATATGTTGTGGATCGTGCGGGCGGATCTGAAGGAGTGGGCTATCTATGCTTCTATAGGTGCGCTGCTTCTTGTCCTGCGGATACCGCCGGTGATGCGGCGAATTCCCCGCCTTATTGCGAAAAAAGCACCTTCTGCAACAAAAGCGTAATTAACCCTTGACGGCAAATCCTGGACGTCTATAATTCGCCCCACTTCCGGCGCAGTCGAAACGGAAAACTCCTTGGTAAACAAAGAGTTACGCAAGATTCGACAGCGACCTGCTTCAGTTCATCGAAGCCTGGAAGGAGTTGGTAGAGCGGTGTTGTTTGGCTCTATTGACGTTTCGATCTTCTCGGTCGAAAGCGGAGAAAAAGAGGTGTTGACAGCAGCGTGTAACGCTGTAGAATTCGCCTCCCGCTAACGAGAGATCGGAAGCGCAAGTGGTTGAAGTTACAAAGGAAACTTTGAAAACTTCTGAAAATAATCACTTGACAGCAAATGAGGCTGCTGTAGAATGCGCGCCTCGGTTGAGACGAAAGATCTTAACCAACCGCTCTTTAACAACTGAATCAAGCAATTCGTGTGGGTGCTTGTGGAG